>NZ_CP147846.1:0-300772 GCF_037327425.1 Rhodococcus sovatensis | reverse complement strand
CGACAGAAGCACCGCGTCCTCGTTGTGCGGGGACGACATACATGCGCTTGATCTCAGCTTCGTCGTTGCCGAGCAACCGGAGACCGCCGCACCCGATCCCGACGGCGTTGTGGTCACGCGCGACGACGAAGACGGCGATGTCGGCGACCGACGGCGCCGCGCCGGGTTCGTGATCGCTGGTGCCGTACCGGGCATCGAGCTCGGCTCGTTGTGCCGCCCGCAGCTGGGCGCCTACCGGGGTTTCCCATTGTTCTTCGTCGACGGTGATCACCGCGAGAGTCTAAGTCGCCAGCTGGCACACTGGACAGGTGACCGACAGCCCCGCAGACGCGACCACGCGAACAGCATTGACGCCGGCGGAGTTGGCGACCGCGGCGGTCATGAGCAGCTTCACAGTGGGGCTGTCGGTCGTCGCGATGGTCGTACCGATGGCCACCGCCCTACAGATCGTCGCGGCAGTACCGATGGCTGTGGTCGCGCAACGACACCGCACCCGTGCGCTGGTCGCAGCTGCTGCCGCCGGAGTTCTCGTTGCCTTCGCCGTAGCGGGCACCACCACGGCGTTCACCGTCGGAATGTCGGCGCTGCTCGGCGGTCTGGTAGGCAGGAGCAAGCGTAAGAAGCAAGGTCTCCTGTCTGTTCTCGCTACGTCCGCGGTGGTCGGACCCGCCATCGGACTCGTCAGCGTCGGTATCCTCTTCCTTCTGACCCCGCTGCGCGAGCTGTTTCTCCGGACGATCGAGAACACTGTCGAGGGTGTCGCAAGACTGATGTCGAGGGCCGAAATTCTGGTGTCCCCCGCAGACGTGTTGCGTGGCAGCGTCGGCGCGATCCTCGACAACTGGTGGTGGTGGATCCTCGGCACGACAAGTCTGTCCATCATCGTCGGGGCACTGTTCACGTGGCTGATTCTCGGCGCGGTCCTCGACCGACTGGCCACGATTCCGGTCGTCGAACATCTACCTACGTCAGGCGCCGGCACCGTAGCGCCCTTGCCGCTACAACTGACGGGCGTCGGATTTCGATACGGTGAATCCCGCACCGCCGCACTGACGGACATAAATCTCACCGTCGACTTCGGTGAGTTCATCGCAGTCGTCGGACACAACGGTTCCGGGAAATCGACGCTCGCTCGGATTCTCGCCGGCCGCGCTCCGACGTCGGGACATGTTGCCCGCCCCGGAGTGGCCGGGCTCGGTTTGATCGGCGGCACCGCAGTGGTCTCGCAGCGACCCGAAAGCCAAGTGCTCGGCAGCCGAGTATCCGACGACGTGGTGTGGGGACTCCCGCCGGGCCACGAACTCGACGTCGACGCGTTGCTCGCCGAGGTCGGTCTGACCGGGATGGGCGATCGCGACACCTCGTCGCTGTCCGGTGGCCAGCTACAACGACTCGCGGTGGCTTCCGCTCTGGCTCGCCAGCCTGCGCTTTTGATCGCCGACGAGGCAACAGCGATGATCGACGCCGAAGGCCGGACGACGCTGGTGGCCCTGCTCGCCGCTCTGCCGAAGCGCCATCGGATGTCGGTCGTCCTCGTCACCCACCAGGAGCTCGAGACGACTGCCGCCGATCGAGTGATTCATCTGCACAGCGGAGTCCAGGTCGACCATGTGCCCGAATGGATGCGTGCCCCGCTCACCGGATCGGCACGGCCCCTTCACAGCGGATCTCATCAGCGCACGGGACCGGCACTGATGCATCTGCGCGGCATCGCACACACCTACAACCGCAGAACTCCGTGGTCGCAGCGCGCCCTCGACGGAGTGGACCTGACGATCGCCACGGGTGACGGCATCCTGATCCTCGGCGGCAATGGATCCGGAAAGTCCACTCTGGCTTGGGTTCTCGCAGGCCTGACGAAGCCCTCGGAGGGATCCGCCGAATTCAACGGTAGCGACATCAGTCGCAACGTCGGAGCCGTCGGTCTCGCATTTCAGCACTCACGGCTGCAGCTGCAGCGGCGAACGGTTGCCGAGGACATCGAATCCGCCGGCGGTCCCGAAGTCGGCTCCGCAGCGGTGTCACGCGCCATGGATGCAGTCGGATTGGATCGGCTTCTTGCGGGCCGCGAAATCGACTCGCTGAGCGGCGGTCAGATGCGACGCGTGGTCATCGCAGGTCTCGTGGTCAACAAGCCGAGAATCCTCGTACTCGACGAACCCCTCGCCGGGCTCGACCCACCGGGACGGACCGAGATCACCGAGGTACTCGGAACGCTGCGCCGTCAAGGGATTGCAGTGGTAGTGATCTCGCACGACATCGACGGCATGGATCGAATCTGCGACCGGACCATCACCCTCGACACCGGCCGTATCGTGTCCGAACTTGCTACGCCGGGGGTGCCGTCATGACCACGGTCGTCCTCCGACAAGTTCCGCGTCCGTCGCCGATCCATCGTCTGTGGGCCGGAACGAAATTGATCGCGGTCTTGTTGATCAGTGTCACCATCGTCGTTGCTCCGTCATGGATTTCGATCGGCATAATCGTCGGACTTCTCGTCGTGACTGCCGCGATCGGACATATTCCTCCTACGGCGCTTCCCCGTCCGCCACTGTGGATCTGGGGATTGTTCCTGGCCGGCGCACTACTCAATCTGCCTCTCGGAGGCGATGCCGTTCTCCTCTTTCTCCGTACCACCGTGTTCGCGTTCGTATTGCTCGGTGCGTCGCTGATGATCGGGTGGACGACATCGATGAGCGATATCGCCCCGGCGATAACGGTGCTCGGGAAGCCGTTGACGAAGCTGCGGTTGCCGGTCGACGAGTGGGCCGCAACCGTCGCACTGTGCCTGCGATCCTTGCCTCTGCTGATCGAGGAGATGCGGACCATGATCGCCGCACGACGGCTTCGACCGAAGTCCGTACTGAACAGTGCCGCAGACAATTCCATCGTGGATCTCATCACCGCCACGATGTCGATCGCGATCCGGCGTGCCACCGAGATGGGTGAGGCCATCACCGCCCGCGGTGGATCAGGTCAGATTTCGGCACACCCGAGCAGACCGCATCTGTCCGACGCCCTTGCCCTCGTCGTCGTCGTGCTGTGTTGCGCCGCAGCTATCACGCTGACGTTCGTCTGATCGACGTCATTCCCCGCCGATTCGCTGCGTTCTGCTGTTCAGAGCCTGCACGAACACGTCGGGGATATCTCGTGGATCCTCTGCCACATAGCTGGTTCCGCCCGTCGCAGCCGAAATGCGCTGGAGAGCAACCGGATCTGCGTCGGTGGTGATACCCACCGTCACGATCACGACCGGCCGAACCGGATCCTGCTCTCGCTGCAGGGTATCGACGAGCTGATCGAGACTCGGGCTGCCCTCGTCCTCGTTGGTGCCATCGGTCAGCAGAATGACACTGTTGACGAACTTCGGGTCGTACCCCTCCTTGACCCGGCGAAATGCTGCCAGCGTGGTGTCGTACAAACCGGTTCCGCCACCGACGAGCGAGGGCAACGTTCCGATAGCCGCAAGGATGGCCTCACGCTGCGGAAGACCGTTCACCACGTTGGACACCGGGCCGAGCGGAACGAGCTCGCGGTAGTCCTGGTTGCCGCCGCCGAGACCGATCGAGAACGCCCACAGACCCATCTCCGTCTGATCACTGAACAGGGCATTCGCACCAAGGCTCGCCTCGACGGTCAGTGCCATCCGAGTCGAGTCACCTGACTTGGCCGCCATCGAACCGGACACATCCTCGACAACGAGGGTGCGCAGTGGCAGTGCCAGTACGGACCAGTCGCGCAACGTCGACTCGATCGCCAGAGGATTCTTCAGTTCCAACGACGCGACCGAGCCGACTCCCGCATTGTCGGCCAACGGAATGCCACTCGCCTGACGGAACCCCGCAGCAGCGAAAGCGTCCGTGGCCGTAGTCGTCGCAAGCACCGAGGACAGCGCGGTTCCGGCGTCCTTGACGCGGTCGTAGTCGGGTCCGGCAGCTGCGGTTATCGCAAGCGGGTAGTTCAGGAAGTAGCTGCCCGTCGGCGGAACCGTCGCCACCACCGGGGCATCCGGATGTGCTGAGTTGTAGGCAACGACGCTCTGTTCGGTCGCCACACTGCTACCGCCGTCGGTCGCGGCTTGCTCGACGAGGTCTGCCGTGTCGTGGGGTTCGTCGACGATGCGTCCGAAATCCTGCGCTTTCGGCACCAGAGCTGCGGACACTGCTTGGGCGTCGGAGATGGCTACTTCCGACTCGGCCAGGGCGCCGAGTATCGACGCGAGTGAGGCGCTGCTGTTCAGCGGATCGCCGATGCGCACCGCTGGAGCCTGCAGCACTTCGAGCCAGGTGTTCGCCGGAGTCGATTCACCCGCCCGGGTGACCACTACCGGCATGGTGTTGACGACCGAGGACTTGGTGACCTCCGGCAGCGCGCCGGTCGACCGGAGTGTCTTGAGCAACCACAACGTCGAGTCGGGAATCCAGAGATCGGGACGGTTCTCGTCGGTGCCAGCCAACTCGGTTGCGGTGTCGGTGGGGGCTTCCGCGCGTACTTCGAAGTCGGTGCAGCCACGTTCGACGACGTCGGAGGTGGAGAGGATGTCGGAGATGACGGGCGCAACGGTCGGATCCACCGCGAGCGAGACCTGGTCCACAGTGTCGCAACCGCCACCACCTGCTCGTACGGCCTGGACACCGAAGTAGCCACCGACCACCACGACCACAGCAACTACTGCCAGCGCAGCCCATGCGTAGGCCGGATTCCTTGGTGTCCCTGCTCCGTGACGCCCCGACATTTCCGTTGACTCCCCTTGATTCAGCGACATTCGGGCATCGAGCAGACTTCGATGCCAAAAGTAGCGGTTGATTCAGCGTCCCGCGCGGCTTTTGAGAGCATTCACAAACACGTTTGGAATTTCTGCAGGATTTCTCGCCAGAAAACTTGTTCCACCGGTTGCTGCCGAGATCTGCTGGAGGACGCCCGCGTCGGCGTCGTCGGTGATACCGATCGTCACGATGATCACCGGCTTGGTCGGGTCCTGCTCGGCGCGCAGGCTGGCGAGCAGTTCATCGAGCGAGATGCTGCCCGGATCCTCGTTCGAACCGTCGGTCAAGATGATCACGCTGTTGATGTAATCCGGGTCGTACCCTTCCTTGACCTGACGGAATGCAGCGAGTGTCGTGTCGTAGAGACCCGTACCGCCTCCCACCAGCCCCGGCAACGATCGGATCTGCTGGCGGATCAGCTCTCGCTGGGTAGTCCCGTCGACATTCTCGTATAGCTGCCGGATCGGGGCCAGTTCTCGATAGTCCTGACTTCCGCCGCCGAGGCCGATCGAAAACGCCCATAGGCCCAGTGCGGCGTTGTCGGGAAACAGCGCGCTGCCCGTTTCGCTGGCCTGGACGGTCAGCCCGATCCTGGTGTCGGCGCCGGCGCTGTAGCCCATCGAACCGGACACATCCTCCATCACCAGCGTGCGTGATGGCAGCGCAAGAACCTGATAGCGGCGCAACGTCGTTTCGGCGGTTTGTTGGTCGGTGATGGTCAGGGCAGCGACGTCGCCCAGCCCACGACCATCGCTCAACGGGGCATTGTCCGGTGCGCGGAAACCGGCCTCGGACAATGCCTGCAGCCCTGCTTCGGAGGCCAGAGCATCGGCGACAGCCAACCCGGCCGTCTTGGCAGCCTCCCTACGAGTCTCCTCCGGCTCGGTGACCGCGAGCGGAAAGTTGAGAAAGAAGGAGCCGGTCGGCGGCGCCGTCACACCGAATTCGGTACCGGTCGAGTCTTGGTAGCCGACGAGCGTCTGCTCCGACACCACGGAGACTCCCCCGTCCGCGGCTGTCTCCTCGAGACGCACGACGGGATCCGCTTCACCACGGGTGGCGGCCTGCGCCTGCGCGATCGGAACCAACGCTGCGGATACGGAATCGACGGCATCGGCGTCGGTACCTGCTTCGGCGAGCGCACCGAGGATGGCGGCGTCGGAAACCGTGTTGGTGAGCGGGTTTCCGATCCGAAGGCCCTTCAGCTGCAACGCCGTCAGCCACGAGTCGAAGAACGGGACCTCGTCCTTCCGTGCCGCGATGAGCACCGGCGAACTTGCGACGGACTGACTGGCAACATCGACGAGCGAACCCGTCGCTCGCACAGCCTTGCCCACCCACAGCGCGGAATCTGGAATCCACAGCGACGGGACGTCGACCCCCATGGACACTGCCGCGGATGCGTTGCCGGATTCGGTCGCGGTGACATCGACGTTCGCGCACCCGAGATCTTCCGCCGACGTGTCGGCGACAACCTGCTCGACGACATCTGCGATCGCAGGGTCAGCGGCCAAGGAAAAGGTCTGCGGGTTCTTGCAGCCCGACCCGAAAGCCTTCTGCGCGGCATAGACACCACCGCCGACGACGAGAAGGAGAACGACGGCAATTACTCCGTATTTCACCAGCCCTGTCGAGCCGGACGCCGAGGTGGGCGTCGCACTGTGTCTACCGGGCATTGTTGAACCTCTCCGTAGTGAGCGAGAGACTTCGTGAAACAGACTCCCGCTGTGCGGTTGCGCAAGATCGTAACGCGGCCGCAGGCAGCGAAGTGAGAACGCGCCAGAACTAGGCGTACAGGGACTCGAAGGTCTTCATCGAATTCTCGATGTCACCCTTGAGCGCTCGCGCAACACCTGAACCGATGGGACCGAACAGGGGCGCGCCGCCGAGCTCGACATCGAGCGACAGGTCCGAACCACCGTTCTTGGCAGCCGCCACCGACAACACGAGGCTGATCTTGACGCCGCCCTTACCGTTGCCCTTGAGCTTCAGCTTCTTCGGCGGGTCGAAGCTCTCGATGGTCCAGCGCACCCGATTGCGCATTCCCTTGACACTCGCAACCGATTCCAGGGTGGTGCCTTCCGACAACTGTTCGGGCAGCTCACAACGCCAGCCTTCGTGGATGGACAACCACTTCTCGTAGTCGGCGAGATCGGACGCGTGCGTCCATGCTGTCTCAGGGTCGAGGGGGACGTTGACGGATACCTTCAGCTTGGCCACGCAGGGATAGTAACCACAAGCGTCGAGTTTCCTGCGTGAGGTTGGCCCTATCAGCGCGCGCCGCACTGTGAGGAGTCACAATTTCACCGCTCTACCTCGACGCACGACGAGGGCGACCGACGTGTATGCCGGCCGCCCTCGTCGAGTGGAATTCTTGCCAGTAGAACTCAGTGAGCGCTTGCCTTCTCCGCACCGATACCGGTGAGCGAGCGGACCTCCATCTCGGCCTGCTTGGCGCGAGACTCGGAATCCTTCGACACAAAAGTGCCGACGATACCCAGGACGAACGCCAGCGGGATGGAGACGATGCCCGGGTTCGACAGCGGGAACCAGGCGAAGTCCGAGCCCGGGATCATCGAGGTCGGCGAACCGGACACTGCCGGTGAGAAAACGATCAGGACGAGCGTCGAGATCAATCCGCCGTACATGCTGCACAGTGCGCCGGTGGTGTTGAAGCGACGCCAGAACAACGAGTACACGATGGTCGGCAGGTTCGCGGCCGCTGCGACTGCGAATGCGAGTGCAACCAGGAAGGCGATGTTCTGACCGTTCGCCAGGATGCCGAGGCCGATCGCGAGAATGCCGATCACGACAGCGGTGATCCGTGAAACCTTGACCTGCTTCTTCTCGTCGACGTCGCCCTTTTTGATGACGCTCGCATAGATGTCGTGTGCGAACGATGCCGAGGCCGTGATCGTGAGACCGGCGACCACCGCGAGGATTGTCGCGAAAGCGACCGCGGAGATGACACCGAGCAGGATGACACCGCCGAGTTCGAACGCGAGAAGTGGTGCAGCGGAGTTCTGTCCGCCGGCCGACGCAAGGATTCGGTCGGGTCCGACGATTGCTGCCGCTCCGTAGCCGAGTACCAGGGTGAAGAGGTAGAACGCGCCGATGAGAGCGATGGCCCAGACAACGCTGCGACGTGCTTCCTTGGCGGTGGGCACGGTGTAGAAACGCATGAGAACGTGTGGGAGGCCTGCAGTTCCGAGCACCAGCGCGATGCCGAGCGACAGGAAGTTGAGCTTGGACATGTTGCTGCCGCCGTACTGAGCACCCGGTTCGAGCACGTCACGAGCAGCGACTGCCTGAGAGGCCGATCCGGAGACGGTCTCCTGCGCACTACCGAGAAGCTCGGAGATGTTGAACCCGAACTTCGCCAGCACCAGCACGGTCATGAACAGTGCACCGGCGATCAACAGAACCGCCTTGATGATCTGGACCCACGTGGTGCCCTTCATGCCGCCGACAAGGACGTAGACGATCATCAGCACACCCACGACCGCGATCACGATGGACTGGCCGGTGCGATCGGAGATATCGAGGAGCAGTGCAACGAGTCCGCCTGCGCCTGCCATCTGCGCGAGAAGGTAGAACAGCGACACAGTCAGAGTGGACAGCGCTGCTGCAGTCCGAACCGGACGTTGCTTCAAGCGGAAGCTCAGCACGTCGGCCATCGTGAATTTACCTGTGTTGCGCAATAGTTCGGCAACGAGGAGCAAAGCAACGAGCCAGGCGACGAGGAAGCCGATGGAGTAGAGGAATCCGTCGTAGCCGTACACCGCAATGGCACCCGCGATACCGAGGAAGCTCGCCGCCGAGAGGTAGTCACCGGCAATTGCGATGCCGTTCTGCGGCCCCGAGAATCCGCCACCCGCGGTGAAGAATTCGGATGCTGTCGCGTTCTTCTTCGATGCCCGGATGACGACGAACATCGTGACAGCGACGAAGGCGCCGAAGATCGCCATGTTGATCAGTGGTTCGCCGACGGTGGTGTCCGCGGCTTCTTGAGCGAATAGGCTGATCATGACAGCTTGGCCTCCTGGGAGGTGATCATCTCGGCGCGCAGCGCTTCGGCGCGCGGATCGAGTTCACGGTTCGCGAACCTCACGTAGATTCCCGTGATCGCAAAGGTGGTGACGAACTGGCCGAGCCCGAGTAGCAAGCCGATGTTGACGTTGCCCCATACCGGGGTCGACATGAAACCCGACGCGTAGGTACTGAGCAACACGTAGATGACATACCAGATCAGGAAGAACGCGGTCATCGGAAATACGAAGCTGCGCAGTCGTCGTCGCAACTCCTGGAATTCCGGACTGGCTTGCATGTCGATGAACGCTTGCTCGTCTGGTAGCGGAGGCGTATCCGGTGTGCTCACGTCGCTTGCTCCCTCTTCTTCCCTATCACGGGCTGTGATTGGAACCGATGCCTGACGTTAATGAGAGCGTGGTCACAAAGATATGGAGTGGTGCCAGTCACACGACCAGCAGTCGGACTCTGCGCCGAGCGGTCACCTGACGACGATGAACGGAGAACCCGTTCGGGCTAGAGCTCGCGCTCCCGATCACGGCCGACACCGAGACGTTCCGGCGCATGAAGCCGGGTCAAAATGCGTCCGACGTCGCTCGGAACGGACCGCGAGGTGGCCTTGCTGACCGTATACATCAGGCCGAAGGCGAGCGGAACACTGACAGCGGCCGGATATCCCAGGATCGCGGCCGCCCAGCCGTCGAGCCAGGAATCCGGAATGCCGAACACCGACAACGACGCGGCGGTCAGCGACACCGCTCCGCCCCCGATCAGTCCGGCTGCTGCTCCTGCGGCGGTCAAACCGCGCCACCAAATGCCGAGCACCAACAGGGGACACAGCGTCGATGCGGCGACCGCGAACACCAGTCCTACCGTTCGAGAGAGATCGAGCGAGACCAGCCCGAGGGACAGCACCAGCGGCACGGCCCCCGCCAGCACCGCAGCGATCCGAAAGTCGCGAACTCGCCCCTTCAGCACGTCCGTGCTCAGTACCCCGGCGATGCTCACCAACAGCCCCGACGACGTCGACAGGAAGGCCGCGATGGCACCGGCTGCGACCAACGCTGCGAGCAATTGACCGCCTACTCCCGAGAGCACCGAACCTGGCAGCAACAAGACCGCAGCGTCGGAGGTCCCGGTGATCAGCAGCTGGGGCACGTACAACCGTGCAAAGACACCCAGCAACGTCGGGAACAGGTAGAACATGCCGAGCAGGCCGAGAACGGTGAGCGAGGTCAGCCTCGCTGCGCGCCCATCCGGATTGGTATAGAACCTGACCAGGACATGCGGCAGGCCGAGCGTGCCGAGGAACGTTGCGAGGATCAGCGAGTAAACCTGGTACAGGGGGTGCATTCCGCCGAGACCACCACCAGGCGTGGCCCATTCACGATCGGTGGGCGGCGCACCGGCCACGACGGGTACCGGTGAATCCGCGTCGAGAATCAGGGACGTGCCCTCACCGAGCTCGTGGGTCCCGGCACCCAGCGCGATTCTGCCGTCGACGCCCTCGCCGTCGACCGTGCCGCGCACCGTCACCTCGATGGGCGAATCCACCTGCACGAGAACGTCGGTGCTGATGTCTACGGTCGTCACACGGTCCACCGTCGGCGGGGCAGGACTACCGACGGCGCGATCGTCGGCGAAGAAATGCAGTGCGAGAACGACGGCCGGCACCGCGACTGCAGTCAGTTTCAGCCAGTACTGAAATGCCTGGACGAACGTGATCGATCGCATGCCGCCGCCCACCACGTTCGCAATGACGATGATGCCGACGACGGCCGCACCGACCCACCCGGGCACGCCGAGCAGAATATTGAGCGTCAACCCGGCGCCTTGAAACTGCGGAACCAGGTAGAGCGCGCAGATGATGACGACGACGAACATGGCGAGCTTGCGGAGCTGCAGCGATCCGAGCCGGAATTCCGCAAAGTCGGGGACCGTATACGCTCCGCTCCGCCGCAGCGGGGCAGCCACGAACAGCAGCAGACCCAGGTACCCGGCGGTGAACCCGATCGGGTACCACAACGCATCGGCGCCGTACTTGGCGATAAGCCCGGCGACCCCCAGGAACGATGCAGCCGAGAGATATTCGCCGGAAATCGCGGCCGCGTTCCACTTCGGCCCCACCGTGCGAGAAGCCACCAGAAAATCCGAGGTGGTACGGGCCAGCCGGACCCCGTAGATTCCGATGGCGACCGTCGCAACGGCCGCGATCAACAAGGCAGCGACCGTTATCCATGGAACGTACGTCATGGCTAGTCGTCCACCAGGTCGACGAACTCCTGCTCGGTGCGCTCCGCCTGCCGCACGTACACCCAGCCGACGCCGAGGAGCAGGGGGTAGACGGCGATACCGAGAATCAACCACGGCAACCGAATTCCGAACAGCGTGGCGTGAGAATAGGCGGGAACCAACAACCCGACGAGTGGAATCGCGAAGAGAATGCACAGGGTCAGCGCAGCGAGCCGAACCGACAGCCAGAGTTGCGCTCGCACCAAAGAACGCACCATCGCGTCGCCGACCTCGGTCTGTTCCTGTACTTCGACGCGGGTGCGAACGATTCGAGCACCACGACGACGCGCCAGTACGACGCGTTCCCGGGGGAGCTTTCGACCCTCGGTCACCGACTCGACCAGGACTGCAACGGCCCTCGGACGAGCCGATCCTTCAGCTCACGGGTGTGCCGCCGACTCACCGGTAGCTCGACAGCGGCCAACGCGCCCTGTCCCCGCAGGCACACCACCAGCCCCGATCCCACGCTCTTGATCCCCGTCACCAGCGAAAGCGATACCAGGTACGACCTGTGCACTCGAAGGAAACCGACGTCTGCCCAACGGCTTTCGAGAGTGGAGATCGGAATCCGCACGAGATGCGAACCGCTCGTCGTGTGGAGTCGGGCGTAATCGCCGTCGGCTTCGACCCACCCCACACTCGCCCGCTGCACGAGCGTCGTCGTACCCCCCAGTTCGACGGGAATGATCTCGTCCGACAACGTCGGCTCCTGCGTCTCGGTGCGTCGCCCCGCAGCGACGATACGACGCACCGACTCGGTCAGGCGGTCTTCACGCAGCGGCTTGAGCAGGTAGTCGACGGCACCGAGATCGAACGCGGCAACCGCGCGATCGTCGTGCGCAGTCACGAACACCACCGCGGGCGGCCGCGTGAAATTCGCGAGAATGCCCGCAAGCTCCAAACCGTCGAGACCCGGCATGTTTATGTCGAGAAACACCGCGTCGATCGCCGGCGACGACGGACCCACCGGATGCTGGAGGCGTCGCAAAGCAGTGGTCGCGTCGGAAGCGGTGTTCACCTCGGACACCAAGTCCTGCCGGTTCAGCAGGAAGGCCAGCTCGTCGAGAGCAGGCTTCTCGTCGTCGACCGCGAGAACGACGAGACCGGACACATCAGTCATGCTCGAATCCCCGCTCTGAACTTGGGCACCCGCATGCTGACCTTGGTCCCCGAGCCGAGTGCAGTGTCCACTACGAGACCGTAATCGTTGCCGAATGCCGCGCGCAATCGATCATCGACATTGGACAAACCGACGTGCGCCGCTTCCGCCGAATCGAGCGTCCCCGAGCGCAGGAGATCCGGGTCCATGCCGACACCGTCGTCCTCGACGCTGATGAGGCAGTCCGTTCCCTCGTCGGCGGCGACGATCGTGATGGTGCCGCCACCTTCCCGCCCCGACAGTCCGTGCCGCACGGCGTTCTCCACCAGTGGTTGCAGAGCAAGAAACGGCAGCGCAACGCTCAGCACTTCGGGCGCCACCTGCAGTGTGACCTGCAACGAGTCCCCGAAACGTGCGCGCTCGAGCGTGAGATAGCGGTCGATGTTGCGTAGCTCGTCAGCGAGGACCGTGAACTCGCCCGAGTTCCGGAACGAATAGCGAGTGAAGTCCGCGAACTCGAGCACCAACTCCCGCGCTCGATCCGGATCGGTACGCACGAACGAGGCAATCGTTCCGAGCGCGTTGTAGATGAAATGCGGACTGATCTGAGCGCGGAGTGCGCGCACTTCGGCTCGATCGAGCCTGGCACGGGATGCGTCCAGTTCGGCGAGCTCGATCTGTCCGCATGCGTACCTCGCGACCTCGGAGATGGCACCGAGCATTCCGGGACCCGGGACCGACCTGGTCACGACGCCGAGCACTCCGACGACCCCGACATCCTCGACAAGAAGTGGCTGCGCGATCAACGCACGCACCGTGTCGTCGCTTCCGAGTGGGCCCGTCAGAAGCACGCGGCGTTCACCGTCGACTGCGCGCTTCGCGGCCGCAGTGAATGTGTCGATCAGCTCGTCGTAGGGGCCGTTCCAAGTCAGCAGTCCGGCGTCCGCATCGGCGAGCCCGAGAGCGTCACCACCGGTCAACGCGCGCAGATATGGTGCAGCCTCGGCGGCCGACTCTGGGTCGAGTCCTCGGCGCAGCGACCGCGCAGCCATCGACGCGGTGTGCAGCGTCGCATGCACGGCACGCTCTTCCGGCGTCGTCAGGTCACGTCGACCCCGGAGACTGATGATGGCGACGGCGACGATCGCACCTGCAACCAGTACCGCGAACCACAGCAACGCGGATGTCATTCAGCCCCCCGAGCAGCTGTTCGGTGCGGGCAGGCCCGCGAACCGATCGGACAACCACGTCACCCCGGCGTACACCGCAGCCTGGTCCGAATGCCCTTGGCTCGGCTCCAGGCGTTCGGCGACGACGTCACCCATCGAGCATGCCTGCCCGACGGCGTCACGTGTCCACTTCGGATCGATCAACTGATCCTGCTCCCCCACCACGACGAGCAGCGGTACCTCGGACGGCTCTCGAGGAAGGGCGACAGAGGTCAACCAGTCGACCATCCGCAACCGCGACGCCTCGGTCTCGGGTGTCGAATCGCTCGGGACGAGCCGCGCCGCAGCGTCCGCCTTCTGTACTCCCAGCAGGTCCGTGCACGCAGTCAGTGCCCGCTGATCGCTGACCAGTGCACCGCGAACGAACTCGGACTCCACGACGTCCGGCTGCCGGTACTGCAGCCCTTCCACCAGAAACGGTGTCAACAATGTCTGTGGCAGCGTGTTGCTGTGTCCCGCGTCGAACATCGGTGCCATGTTCATCACAGGAGACAACGCTGCGCTACCCACGAGTTCGAGCCCATCGCCGTAGCCGCGCTTTTCAGCGGCAGCCCAGACCGCCTGTCCCCCTTGCGAATTACCGATTGCACCCCAACGGGTACCCGCGTCGGGAACGATGTTTCTCGCTGCACGAACAGCGTCGACGACGTTGTATGCCGCTGCATCCGGATCGAGGTACGGATGCGGTCCTGGCGTGCCGACACCTTCGTAATCGGTGACGGCAACGACCATTCCACGTTCGAGGAACGGAGCGACCATTCCGATGGTGCCCAACAGATTCGGGTACAGCGACGGTGCACATTCATCGGTGACACCGGTGGTGCCGTGCCCGACGGATACGATCGGCCAACCGCCCTCGGGCGGAACACCACGGGGTGTGAAAATCACCCCGGACACCTCCGTGCCACGATCGGCGCCGCGGGAGGTGGATCGGTACACGACGCGCGTGGCCGACGCGCCGAGGAAACGTACCGCAAGATCGGTATGCCCCATCTCCACTCGGGAGATGATGTCACCGCGCTCGGCACCGACGGGCGCCGCCGGTGCCGATTCGGCGGGTGGCGTCGTAAGCGCCTGTGGCTGTGCGCAACTGCCGACAAGACAAACCGCGGCCAGGACTACCATGAGGTTACGAGAAGTCCGCACTATCTGTTCCGCCGTTCCAGGCGCGCTTCCGCGGCCGCCTCTTCCACATCCAAGCCGTCGAGCACCGCCCGCAACACTTCGTCGTCCAATTCACCAGAATCTCGGGCCTTGACCAGAGCATCGCGCTGAGCCGAAAGTACATTGCGACGTAGGGTGTCGAACAGTGCACCGGCGGCGGCGATCCGCTCTTCACGATCCTCCGCCTCATCGGCGTCGAGCCTCGCCCGTACCGATCTTCGGACCCGTTCGAGTACGGCCTGCACCGAGTCCGTGCTGGCTCCTGGGATTCCGTTCGCCGCAGCATCGGACAGATATTTCTCGGCCGCCGAGCGTGAAATCGCCCGTGCCAATGCCTGCTGCTCGTCCGTCTGCTGTTGTTCGAGCGGATCCGCGACGTCGAGTCGACGAATCAACAGCGGCAAGGTAAGCCCCTGAATCAGCAACGTGCCCACTGCGACGACGAATGCGACGGCTTGGATGACTGCTCGGCCGGGGAACGGATCGCCCGCGACAGTGGCGAGTGGAACACCGGATGCCGCTGCCAACGTCACGACCCCACGCATGCCTGCCCAGGACAGAACCAAGTTCTGCTTCCAGGTCAGACCCAGCGCATCGGACTGGGTGGTGCGTTTTCGGCGAACGGTCTTGCGCGTCATCGCTCGCCTGCCGGTGTTGACGAATATCCATGCGGGGCGGACGGCGATCACCACCGCAAGAATCAGCAGGGCGTACGCGAAGATGTGGAGCACCGGGAGTCCGTCGCGTTCGACCTCCTGGATCACCGACTTCAGCTGCAAGCCCATGTAGGCGAACACGAACGCTTCGAGCAGCAGATCCATCAGCGGCCAGACCTGACGCTCCTGGATACGAGTCGTCACCGCGACGTCGGCGGTGACCCTGCCGAGGATGAATCCGGCGGTCACGACAGCCAACACACCCGACGCATGAATCTCCTCGGCCGCCAGATAGGCAGCGAACGGAAGAACAAGGCCGAGAACGGTTTCCAGCGCCGAGTCCTGGATGCGGGAGCGCACGAAGCGTACGATCCTGGCCAGGATGAGCCCGACAACGACACCACCCACGATCTCGTAGGCGAAGAACACCACGGGTGAATCGATCTCGATCTTCTTCCCCGTCACCGACGCCACCGCAAGGGTGAACAAGGTCAGCGCGGCAGCGTCGTTGACGAGGCTCTCCCCGGTGAGAATCGCCATCATGCGCGACGGTAGTCCGAGCTTGCGTCCGACGGCGATCGCCGCGACCGCGTCCGGCGGAGCGACCACCGCGCCGAGAACCAGGGCAGCACCGAGAGTCAATTCAGGCACGAGCCAGTTCGCGAAATAGCCGACTGCGACGGCGGTGACGATCACCATCACGACACCGAGCCGCAGAATGTGACCGAGGTTCTTCCGGAAGCTGACGAACGAGAAGTCGAGGGCGGCCGAATACAGCAGCGGGGGCAGCACCACCCCGAGAATCAGCTCGGGCGCCAGCGTCACCTGTGGGACACCGGGCACGAACGACGCAATCGATCCGGTCGCGACGAGCACAAGCGGTACCTGCAGGTCCAGGCGCTTGGCGAATCCCGCAACCGCGACGGCCGCGATCACGACGAGAAGTAATACCGGTCCGTCCACAGCTAGATTGTGCCGTCAGCTGTACTCGGACGCGCAGCTGACGCGCACATACGATCCCCTCTACTTGTCCGGGATCGCCTTCTTGGCGGCTTCCTGCGCCTTGTCGACCTTGTCGACGTACTTTCCACCGGTCTTGTCGTCGATGAAGTCACCGGCCTTGTCGACTACGTCCTCGATCTTGTCCGAGTTCTCGGCGGCAAGCTGCTTGCCTTTGTCGACGAAACCCTTCATGTTGTCTGCGAAACTCATTTTTCGCTCCATCTCGTTGCGTGAAAGGACTGGCGAGACGCCAGCTTACTTCGTACCTGCTACCGGCATAGCGCCGAAGAGTCGACGTTTCTCGCCATGCAGAGCCGCGCTGATCCACCAGGCACATTCGACTGCGACGATGCCGATCGCACCGATGACGACCGCCGACGTCGTCAAGGCGATGTTCGACGGGTCGAGTTTGAAGAAGGTTCGACAAAACGGGATGGTGAACAGCGCCAGGTAGCCGACGACCGATCCCGCGATCAGCAGAATCTTCCACCACACATAGGGCCGCGCTACGACGGCGAGCACCCACACAGCGATCATGATCAGGGTGATCAACGCCGTCGTACTGGCCTGCGTGACCTGCTGTTCGGTGGCGCTTGGCCCCTGATATGCGAGCAGATAGGACACGAATGTCGCGACACCGACGATCACTCCCGACGGCACTGCCAGGCGCATGACGCGGGGCACGAACCCCGTGCGGGCACGTTCGTTGTTCGGCGCCAACGACAGGACGAAGGCTGGAATGCCGATGGTGAACCACGCCGCGATCGTCACGTGCCGCGGGAGGAACGGATACGGCAACGGCTCGAAATCGAAGACCTGCGACAGCACACCCGACAGGCCGATGAGGAACGCCAACAGCACCGAGTAGACGGTCTTGGTGAGGAACAGATTCGAGACCCGCTCGATGTTGCCGATCACCCGTCGTCCTTCACCGACGACGTAGGGAAGGGTGGCGAACTTGTTGTCCAGCAACACGATCTGCGCGACGGCTCGGGTCGCTGCACTTCCCGACCCCATGGCGACTCCGATGTCGGCGTCCTTGAGTGCGAGCGCGTCGTTGACTCCGTCGCCGGTCATCGCGACGGTGTGCCCTCGCGACTGCAGGGCCGCGACCATCCGACGCTTCTGGTCGGGACGCACCCGCCCGAACGTCGTCGAGTTCTCGACGGTGTCGGCGAGTTCCTCGATCTCCTCGGGCAGGTCCCGAGCGTCGATCGGATGCCCGTCCAGACCGAGCGAACCGGCGACCGCTCCGACGGATACAGCGTTGTCCCCGGAAATGACCTTGACCGCAACAGACTGGCTCGCGAAGTACTCGAGCGTCTCGCGGGCATCGGAACGCACCTTCTGCTCGAGAATCACCAGCGCCCGAGGCGTCACGACACCGGGTGCGGTGTCGTGATCTACCGGGAGGTTGCTGCTGGCGAGCAACAGAACGCGCAGACCCGCGGACCCTGCATCCTCGGCCTGGCGCGCGATGTCGGTGTCCGGGTCGAGCAACACGTCGGGCGCACCGAGCAGCCAGTTGCCGTGCTCGCCGTACGACAGCCCGCTCCACTTCTTCGCCGACGAGAACGGCGCGACCGCGCTCTCGGTCCAGCCCGGGTCGTCTTCGAATGCTTCCCCGATGGCGAGAACGCTGGCATTGGGACGAGGGTCGTCGGCCGCGAGAGCCGCAAGTACCGACGTCAGCGTGCTTGTATCGCCTTCGTCGACGACGCGGAGCTCGGCGAGGCGCATTCCGTTCTCGGTCAGAGTGCCGGTCTTGTCTGCGCACACGACGTCGACGCGTGCAAGGCCTTCGATTGCAGGAAGTTCCTGTACGAGGCACTTGCGTTGACCGAGGCGAATGACGCCGACTGCAAACGCGATGGACGTCATCAGAACGAGACCTTCGGGCACCATCGGCACGAGCGCGGCGACCATGCCGTTGAGCGCCGGGCCGAGTGACTGCCCCGAGGAGAACAGCTGGTTGTAGATGATCAGCGCCCCCGCCGGAATCATCAGGTACGTGATGAACTTCAGGATCTTGTCTATACCGCTGCGCAGTTCCGAATGGACGAGCGTGAACTTGCTTGCTTCCTCGGCCAACTGGGCAGCGTAGGCATCGCGGCCTACCTTGCTCGCGCGGTAGGCGCCGCTTCCCGCGACGACGAAACTGCCGGACAGAATCTGATCCGCCTCGACCTTGTTGACCGCGTCCGCTTCGCCGGTGAGCAAGGACTCGTCGACCTCCAGGCTCGACGCCTCGATGACGATGCCGTCGACGACGATCTGGTCTCCGGGGCCGAGTTCGATGACGTCGCCGAGGACCACCTCGTTCGGCGCGATCTCACGTGCCACCCCATCGCGTCGGACCACGGGTTTGCTCTGCCCGACGATCGCGAGCTCGTCGAGAGTCTTCTTCGCGCGAATTTCCTGGATGATGCCGATGCCGCTGTTCGCGACGATCAGCAGACCGAACATGCCGTCGACGATGGAACCCGTCGACAGCACGATGATCAGAAGGACACCCAGAATCGCATTGATTCGAGTGAAGACATTGCCTCTGACGATGTCCTTGACCGAGCGACTTGCGCGCGCCGGGACGTCGTTCGATTTTCCTTCGGACCGAAGCTGCGCTACCTGCGCCTCGGTGAGCCCGATATCCCGCTGTGCGTCCGCCTCGATCGACATGGGGGTAAGCCTAGGTGCTCGTGCGCTCGCCGAGGCGAGCCCACCATCGATCGTCGTGTGTGCGGCGAGAGCCGTCGATACGCTGACCCGGCATCGGCACAGCGGTGTCGACGCTGCCGTCGTGCGCTGCAGCTTTCAGCCGGACTATCGGCTCGGACCACGGATGAAACGCGAGGTTGAACGTGGCCCAGTGGATGGGAACCAGAAGTCCGCCGCCGAGATCGCCGTGTGCTCGGACCGCCTCTTCCGGGTTCATGTGAATATCGGCCCAGCGTGGATCGTATGCGCCGACCGGAAGCAGAGTCAGATCGAACGGGCCGTACTGCGCACCGATCTCGGCGAACTTGACCGTGTAGCCGGTGTCGCCGCCGAAGAACACGCGGTGTTTCGGTCCTGCGAACGCCCACGACGCCCACTGCGTCAGGTCGCGCTTGAGTCCGCGACCGGAGAAGTGCCTGGCCTCGGTGCAGGTGATGGTGAGTCCGGCCACCTCGGTCTGCTCGTCCCAGTCGAGCTCGATGATCCGGTCCTCGGGAATTCGCCAATGCCGCAGATGCGCGCCGATTCCGATCGGGACGACGAACGGCGCGCTCTGCAACGACGCCAACCGCTGGATGGTCGTCTTGTCGAGGTGGTCGTAGTGGTCGTGCGAGATGACGATGGCGTCGACGGCCGGCAGCGCGTCCAACCGAACCGGTGTGGGGTGCAGCCGCGAGGGCCCGACAGCCTGTGACGGAGACACTCGATTGCTCCACACCGGGTCGGCGAGGATGCGTCGACCGTCGAGTTCGACCAGCACCGACGAGTGGCCGTACCAGGTCACTGCTATCTCACCGGCGTTCACCGGCGCCACCGCAGGTGCGAGCGGAATGGGTCGCAGCGGCTTGCCCTGCGAACGACGCCGGAGGAACGAGACGAGAATCGACTCGCCACCGCCACCGGTGAAGCTCGAACTCGGTTCGGTGTTGTGGAACTTTCGGTCGCGATACCGAACGGAATTGGCGGCGTATGGCGCGATCTTGGCGGTGCCGGCGCCGATTTGTGTCGGCAGACCCCATGCGGCCCGAGCGACCCAGGCCGCACTCAGTACGCTCAGCGCGATCGGCACGATCTTCGAGTTCGTCACTCACTCCACAGTAGGCGAGGTACAAAGCGGCGAGGCCTCGGAGCCGGGCGTGTTCTCGCACGGCGTAACGCTGGAGAATGGGTAGCGGGAGACGAGTCCCGCAGCGTTCTCGCCGCAGCTCGCAAGTAGACTGCTTGCGACGGTTTTGCTCTAGAAGGAGATCGCACACACTCATGACCACCGAACAGCGGGAGTTTCAGGCCGAGACGCGTCAGCTCTTGGACCTGATGGTTCACTCCATCTACTCGAACAAGGACAGCTTCCTACGGGAGCTCATTTCCAACGCGTCCGACGCCCTCGACAAGCTGAGGCTCGAGTCGTACCGCGACAAGGATCTCGACGTCGACGTCTCCGACCTTCATATCGAGGTCGACATCGACAAGGAGGCCAGGACGCTCACGATCCGTGACAACGGCATCGGTATGTCGCGCGATGAGGTCATCGACCTCATCGGCACGCTGGCGAAGTCCGGTACCGCCGAGGTACGCAAGAAGCTCAAGGAAGCCAAGGATGCGGCCGCATCCGAGGAGCTGATCGGCCAGTTCGGCATCGGCTTCTACTCGACGTTCATGGTCGCCGACAAGGTCACACTCCTCACCCGCAAGGCAGGCGAAGCCACCGCAACACGATGGGAGTCCTCCGGCGAGGGCACCTACGAGATCTCCGACGTCGACGGCGCGCCGCAGGGCAGCTCGGTCACGTTGCATCTGAAGCCGACCGACGAAGAGGATCACCTCTACGACTACGCGTCGGAATCGAAGATCAAGCAGCTCGTCAAGAAGTACTCCGACTTCATCGCGTGGCCCATCCGGATCGACGTCGAAAAGCGGGTGAAATCGGAAGAGGAAGGCGCCGAGGACACCGTCACGATCGAGACCGAGACGATCAACTCGCAGAAGGCTCTGTGGACTCGCCCCAAGGACGAAGTGTCCGAGGAGGAGTACAAGGAGTTCTACAAGCATGTGAGCCATGCATGGGACGAGCCGCTCGAGGTCATCCCGTTCAAGGCCGAGGGTACGTTCGAATACCAAGCGCTCCTGTTCATTCCTTCGCAGGCACCGTTCGACCTGTTCATGCGCGAGGGCAAGACCGGCGTGCACCTGTACGTCAAGCGCGTCTTCATCATGGACGACTCCGAGGAGCTACTCCCCGAGTACCTCCGCTTCATCAAGGGTGTCGTCGACGCACAAGACCTCTCGCTCAACGTCTCTCGCGAGATCTTGCAGCAGGACCGTCAGATTCGCGCGATCCGTCGTCGTCTGACCCGCAAGGTGCTCTCGACGATCAAAGAAATGCAGAGCGAGCACGCCGAGAAGTACCAGACGTTCTGGTCGCAGTTCGGTCGGGCACTCAAGGAAGGCCTGATCTCCGATTCCGACAACCGCGAGACGCTGCTGACGGTCTCGTCGTTCGCCTCGACCAACAGCGAAGAGGGGTTGACCACGCTCGCCGAGTACGTCGACCGGATGAAGGACGGACAGGAGCAGATCTACTACATGACGGGTGAGTCTCGTCAGCAGATCGAAAGCTCGCCGCACATGGAGGCCTTCAAGGCTCGTGGCCTCGAAGTGCTGCTGCTGACCGACTCGGTCGACGAGGTTTGGGTCGGCAATGTTCCCGACTTCGACGGCAAGTCCTTCCAGTCCATCTCCAAGGGCGAGGTCGACCTCGACACCGAAGAGGAGAAGAAGGACGCCGAGTCCAAGCGCGAAGAGCAGGGCAAGGAGTTCGAGGACCTACTGAAGTGGATGAGCGAGACGCTGAGCGAGGACGTCAAGGAAGTTCGCCTGTCCTCACGTCTGACCACCTCGCCCGCCTGCGTCGTCGGTGACGAGTTCAGCTTCTCCCCTCAGCTCGAAAAGATGTACAAGGCGTCGGGACAGTTCATTCCGACGTCCAAGCGCATCCTCGAGCTGAACCCGACGCACGATCTGGTCACCGGGCTCAAGAAAGCTCGCGAGGATCGCAGCGACGACCCGAGCCTCGCCGAGACAGCTGAGTTGCTCTACGCCACAGCGCTTCTCGCCGAAGGGACCGAGCTCAAGGATCCGGCCAAGTTCTCCCGCCTGCTGGCCGATCGGCTGACCAGGACGGTCTAGTGCCGGGGGCTCCGCCCCCAGTGGCACGGTTAAGTGTGCTCCCGCATACTTAACCGTGCCACTGACCCGGAGGGTCAGAACGTGTTGCACTATTAGGCATGACCGAACCGCTGTTGATCGAACGCCGTGACGACGTCCTGCTCTGGACGCTGAACAATCCGGACGCCCGGAATCCGATCTCGGAAATCGAGACGATCGATGCCCTCGAAGACGCGGTGCTGGCCGCGAACCGCGATCCCAGCGTGCGCGTCGCGATTCTGACTGGGGCCGGCTCGGCGTTCTCCTCCGGCGGCAACGTCAAACACATGCGCGACAAGGAAGGGATGTTCGGCGGGAGTCCGGCGGAGCTACGGCAGGGCTACCGACACGGAATCCAACGCATTCCGAAAGCGCTGTACCACTGTGAGATCCCGACGATCGCGGCCGTCAACGGCGCTGCGATCGGCGCGGGTTGCGACCTGGCCTTGATGTGCGATCTGCGCATCGCGTCGACGACGGCCAAGTTCGCCGAGAGTTTCGTCAAAGTCGGCATCATCCCCGGCGACGGCGGCGCATGGCTTCTCCCCCGCGCAGTCGGGATGGCAAGAGCGAGCGAAATGGCCTTCACCGGTGAGGCAATCGACGCCGCGACGGCGCTGGACTGGGGACTGGTATCACAAGTTGTCGAACCCAACGAGCTTCTTGCCGCTGCACACGCCTTGGCCGATCGCGTAGCTGCCAACCCGCCGCAGGTTCTGCGGATGACCAAGAAGCTGCTGAGGGAAGGGCAGCACCAGAGCCTGGACAGTCTCCTGGAGCTCTCCGCGGCATTTCAGGCCATTGCGCACACGACGTCGGATCACTCCGAGGCTGTGAACGCGATGCTCGAACGCAGGGATCCGAGGTTCGAGGGTAGGTAGCTCCAGTGGCGCGGTTCAGTGCACCCCAACACACTTAACCGTGCCACTGGCGGCGGAGCCGCTCCTAGTTCTGCTCCGGAAGAATGTGCTCCCCCGTCTTGTCGGTGCTCAGGGAGAGCGACGAGATGTACAGGATCTCCCCTTCCGGACCCGTCTTCGCCGATCGGATCATGTCCGGCCGCTCGAACTCCATACCGGAAACGTGGCAGAAAAGCGTTGCATCCGAGGGATTTCCGTGTTCGTCGAACATCGGGAGGTCGATCCCGTCGTCGGTGCGACGCAAGTAGTACTTCCCTTTGGTCGCAACGGCCAGGATCGGCGGCATGACGATGGCGATGACGAGTGCGACGATCGGCGAGTACGGCTCGAGAGCACTGCCCAATCCGCCGAAGAATGTAAGGATCGCCAGTCCGGCCGCGAGGAGCATCGACACGAATCCGACGGGATTGAAGTTGTAGAGCATGCCGCGTCGGAACTCGGGCACCTTCGGCGACAGCTTCAGGATGTACTTGTTGAACACGATGTCCGAAGCGACGACCGCGATCCATGCGATGCCGCAGTTCGCGTAGAACCCGAGGATGTCGTTGAGGAAGCTGAACATGTTCGCTTCCATCAGAATCAACGCGATCGCGAGGTTGAACAGCACGAACACCATCCGTCCCGGATAGGTCTTGGTGACGCGCGTGTACGCGTTGGTCCACGCGAGCGAACCGGAGTACGCGTTGGTCACGTTGATCTTGATCTGACTGATCACGACGAGGATCACCGCGAGCGTCATGGCGAGCCAACCGGGCATCATGTTCTCGTAGATCTCCAGGAACTGATGTACCGGCTCGTTCGCGATGGAGGCTCCGTCGGCGACGTTCGCGATCAGGTAGACCGCCAGGAACAGCCCCACGATCTGCTTCAACGCGCCGAAGATGACCCATCCGGGGCCCGCGAGCAGTACCGCGGTCCACCAGCGCCGCTGGTTCTCCGGCGTCTTGGGCGGCATGAACCGTAGGTAGTCGATCTGCTCGGCGATCTGCGCGATGAGCGAGAGACACACTCCTGCAGCCAGCATGACCGAGCCGAAGTTCACGCCTTTGCCCTCGGCACCGTCGGCGCCGCCGTAAGCCAAGAAGGTGCCCACCGAATCTGGATGCGCTGCGACCAGATAGATGAACGGGAACACCATCAGCACGAGCCAGAGCGGCGTCGTCCAGACCTGCAGCTTTGCGAGCGCCTTCATCCCGTATATGACCAAGGGTATGACCATCAGGGTGGACACTGCGTAGCCGATGGGCAACGGTATGTTCAGCCCCAACTGTAAGCCCTGCGCCATGATTGAACCTTCGAGCGCGAAGAAGATGAACGTGAACGTTGCGAAGATGACGTTGGTGACGACGGAGCCGTAGTAGCCGAATCCGCTTCCACGAGTGATCAAGTCGAGGTCGATGTTGTATCGTGCGGCATAGTAGGCCAACGGCAACCCGGTAAGGAAGATCACGACCGCGAACACCAGAATTCCCCACAGCGCGTTTCCGGTGCCGTAGGAGATTCCGATGTTGGCGCCGATCGCGAAGTCGGCGAGGTAGGCGATTCCGCCGAGCGCGGACGTGGCGACGACGCCGGTGCCCCACTTACGGTAGCTACGCGGCGCAAAGCGCAGCGTGTAGTCCTCTAGCGTTTCCTTCAGTGCCGTATCGGTCGGCGCGGGCTGCACAGCGGTCATGGAACGACGGTAGAACCGTCACGTGTCGCCCACGTCACGCGAGGTACAGGTGCTGTTACGCGAACGGACAATACCGGCTAATCGGACGCGTCGATCGTGCGCGGACCTCCCCCACAGGCGTCGACCAACAGTTGCAGAAACCATCCGAGAGCCGGCGCGCGCATCGTCCACCCCACCAGCGCCCACCCCAGCGACACATGTTCGAGCGCGGCTGCGACCGCGCGGGTGCCGGTCAGCGTGACCGCTCCCTCGTATCGCACCCGGGTCAACGCGTCGGAATGAGTTTCCGCTGCCGCGACGACGAGTCCGACCGGCGCCCTGCGTTCGAACCATGGTCCGACGCTCGAACACGGGTCGCACGTGACCGATGCGTACAGGGTTGCCGGCGCCAGGCCCACGGGTGTCCATCGCGGTCTCCACTCTCGGACGGACGCGCGGTACTCGAGCCACGCCGAACCGAATCGGTCGTCGAGCTCGGTGCGCTCGTGCCAGGCCGCAAGACCTGCACTGAAAGCAACGCCGATGACGGCGGCCACGGCGATCGAGGGTTCCCGAAACAGAGCCGCAGCGATCACGAGAAGTGCGACGGCAGAGAGTTGCATCGGGTTGGTCACGTACGCGTACGGCCCGGTGACCACCATTCGTTTCGGCGGATCCCACGGGAACGGAGTACCACCGCCCACTGTCGCGAATTCGGCGACGGCACGCAGCGCGAGAATCGATATCAGGACACCGAATTGAATCAGGAGCCAATCGAACACGCCGCCCACCTCCCGCAGGCGGACGAACCAACCGGTTCCACTGAGCTCGAACGCCACCGTGGGAATCACAAAGCCGATCAGCGTGCCGAAAAGGACGACCTGCAGACTCGCCCGCACTCGAAGTGCGCGCTCGCGCACAGTCAGAACCCCGAGTACGACTCCGGGCACCAACGCGACCGAAACGGCAAGCATCTCGCCCCACCACCACGTCGACTCCAGCGCGACGAGCGGACGTAAACTCCCCATCGCCAGGACGTCGGCGACAACCAGGACACACACGGTGACTTCGGGTCTCACCCACTCCATCGACAAGATCGGCACTGCGCCCCACAGCGCAGCCCATCCCAGAACCACATCTACGGCCACCGCAGCCCACATAGTGCCCTCGGTGCCGAAGCTCCACCACTGTTGCTGAACGGCAAGAGCATTCACCAGAAGCAGCGCCACGAGGTTCCACAGCAGCGCCAGGAAGGCGGCCCCTCGGACCCGAGGAGTCGCAGTCAGCCACAGCGCCCCGGCGAGCAGCATCGGCACCAGGGCAGCGAAAGAACGGAGCGCTGCGACGGACAGACCGGTCTCGACACTCACGGTGTCGGGTCGAGCGAATCGATCAGATAGTCCGCTGCCCGCTCGACGACGGCTTTCTCGATCGGGCCGAAGTACCAGGCGGGGGCCAGTTCTCGGGTGTAGGTCAAGTCGAGTTCGACGGCGGTGTGCGAGGCATCGACTGCGCGCCAGGTGATGTCGGCCATATCCCACGTCAACCACGACGAGATGGGACTTGTGTCTTCGACGATACGAAGCCTGGCCGAGGTCGGTGTTCGGTCCGCGACTTCGAAGCTCAAATCGGTGATGTGCTCGCCCCAATGATGGTCGGCGACGAACAACGGTCGATGGTGCGCGCCGGTGAACGACACGGTGCGGCGCTCACCCACCTCCAACGCTCCGCCGCTGTCGGACCGCGGTTGCGGAAATCCCCACGACAGCACTCCCGGGAGCGCCGTGCCGTCGAAATCCAACGGCCGTTCCCACGCAGCCTCGACCTCGGCAGGCGCGAGATCGAGGACCTTGGCTGCCGATACCGTCGTCGGGCCCGCGAACGTCGTGGCCGGTACGACGCCTTCCAGCGAGGCGAGAACGATCAGTGTCGGCACCACAACGATCTTCAGACCGGTCTTGTCGTCGCGCCCAGGGACGATCTTCTCCACGGCAATCGCGACGAGAGCACCGACCAGATAGAAGATGGGTGCCGCGATGATGACGCAGATGAACCCTTCGCCCAACAGCATCATCGACATCAGCAGAAGAACCGTGATCTCCTTCATCACGATGCCCACGGCACTGCGCCCAGGGGCGGACAGCACGACGATCACGGCAATGACTGCGGGAATCCCGACGTAGAACGCTGCCGACTGTGCAGCACCGGACTCCTGTAGCGCCTGCCGCAGGAACACCGCTACCGCGAATGCGAGTACGACGCCTGCAACAATGGCCTGGGCAGGGGTCGGTCTCCGCTTCAGCCGACCGGAATCGTGCTCGTCGCCGTGTTCCATGTGCTCAGCGAAGCATACCGATCAGTCCGCGTCGATTCCGGGTCAATGGACGAATAGGCGAATGGACGAGGACCTCACGCCGTCAGCAACGAAAAGTTCGACAGTTCCGCACGCAGCTGATTCATGGCGCGGTGCTGCGCGACTCGAACTGCGCCCGCACTCATTCCCAGGGCTCGACCGGTCTGGGGGGCCGTCATTCCCCATATCACCCGCATCAGAACGATCTTTCGATGCCTCGGCGGCAAGGTGTTCATCAAAGCCTGTGCATGGGTTCGCAATTCGCCTTCGACGGCATGCGACTCCGGGGACTCCTCGGTGAATGGCTCCTCGATCACCAATTCGAGCGAATACGCACGACGTGACGCGGCTTTTCGTCCGGCATCGGCGATCTTGTGCGCTGCAATGCCGTACACGAACGCCATGAAGGGCTTGCCGACGTCGCGATATTTCGGAATCGCCGAGACGAGAGCGAGACAGACATCCTGAACGACGTCGTCTGCCACTACCTCCGAATTACTCACGCGAGTCGCGCAGTAACGCTTCAGCTTGGGCCTGACCAACCCGATCAAGTCGGAGAGAGCTGCCAAGTCCCCGCCCACCGCGAGTGGAACCCGCGCCTCGAGCATGTCCACGATGTCGTCGTTCGTCATCGCCCAGTCCTCCCTGCTCACCCTGCGCTTCTTGTGTGATTCGATCCTGTTTCACCTCCGGCTTGGTCGGTACCCACCCCAGGGTGAAGAAAGCTACCCCTCAGGGCGGACATCTCACACTCTTCGGGAGGGTCCCGACGCGAAGGCGCGCGAGCAGAATATGAACATCACGTAACGCGACGCTTGACGGCGGCGAAAACCCTTACACACCTGCAGCGCATCGGAGACGAGCATGAGCGAGCGAACACGCAGTAGAAGCCGCGGTCGATCCACAGTGGTCACCGACGACGGCACCGCTCTCGCCGTGTACGAAACAGGCGCGCAGGATGCCTCCATGACCGTCGTCTTCGTGCACGGCCACTGTCTCGCCAAGGAGTCGTGGCTCGACGTGGCCGCGGCGCTGGAGAAGACGTGGGGCGAGGACATTCGCATGGTCTCCTACGACCACCGCGGCCACGGTTCGTCCTCTGCCGCCGATACCGGCTCGTACACCATCGAGCAGCTGGGACGCGATCTCGGAGCGATCGTCAGAACGATGATTCCCACCGGAAAATACGTCCTTGTCGGCCATTCCATGGGCGGAATGACGATCATGTCCTACGTCCGGCAGCACCTCGCAGAGCTCGGCGATCGTCTCGTGGGCGTCGGGCTGGTGGCGACGGCAGCACACGGTATCGCCGAGGAGGGAATCGGCGCGTGCCTAGCGCATCCGGCGGTCTCACTGTTCCGAACCGTCGTGCGACGGGCGCCACGAGTGATGGGCGCATCGAAGCGCCTGAGCAGGGGAATTTGCGCACCGATCGTGCGCGCGGCCGGCTGCGGATCACGTCGAGTGAGTCCCCGAGTCGTCGCATTGGCGTCGGCGATGCTCAACGAGACGTCGGTCGTCACGATGGCAGGCTTCCTGGGCTCACTGCACGATTTCGACGAATCGAAGTCTCTGTCGGCTCTCGCCGTCGTGCCGACAATGGTCCTGTGTGGGTCGGACGACCTCATGACCCCACTGCTCCACTCGAAGGCAATCGCCGACAGCCTCCCCGCCGCTCGACTGGTCACGGTCGACAAAGCCGGACACATGGTGATCCTCGAGCGTGCGACGGAGGTCGCCGAAGCGATCGGTGTACTCCTCGACCAGACGTCCATGCGAGCCCAGACGTCCATGCGAGCCCAGACGTCCGTGCGAGCACCGCTAGAGATCGCGCTGTGAGATCACTCCACTCTGGATCGCGCGCTCGGCCAGTCTGACCCGCTTGACGTTCTGCGGCAGATCCTCGACTCCGAATTTGGCGAACAGCACCCGCAGGTGTGTCTTGACGGCGTCGACGCTGAGGAATATCTCGGTCGCGATCTGTTGATTCGACGCCGGGTTCGCGAACGTTGCGTTGTGTTTGTACGGGCGACACAGCGCAACGAGAACTGCCCGCTGTGTCTCGGTGAGCGATCGAGTGTCCGGCATCTCCGACGCGATCCGGGTTGCCTCGTCACCGATGCCGGAGAAGTCGTGGAACGTGAGCAGGGACGTGCCGATGCGAATGGTGTCGCCGTGCCGCAGCCGTCGTCTACCGGTGAGCCTGTCCCCGCCCACGTAGGTGCCGTTGCGCGAAAGGCCGTCGTCGACGATGGTCCAGTGCCCTGCCATCCACTCGACCGCCGCATGCAGCCGGGACACCTCGCTGTCGTCTGCGAACGAGATGTCTGCCTGCGACGATCGGCCCAGGGTCAGCCGGGCGCGATCGGGTGAGAGCAGCACTTCGCGCCGCACCCCGCCGTCACCCTCGTACTGCAGACGCGCGCTCTCCCGGTCACCAAGAACCACCGCTACATCCTGCTCCGGCACAGAGGCCGGAGCAAGACGAAGAGCGTTACTTCTTGACGGGCGGTGCGTTCAGCAGCGTGATGAACGGTCCCGCATTGCCGGCGATGGCACTGAGGCCGCCGATGGCGGTACCTGCGAGCGATGCGGTGGATCCGAGAAGCAAGGCGCCACCGATGCATCCCGCGATCGGTCCTGCACCGAACAGCAGTGCTGCCGGCGCAGAGACGACGCCGACGGCGAGGGCCCCGAGCAGGCATCCACCGACGAGACCTGTTGCAGCACCGAGGAATCCGCCGACCGATGCGGAGAGTCCGATGTTGTCCTTCGTTCCAGCGACCGCCGCGGGAAGATCGACCTGCTGCAATCCAGGAATCTGCGTCGAGACCGGGGTTGCGGCTGCCGGTGACACATCGGCGGTCAGAACGGCGTGATTGCCGTCGATATCCGCTGCGACCGGGTGCGCGAGTCCGTCGAACGCGATGGACAGCGGAACCGAGTCCACCAATGCGCCGCCGGCGTCGCGGACGACCAGGTGGTTGTTCTCGTTGCTGAGCGTTCCAGCGGAAGTATCGACGATGACCTGGTCACCGGCGGCACTGACGTTCCAACCCACCGGCGCGGGGGCGGGAGCCGGGTCCGCATACGAGGTACCCATTGCGGTCGTCATGGCCGCGATCACCAATGCCGACGTTGCTGCGAATTTTCCGATCTTCATGTTCCCCGTCTTCCAGGTGTGTACGTGCGCGCACCCAACTGGGTGCGGCGCACAGCTAACGGGCCTGCGGGGACCGAAAATTGGCCGACCGGGGCACGGAACACGACTACAGGGTTAACAGTGGAACAGCTCTACCCTTAAGGGACAGAACGGAATTGACGATATTCAAGGGCAGGTAATCGGCAACCGTCACCTTGCCATGGCGATCAACGTCCGAGGAACTTCGGCTTGCGTTTCTCTTTACGCGCGAGGCGCGCTTCCTTCATGTCCTCGCTCGTCCACGCAGCACCGAACGCGGCCCACTGATCCGGCGTCGGCTCGTCGTGGGAGCCGTCGTCGTTGAACACGAGCTTGAGATGCCTCAACGCCAGGGGCGCGAGTTCGGTGATCGCCGACGCCCATTCCAGTGCGACGGCCAGATCACCGCGCTTGTTGGCGAGACCACTGACGAAGGCGGCATCGGCGTCGAGACGCTCACCGCCGATCAGAATGGTCCGCGCGACGCCCCCGCCTGCGAGCGATGCCAGCCTCTTGATGGTCCAGTTGTTGACCGCGATACCGAGCCGAGTCGACGGAATTTCGAAGAATGCACCGTCGGCGACGACCCGCAGATCGCACGCGATGGCGAGCTGCGTCCCGCCGCCGACCGCCGGGCCGTTGACAGCGGCAACGACAGGCACGGGGGCGCTGTCGACCGCCCTGAGGAGCCGCTCCAGCGCCTCGGGGAACTCCTCCGGGAAACTGTCACCCTCCAGATCGGCTCCCGCACAGAAGCTCGAACCCTGGCCGGTGATCACGATGACACGCGCGCCGGATTCGACGGCTGCCTCGACTCCCTCGCGGAGCTCGACGCAGAGGGCGGTGTCGAGTGCATTGCGCCGCTCGGGACGCCTGAGTTCTAGGGTGACGACGTCGCCGTCACGAGACTGTCCGATCATGGACACAGACGTTACTCATGGGTAGATGCGACCGGTGCCCGCGGGCTGATGTACTGACAACCGTGATCGAAACAGATGTGGCCGTCATCGGTGCCGGACAAGCAGGACTGTCCGCCGGCTATCACCTCCGCCGGGCGGGTCTTGCCGCTGGATCCGGGTTCGTCATGCTCGATCGCTCCCCCGACCCAGGTGGCGCCTGGCAGTTCCGCTGGCCGTCATTGACACTGAGCACGGTCAACGGAGTCAACGACCTACCCGGCATGGAATTCGCGGACACACTCACGGGCGAGAACCCCGACGACGTCACCGCGGCCGAGGCCGTTCCGCGGTACTACCAGGCCTACGAGGAGAAATTCGACCTTCAGGTTCGACGTCCGGTGACCGTCACCGTAGTCTGCGATCGAGAGCCTCGGTTTCGTGTCGAAGCCGACGAACTCGTGGTGTCCGCCCGTGGCCTCATCAACGCAACCGGGACGTGGGAAAAGCCGTTCATCCCGTCGTATCCGGGCGCCGAGACGTTCGGTGGACGTCAGCTGCACACCAAGGACTACCGGACCGCCGACGAGTTCGCGGGCAAGCATGTGGTCGTCGTCGGCGGGGGAATCTCGGCCGTGCAGCTGCTCGACGAAATTTCGCTCGTCACCTCGACGACGTGGGTGACGCGTCGGAAGCCCGAGTTTCGGGACGGAAGCTTCGGCCCCGATGCCGGGCGCGCGGCCGTCGCGATGGTCGAAGAACGCGTGCGGGCCGGTCTTCCGCCTGGATCGGTTGTCTCGGTGACGGGCCTCCTGCTGACCGAGCGCTTGAAGGCCGCGCGTGATCGCGGTGCACTGGAACGACTCCCGATGTTCTCGGAGATAGTTCCCGACGGGCTCCGCTGGGCGGACGGCACGTCTCTGCGGGCAGACGTCATTTTGTGGGCCACCGGCTTTCGCAGTGCGCTCGACCATCTCGCACCGCTGCGCCTCCGCGGTCACGGCGGTGGCATCGTCATGGACGGACGGCTCGCGACGCGCGTCGCCTCCGACCACCGAGTGCATCTCCTCGGCTACGGCCCATCAGCCAGCACCATCGGCGCCAACCGTGCCGGCCGGGCAGCGGTGGCGGAGCTGATGACAACGCTCGACATCGGGTGACGGCGCAACGCGCCTGGATCGCTACTCGAAAGTAGCTACGCGGGATCGAGAGCTCCACGTACGAATTTCCGGCGAATCGCCTACTTCTGCACTGAGTGTCAGATATGTTTCTTGTCATGTCCTCCACCTTGGACATCCTGCCGCGAGACGCATCGCTGCCCGATGCGAAGCGTTCTGCGCTCGTACCGATTTCACTCGAATCGACCAAGGAAGTTCGATCATGGGAAAGCTCGACGGGAAAGTTGCATTCATCACCGGCGCTGCGCGTGGTCAAGGCCGCAGCCACGCGCTCAAGTTGGCTCAGGAAGGCGCCGACATCATCGCGATAGACCTGTGCGCCCAGGTCTCCAGCGTGGGTTATCCGCTTGCTACCGCTGAGGATCTGGCCGAGACGGTCGAGCAGGTCGAAGCTCTCGACCGCCGGATCGTCGCGTCCACCGCCGACGTCCGAGACACCGCACAGCTGAAGAAGGCAGTCGACGACGGTGTCGCCGAACTCGGCCGCCTCGACATCGTCCTGGCCAACGCCGGGATCGCGAGCTTCGCACCCATCGAAGACCTCACCGACGAGGCCTGGGACGACATGATCGACATCAACCTGACCGGTGTCTTCAAGACTGTTCGCGCCGCGGTGCCACACATCAAGTCCGGTGGCCGCGGTGGTGCGATAGTACTGACCAGCTCGACGGCAGGGATCAAAGGTCTCGCCAACCTCGCGCACTACGTCGCCGCGAAGCACGGCGTCGTCGGCCTGGTGAAGACACTCGCAAACGAACTGGCACCGTTCGAGATTCGCGTCAACTCCGTGCACCCGACATCGGTCGACACCGACATGATCCATAACGCCCAGACTTATGCGACGTTCATGCCGGACAACCCCGATCCGAAACGGGAGGATGCAGCCGAGGCGTTCAAGACTCTCAACGCATTGCCGATCGAATGGGTCGAACCCGTCGACATCTCCAACGCGATCGCATTCCTGGTCTCCGACGATGCCCGCTACATCACCGGCGTCCAACTTCCCGTCGATGCAGGATCTGTGATCAAGTGACCGGCAAACTCGACGGCAAGGTCGCATTCATCACCGGTGCCGCGCGCAGCCAGGGACGCAGCCACGCACTTCGGCTCGCCAAGGAGGGTGCCGACATCATCGCAATCGACCTGTGCGCTCCCGTCGACACAATCGAAATGTACCCCGGTGCAACGGAAGCCGACCTCGCTGAGACGGTGAAACTGGTCGAGGACCTCGACCGCAGGATCGTCGCCACCAAGGCCGATGTCCGAGATTCGGCCGCCGTGAAAAAGGCCGTCGACGACGGCGTGGCCGAACTCGGCCGCCTCGACATCGTGCTCGGCAACGCCGGTGTATTCGAAATCGCGCCTGCTCTCGAGATCACCGACGAGGCCTGGCAGACCATGCTCGACGTCAACCTCACCGGGGTGTGGAACACGTGCCGTGCGGCACTGCCCCACCTTGTCGCCGGCGGACGGGGTGGTTCGATCCTTTTGACGAGTTCGACAGCAGGGCTGAAGGGAACACCGAACACCGTGCATTACACCGCAACCAAACACGGTGTCGTCGGAATCATGCGTACGCTGGCGAACGAATTCGGTCAGCACAGCATTCGTGTCAATACCGTCCATCCCACCGGAGTCGACACGGTGATGATCCAGAACCCCAAGACATGGGGATTGTTCCTTCCCGACGATCCGAACCCGAGCAGGGAAAAGGCAGAGGCGATATTTGCAACGACCAATACCCTGCCGATTCCGTGGGTCGAACCGATCGACATCTCCAACGCCATCGCGTTCCTGGTCTCCGACGAGGCCCGATACATCACCGGTGCAACGCTTCCCGTCGACGCTGGCTACACGATAAAATGACGGTCGTTCTGTCGATCGCCGAGGTGCGTCGCCGTATCGCGACGCACCTCGTCGGTCGTAGCCATGAACTCGACCTAGTCCTCGCGGCGGTCGCGGCCGGGCGGGACCTGCTGATCGAGGGCCCGCCCGGCACCAGCAAGAGCACCTTGCTCGGCGCTATCACCGCGGAGTGGGGCATTCCCCTTCTGTTCGTCGAGGGCAATGCCGACCTCACCCCGGCACGAATCGTCGGACACCACAATCCAGCTCGGGTTCTGCGCGAGGACTACAGCGAGGACAACTTCGTTCCCGGCCCACTCGTCGAGGCGATGCGCACCGGCGGATTTCTGTACGTCGAGGAGTTCAACCGCGCGCCGGAGGACACGCTGAACACCCTGTTGACCGCAATGGCCGAGCGAAGAATAGCCATTCCACGCGTCGGAACCGTGCACGCATCGCCGACTTTTCGAGTCGTCGCGTCGATGAACCCCTACGACAATGTCGGCACCACACGACTGTCGACAAGCGTCCACGACCGCCTGTGCCGCCTCGCGATCGGCTATCAGGACGCCGAGTCCGAGCGCGGAATCGTCGCATTGCGAACAGAATCCGACTCGATCAGGCTCATCGCCGATTCGGTCGCAATCACGCGCGCAACCCGTGAGCACGAGGACATCGCTCAGGGCAGCAGTGTGCGCGGGGCGATCGATCTGACCCTCGTCGCGCAGCAGTTGGCGGATCTACGTGAAGTACCGATTCCGGAGGTACCCGATATCGATCCACCGCGGAATCTCCCCGAGCCGTACCAGCAGGTAATGCTCGACGCGATCTACGTTGCTTTGTCAGGGCGCATCCATGTCGACGAAACTGCAGAGGCGACACCGGAGGGCGTTCTCTACACAATCTGGCAGGACCACTTTCTGCTGAAGCCGGCAGCCGCAGCACCGGGTTGAAGAGCAGTCGAGCCCGATTCTCCGGTACGCAGGCCCGGCTCGGGATCCTCGACCCGAACCCTGAAGCCGTTGCGCCGCAAGCCCAAGCAACTCTCCGAGGCGCCGTCTGTATTCCGCCCGGGTGGAAGCGGTGTTGCCCTGGTCGCCGACAGCCGCAGCAACGCCGCCAAGGCTTCGTCGGAGAACAACCCGTCGGCACCGGGGTTCACCGACGAATCCGCGGAGGTGATCTCGCTCCGCGAGGCCACCGAAGAGGAGTCGACGGCCGACGCGAAGACCCGCGCTCTCGCCCGGAAGATCGCCGCGAAATTGGCGGTTCGACGCCCCCGCCGTGATCTTCGCGCGCGACGTGGCGTCGGCGAGCTGACCTCGCTGCGGTACCGGGACGGTTCCGACGAACTCGACATGGACCGCACCATCGACGTTCTCGCTGCGGACCCGTTCCCCGAGGACGACGACATCATCGTTCGAGAGCGCCTGCACACTGCACGGTCCATCGTTCTCGTCGTAGACATCTCGGGATCGATGAAGGGTGAACGTGTCCGGACGGCCGCCGCGACGGTAGGCGCTCTGGCCGGTGAACTGAGCCAAGACGATCTGGCGGTTGTCGCGTTTTGGTCCGACGCGGCAGTGCTGAGCCGCTTCGGTGACCCGATGACGCCGCTGGGCATCCTCGACACCGTGCTGAGCATTCCCGCGCGCGGCCTGACGAACGTGCAGTTCGCCCTCGAGACCGCAGCGGGAATGCTCACCGCAGTGTCCTCGCCGGACAAGCGGGTCCTGCTGTTGTCGGACTGTGTGCACAACGCCGGGCCCGACCCTCGGTACGTCGCGGCCTCGATACCTCGGCTCGACATTCTGCTGGACACGTCCGGCGAGAACGACACCGAACTGGGCCGCGATCTCGCGCGTCTCGGCCACGGCCGTATCCGCACGGTGCGCACCTACCGTGACGTGGGACCTGCGCTGACGGCATTCTTCGACGGGTGACCGTGCACCCGCAGGTAGTCGGCCTCGAACTTCCTCCTGCCCAACACTCTCCACGCGATGCGCGCTGGGAGTGGACTCTGGGCCAGGAAGTATGCGCGCTGGCTGTCGGTGGCGCTCAGCAGAATGTAGCCGAGGAATACCAGCATTCGATCCTTCGGGATCGATGCGTGCCCGATCTCGCCGACGTGAGCCCATTCATCCACCGTCAGATGCTTCTCGACGAGAGGCAACGCCACCGTTTCCTCGTCGTCGAGATGGGTGTTCAGCGCTGTCGACAGCGCCGTCAGGGTTGCTGCCAGTTGCTCGCCCCGATGCCCCCGTGCGGACGTCCGAAACGCCGAGGCCTGGGCCAGGGCACGGTCGATCAGCTCACCGATCCGCTCGTGCTGTTCCTCCATCGCCAGGATCGTCGAGGTGTCGTCCACCCTGTTCAGCAACAGCGGCCAGAGGGCCTCGTCCTCGGCTACGTGGTGATAGTGGAGCGCTGTCGTCAGTTCGATGAGAAAGTCGACCAGAACTCCTGCGCGCGCGGTATCACCGTCGGGCACGTCGGTGATCAGCGGCGGGATTGCCGCGAATCGGTCTCGGAAGCATTGGTGGATGATGACCATGTTGTCGGTGTTGGGCTGGGTAGTAGTCATGATGAGTACGCTCGCGCGGCACACTAGTAGTTCACTTGGAGCCCGCTAACTGCTCTACGCTGTTCGCGTGCAGGTGACGGTGCTCGGGGAGACGAGTGCGGAGGGATCGGCCGGGCAGATCAACCTCGGAGGCCCCCGGCAACGAGCGGTGCTCGCAATTCTGCTCATCGCTCGCGGTGACATCGTGTCCGTCGACCGGCTCACCGATGACCTGTGGAACGGGGAACCTCCCCCGCGAGCGATCGGTGCGCTGCAGGCGTACATCTCCAACCTTCGCCGGGCTTTGGAACCCGATCGCGCCCCTCGCACCCCGTCCTCGATCCTGGTCAGCAAGGCGCCGGGGTACGCGATCCGCTTGCCGACCGAGTCCGTCGACGCCTGGCATTTCGATGCATCGATCCGCGACGCCGACGGCCGAGAGCCATCGATCCGGCGACGCATTCTCGCCGATGCGCTCGCTCTGTGGCGCGGTGACGCGTACGCCGAGGTGGCCGGTGAGCCGTGGGCGGAAGCCGAGATCGCACGCTTGAACGAACTGCGAACCATCGCCAGGGAGCGTCTCGTCGCAGCAACACTGCAGTGCGGCAACGCTTCCGACGCTGCACTGGACGCTGCGACCCTGACGCGCGAGCATCCCCTGCGCGAGGAGAGTTGGCGCTTGCTCGCGCTCGCGCTGTACTCGAGCGGCAGGCAAGCCGACGCCCTCGCCGCACTACGACAGGCCCGCTCGATACTCGGCGATGAGCTCGGCCTCGATCCTGGTCCCGCCCTGATCGAGCTCGAAGCAGCGGTCCTGGCACACCGAGTAGCGACGCCCGGCACGAGTCGATCCGACAGCACTGCCGTCGTCGAAACGCCTGCACCTGTGGCCGACAGAGAGACGTTCTTCGGTCGCACCGACGAGCTTCGCCGACTGACCGACCACGCGTCGTCGATCGTTCTGGTTGCAGGGGAGGCCGGTTCGGGCAAGAGCGCGCTGCTTGCAGCCTCGATATCGGCGCTCGAACCCATCGGTTGGACGTGCTTGCTCGGACACTGCCCCGAGGCCGACGGCGCCCCACCGGCCTGGGCGTGGACGGAGATACTGCGTCGTGCCGCAGCCGATCACGACATCGGAGTCCATGCCGAGAAGCTTGCACCCCTTCTCACTGACACTGCAGTGACGCAGCCGGGCAATCGATTCCGCCTACTTCGAGCCGTCGTCGACTATTTGACCGGCGTCACCGCTGTCACCCCCGTCACGGTGATACTCGACGACCTGCACCGCGCGGACCCGGAGACGCTTGCGCTGCTGGTCGCACTCGCGCGCGCGTCCGGGCCGTCACTGCGCATTCTCGGCGCGTACCGTCCCGACGAACTCGGACCGGACCATGAGGCCATGCTGGCGGCACTGGCTCCGCTGTCACCAGTGCGACTTCGGCTCACAGGCCTGACCGACGACGAGGCCGCCGAACTCGTGCAGTCCGTGTCCGGTCTGACACCGGCACGAAGCACGATGCGCATCCTCACCGAGCGGACAGCCGGAAACCCGTTCTACCTCAGAGAAAGTGCGCTGTTGCTCAGCAGCGAGGGAGACGTGGTCGCAACATCCGAGGTGCCCGAGGGTGTGCGCGACGTGCTGCGCCGACGCTTTGCCCGACTCCCCGAACTGACGATCTCGATGATGCGCCTCGCGTCGGTGTTCGGGCGGGAAGCCGACCTCGAGGTTCTGCTGACCGTCGCGCAACTCGACACCGACACCGCGCTGGACGCACTCGAATCCGGCGTCGTAGCCGGGCTGCTCGACGACACCGATCCGTCCAGGCTTCGGTTCACGCACGTCCTCGTCCGCGACACGCTGTATTCCGACCTGACTTCGATGCGTCGCCGCCGGTGGCACGCACAGATCGCGGGGGCACTCGAACAACGTTCACCACAGGACTTTTCGGCACTTGCACTGCACTACGGACAACTGCACGGCGACGCACACTCACGCAAAGCCCTCGCCTTCGCGGTCGCAGCTGCCACCGAAGCCGACGATCGATTCGCGCACGCATCTGCCGCGCTGCTGTACTCCGACGCCCTCGCTGCCTGGAGCAGGCTCGATGGTGGTTCCGTCGACGAGCAGGTCGAACTGTTGGCGAGAAAGACATCTGCCCAGGTTGCCGCCGGATCGAGCATTGGAGCGGCCGAGTCCCGTCGGCAAGCGGTGTCGATAGCCGAGCGCACCGGCCGCGCCGATCTCCTGATCCGCACGCTGACCGCCGGAGAGCTTCCAACGACCTGGCTCAAACGCGAATACGGCATGTACGACGCCGAACTCGCCTCGTTGATCGAGCGCGCCCTCACGTTCGAGATCGACGAGGACTCCCGGTGCCGACTGTTGTGCGCCCTCGTCGACGAGATCCGTGGGGAAGTGGACGAGCGCGCGATGGAGGCGGCCGAGGAGGCGTACGCGCTGGCACGCACACTGTCGAACCCGGAGGTACTCGGGCTGGCGACGAATGCACTGTGGAACCTCGTCGGTGCCGACCTCGATCCCGAGCGTCGAATGTCGTTGTCTCTGCAGCTCATCGAACTGGGAACCACGCACGATATGCCGGTCTTCACGATGATCGGACATCACGGATCGTTTCTGGTCGACGCAGCCGAACGCCGATTCGACTCCATGCGCGAGCATCTCGACGAGGAGTTCGCGCTCGCCGAACGGTACAGCTGGCAGCAGTCGCTCGCCACGTGCCTGCTGTCTCGGGGAATGTTGGCCCACGCTGCCGGCGACATCGATGCGGCACATCGTCACTTCGATGCGGGCGGAACCGCGCTGCGTTCGAGCGTCGCCGTCAACGCCGAAGTCATCCATGCCCTTGCATACGTCACGACGGCTGTCTCGTCGGGAACTCTCGGGGCGTTCGAGGCCGGTCTGCGCACGTTGTACTCGCAGTACCCGGCGGTCGCAGCGGATCTACTGGCGCTGGCGTTGGCCGAACTCGGCAGAGTGGGCGAGGCTGTCGAGATTCGCCGCGCAGCAGGACCGATCCGGCACGACTTCTTCGAGTCTCTGTTCCTGGCCATCCGCGGTATGGCCGTCCTCGAAACCGGCGAACTCGACGAGGCCGCTGCAGTCGCGCAATCGCTGTCCAGATTCACCGGCCAACTCGCCGGAATAGCAACCGGAACCTACGTCGTCGGTCCCGTCGACACCGTTCTCGCCCAACTAGCGGCCGCGCTCGGTGACACCGAGCGTGCTGCCGACTACCAGGTTGCGGCGCTGGAACTGGCCCGAGCGTGGGGCAATCCGCACTGGATTCTCACGGCTACTAGAAAACCGCAAGAACACTCCAAGTGACTGCGTCCACGCTGTGTTCACCACAGACGAAGGAGCTTTCACATGAGGATCTTGCTCGCCAAACTCGGCGCGATCTGCACCGATCACCCGTGGCGGACGCTAGGAGTATGGGTCGTGCTGTTCGCCGCGACCATCGGCGCAGCGGCGGCATTCGGCGGCCAGATGCAGGACAACTACCACGTCGAGGGACTCGACTCGATCGCCGGAAGCGAGTTGCTCGCCGACCGATTTCCCGACCTCGCCGGGACCGATGCTCGGGTCGTGGTGCACGACGACGTGGCACTCGATCCGGGGGTTCTCACTTCCCTGCAGAGCAGACTTCAGACGTTGGACGGTGTCGGCACAGTCTCGCCGGCGCGCATCTCCTCCGACGGCGATACCGCATTGATCTCGGTGCAGTACCGCATTCCGGTCACCGACTTTCAGGGCACCGACGGTATCGACGCGCTTCGGTCTGCCACCGCGCCACTCGAGCGCGAGGGAATCCAGGTCGAGCTGGGAGGGCAGGTAGCGGAGAACATCAGCTCGCCCGGTGGTACCGCTGAAGCCGTCGGAATCGTCGTAGCGCTGGTGATCTTGCTGCTCGCTTTCGGGTCCGTCGTCGCTGCGGGACTTCCCATCGTCGTGGCGATCATCGGCGTCGGCATCGGTTCCGGCATCGTGGCCGTGCTGGCGTCGTTCACTCAGATCAGCCCGATGGCTCCGACGATCGCCACAATGGTCGGCATCGGCGTCGGGATCGACTACGCGTTGCTTCTCGTAACCCGGTTCGCCGACGGCCTTCGATCCGGAATGACATCGAAAGAGTCGGCTGCGCATGCAAATTCGACTGCAGGAGTGTCCGTCGTCTACGCGGGAACGACGGTCTTGCTGTGCCTGCTCGGACTCAGGTTGGCCGGTCTGCCGGTGTACGCGTCGATGGGTTACGCAACGCTCGCCGTCGTAGGCGCGGTCATGCTGACGTCGATCACCGTCGTTCCTGCGCTGTGCGCGTTGGCAGGGACGAAGTTGTTGCCGAGGATGCCGCGGCGCGGGGGCGGCCAGGCACGTACCGAGAAGTGGGCTCGCATGGTATGCCGCAGGCCGGCGGCCTGGACGCTGGCTGCATTGATGCTTCTCGCCGTCCTGGCAGCGCCCGTTCTCGATATGCGCATGTGGCCGCAGAATGCGGGGACACAGCCGACGTCGAACACCACGCGGCTCGCGTACGACCTGATCGACCACGAATTCGGACCGGGGGCGAACGGCCCCTTCATGGTGGCGGTCGATCTGTCCCAAGTCTCGACGAGCCGATTGGACTATTTGACAGAGGAACTCGCTCGGGATCCCGGGATTGCCGTCGTCGGTACGCCTATCACCAACCCCGAGGGCGATACAGCGGTGGTGATGTTCGAACCCACGACCGGACCGAGTGACGAAGAAACCGTTGCGCTCCTGACGCATCTGCGGCACGACGTGCTGCCCGAAGGCGCGATCGCGACCGGCGTGACACCGGTCTTCGCCGACATCACCGACCGAGTCGCCGAACGCATCTGGCTCGTCGTCGCGTTCGTCGTTGCATTGTCGGTCGTGCTGTTGACGGTGGTGTTCCGGTCGATCGTAGTTGCAGTCAAGGCTGCGGCGATGAACCTGATGTCCGTCGCCGCTGCCTACGGCGTGATGGTTGCGTTGTTCCAATGGGGTTGGGGCGCAGAACTACTCGGACTCCCCCATGCTGTTCCTGTATCCAGCTGGGTACCGATCCTGATGTTCACCATCCTGTTCGGACTGTCCATGGACTACGAGGTGTTCCTACTCTCACGGATCCGCGAGCTGTGGCTGCATTCCGGCGATGCCCACTCCTCAGTGGTGGACGGAGTGGCGTCGACGGGCCGCGTGATCACCAGCGCTGCAGCGATCATGGTCGCTGTATTCCTCGGATTCGCACTCGATGCCGACGTGACCATCAAGATGATGGGTGTCGGTCTTGCCACCGCAGTGCTCGTCGACGCGACGATCGTCCGGATGGTGTTGGTCCCGTCGACGATGACGCTTCTGGGACAGTGGAATTGGTGGAATCCGTTTACTCGCTCAGCTGGTCGACCACGTACGTCGCCAGTGACCCTAGCCGAGCCCGTTTCGGCATCGAAGTAGGGACACCGAGAGCATCGAGTGGTGCCGAGGTGACGGGCCCGACGCAGATCGCGGCGACGGGACCGCGCAGCGCAGCGAGGAATTCGTCGAGCAGGCCGTTGTCCTTCGCCGTCGACAGCAGCGAGGCGACCGCGGGAGCGCTGGTGAACGTGACCGCGTCGACCTCGTGGTTCAAGATTTTGGCCAACAAGTCCACGAGCGGCCGTTGATCGACCGGCCGAATCCAGCGGTACACAGAGAGCGCTCGGACCTCGGCGCCGAGTCTGCGAAGGGACTCGGCGAGGTCGATGGTCGGCTCCCACTCGGTGATGGTTCCATGCAGCTGGACGGCGACGTCGACGCCGACGATGCCCTCGGCCTCGAGGTGATCCGCCACCTCCTGGGACTCCTCGGTGGCCGGTGACCACACCTCGCGCAGTCCGGCACCTCGGATCGCGCCACGAGCTTTGGGGCCTCGCGCAATGATCCGCGAGGCCCCGAGTGCGTTCAGAAGTTCATCTCGTGAGTCCCAGGTGTCCGCGGCGTCGAGCCACCCGCGGAATCCAATGCCGGTGCTGATGACGACCAGTTCCGGTGGCTCGGCAATGATGCGGTCGGTCTGCGCGCGGAGATCGGAATCGTCGATCAGCGGAAGCACATGGATTGCTGCGACGTGCACCGTCTCGGCGCCGCGGCGCTCGAGCAGGGCAGCGAACTCGTCCGCTCGCCGCTCGGCAGTGAGCGCGATCGTCTTGCCTGTGAGCGGTCCCATGCCCGAAGCTTAGGCGGCTCCGCCCCAGGACCCTAGGCGGCTCCGCCGCAGTGGCATCAGGCGGCTCCGCCGCAGTGGCATCAGGCGGCTCCGCCGCAGTGGCATCAGGCGGCTCCGCCGCAGTGGCATCAGGCGGCTCCGCCGCAGTGGCATCAGGCGGCTCCGCCGCAGTGGCATCAGGCGGCTCCGCCGCAGTGGCATCAGGCGGCTCCGCCGCAGTGGCATCAGGCGGCTCCGCCGCAGTGGCACGGTTAAGTGCACTCAGCGGGCTGTCGCGTTTTGGGTGAGTGGTAGTTCGGTGTCGTGAAGGGGTGGCCCGGGTTCGTGCCCGGGTCGCCCCTTTTTTCTGCTCTCAGGCCAGGGCTGCGGTGGGTGCGGCGGCCAGGTGGGTGAGAATCTTGCTGATGTTGTGCACGGCGGCATGGAAGGACCATTCGCTCGTTGCTCGATCGAGCCCTCGGCTGGTGAAGCGCCGGAATCCGAGGTTGTGTTTGGCATGCCCGAACGGTGTCTCGGCGATGTGGGAGCGTTTTCGGTAGGTGTCGATGCCCTCGGCGGTGGCCAGCCGTTCGGCCATCCGAGTGATCGAATTGCCTGGTGCCGGTGCGTGATCGGATGATGGCGCCGCGGTAGCGGCGGCTTCGAGATCGCGGGACTTCCCGGTAGCGATCAACCGGTCCGGGCCTGGTGCGTCGAGGTTGTCGATCGAGCAGTAACCAGCATCGAAAAGCATGATCCCGATCGAGGGAGCCGGAGCCTGCGGCGGTGCATTCTCAGCGATCAGTGTCGCCGCATCGACTGCTTTGCGCACCATCTGTTGGTAGTAGGTGACATCAGCGGAACTGGTACCGACACCGGTGGCGATGATGATGCCGTCCTCGGCGGTGAAGGCTTGGCAGTTGTAACCCTGCACCCACCCGCCGCCACGCAGTGGTTGCATCGAGACTGCGGATCGGTGATGTTGCGGCGCAGCACCGGTGGAGTCTTGTGCTCACGGGCAGCCTGCTCGGCGGTCGCCTTCGCCACCGCCGAGCGTGCAGCGACGACACGATGATGCTCCTCGGCCGGAACCGGAACCTTGCCCTTCGCCTTCCCGCCGCTCGCCGCCGCGGCGCGGCCCGCTGCCGATACCGGGTCTCGACGACCTCACGGCGTGCGATTTCACGAGCGAGACGTGTCCGCGCAGCGTCCACACGCGCGGCGACCGGGACCCGCCCTACCGGGAAGCGTCCTGCATCGAGCTGCTCGAGATGACCTTCGGCGGCAGCGTTCCGCGCGCTCTCGCGGGCCTGCTCTTCGGCCTTGATCTGTGCCAATGCTTCGGCGATCCGCTTCGCACGTGAAGTCGGGTCGGCCAACTCTTCGGGCACCTGACCCGGCCCGGGATCGTCCTCGCCGTAGAGTTCGTCCTCGGCGGCATCGACATCGGCATGTGCTTGGACCGCTGCTGCAGCGATCCTGCGTGCCCTGGCCTGCGCCGCTTCGGCGTCGGCAGCAGCTCGTAGTCCCTCCGCACTGCGGTTGGCGTTGATCGAGGCGTTCGAGGCGATCTTGACGCCGTCGAGAGCGATCGTGCCCAACGACCCCAACCCGACCCGCGCGGCCACCGTCAACACCTGGGTGAACAGTTCCTCGCAGGCGCCGTGGTTGTCCTTGCGGAAACGCGAAATCGTGGCGTGGTCGGGGGCATCACCGGCGCAGATGACCCGGTAGGACACCACATCGGTGCAGGCCGATTCGATCTGACGTGAGGACCGCATCCCCTTCGACCAGGCCCAGATCAACAGTGTCAGCAGCATGTCCGGGTTGTAGCCGGCGCGGCCGACACCGCCGGTGCGTCGACCGGCATGAAAGACCGAGGTGTCCAGATGCCGGTCGACGATCTCGATCAGTGTCCACACCGGATGCGTCGGAGAAAGCCACTCCCGCATATCCGGTGGAATCAGAAACTGTTGATCACGATCGACCGGTCGATAACCCTTCGCCACCACCCCATTGTTCCCCACCACCGACAATGGGGTGCCTCGACACTCGAGACACCCCACCATCAAAACGCAACAGCCCGTCAGGTGAACTCAACCGTGCCACTGGGGGCGGAGCCCCCGGTGATCGGCCGACCTAGCTGCTGAACTTGTCCGGATCCGGGCCCGTGCGGCCGTCCGGGGTGTCGAGCGCATTGATCTGCTGGATCTCGTCGTTCGACAGCTCGAAACCGAACACGTCGAAGTTGCTCGCGATCCGCTCCGGCGTGACCGACTTGGGAATCACGACGTTGCCGAGCTGGATGTGCCAACGCAGGATGACCTGCGCAGGCGTGACGCCGTGTGCTTCGGCGATCGGAGCGAACGCCGGGTCGTCCAGAACAGTGCCGGAGCCGAGCGGGCTCCACGCCTCGGTCGCAATGCCCTGCGAGGTGTGGAATGCGCGCAGCTCTTCCTGGATCAGGCGTGGATGTAGTTCGATCTGGTTGATCGCCGGCGTCTCGCCGACAGCGTCGATCAGCTTCTCCAGCGTCGGAACCGTGAAATTCGATACGCCGATGGATCCGACGCGGCCGTCTGCCTTCAGCTTCTGGAATGCCTTGAACGTATCGATGTACTTGTCACGGTCGAGCTGCTGCCAGTGAATGAGGTACAGGTCGAGGTACTCGAGACCGAGGCGTTCCATGCTGGCGTCGAACGCTGTCAGCGTCGAGTCGTAGCCCTGGTCGTCGTTCCACAGCTTGGTGGTGATGAACAGCTCGTCACGGGCGATGCCCGATTCTGCGATGGCCTTGCCGGTGCCCGCTTCGTTCTCGTACACCTTTGCAGTGTCGATGCTGCGGTAGCCGACCTTCAGCGCTTCCGTTACTGCGGCCTGCGCACCGTCGTCGGGAACCTGCCACACGCCGAAACCGAGCTGGGGGATCGCGTGACCGTCGTTGAGCACGATGGTCGGGACAGTACTGGTCTCCGGTGAAAACGTCATATGAATGCCAACCGATGGCCGTCCGAGTCTGTTCCCACCCTGTCTTGGATACTGCAGAGGTGACTGCGACGCTCCGAATCGACGACCTTGCTGCATTCCACGGCGATCGCACCCTGTTCTCCGGGCTCGACCTCACCGTCACCGAGGGCGACGTCATCGGCCTCGTGGGCGCCAACGGCGCAGGTAAATCCACATTGTTGACGCTGCTCGCAGGCGTCGGAACCGCCGATGCAGAAGGCGAGATCCACCTGAGCCCGCCCGACGCCACCGTCGGCTATCTCGCGCAGGAACCCGACCGGATAGACGGGGAGACAGTCGAGGAGTTCGTCGGGCGACGGACCGGTGTCACAGCCGCCGAGCAGGCGATGAACGAAGCTGCCGAAGCGCTCGGCGCCGAGGACGGTGAGGATCGTTACACCCCTGCCCTGGAACGCTGGCTCGCCCTCGGGGGCGCCGACCTGAGCGAACGGACCGCGAAGGTGCTCGCCGAACTCGGACTCGACGTCGACGGCGGGGCACACATGACGTCGCTGTCCGGTGGCCAGGCCGCACGCGCGGGACTCGCGGCCATTCTCCTCGCCCGGTACGACATTCTTCTGCTCGACGAGCCCACCAACGATCTCGATCTTGCAGGTCTCGAGCAGTTGGAACGATTTGTCGTCGAGACAAGGGCCGCGATCGTCGTCGTCAGTCATGATCGTGAGTTCCTGGCGCGAACCGTCACCGGAATCGTCGAGCTCGATCGAGCACAGCACCGCATCGACGTGTACGACGGCAGTTACGAGTCGTACCTCGCCGAACGCGAGATCGCCCGAGCGCATGCGCGCGAGAAGTACGACGAGTTCGCCGACACCAAGTCCTCCCTCGAATCCCGCGCACAGATGCAGCGGAACTGGATGGAGTCCGGCGTTCGGAACGCACGTCGCAAAGCGACGGACAACGACAAGATCGGCCGCAAGACGCGAGCCGAGTCCACCGAGAAGCAGGCGGCAAAAGCCCGTCAGACACAGCGTCGTATCGAACGACTGGAAGTGGTCGAGGAGCCCCGCAAGGAGTGGGAGCTGCGCATGGAAATTGCTTCGGCACCCCGAAGTGGCACCGTTGTGTCGGTACTCAGCGGCGCGGTCGTGCGGCGTCAGGATTTCACGTTCGGTCCGGTGACGAACCAGATCGAATGGGGCGACCGGGTGTTGATCACGGGCGCGAACGGTTCGGGAAAGACCACACTCCTGTCGGTACTCCTGGGCAAACTCACTCCCGACGAGGGGACGGCCTCGCTGGGATCCGGAGTTGCCGTAGGCGAAATCGACCAGGCACGTGGACTTTTCACCGGAACGGAGACAGTCTCGGACGCATTGAGCGCCGCCGTACCCGAGTGGCCCGACGCCGATGTCCGCACGCTGCTCGCAAAGTTCGGCGTGCGAGGCGACGATGCGCTGCGGTCCGCTTCCTCACTGTCCCCCGGTGAGCGGACGCGCGCAGCACTGGCATTACTGCAAGCACGCGGGGTGAATCTGTTGGTTCTCGACGAGCCGACGAACCATCTCGACCTCCCTGCGATCGAACAGCTCGAACGCGCAATGGAGAACTTCGAAGGAACCCTGCTGCTGGTCACCCACGACAGGCGCATGCTCCACACCGTCCGGGCAACCCGCCGCTGGATCATGCAGGACGGTCGTCTCACCGAGGAGTAGCAGGCGCTCCGCGCCAGTGGCATAAAAGCGCTCCGCGCTAGTGGCACGGATAAGTGCACCCCAATGCACTCTTTCGTGCCACTGGGGCGTATCCACCGGTTGACAGATCGTTGGGTTTACACAACACTTTGTTCCATGAGCCCCGTAAAGCGTGGGAACACGCTCCCGATTTACAACCGGGTGGGAGTTCTGCGAGCCGAACGAAAGATGAGCCGAGCCCATCTGGCAGAGCTCATCGAAGTGAACCCACAGACGGTGGGCGCCCTCGAACGGGGCGATCACTACCCGAGCCTGGACCTGGCGCTGAGAATCTGCGACGTCTTCGACCTGCCCGTCGAGGCGGTGTTCTCCCGTACCGAACTCGGCCCACTGTCTGCCGAACTCTTCCGAAGGGCACCATGAACCTCCCCGAACCCACCATCCTTACCCGCTATCAGACCTACCGCACCCGGCGATTCCTGGAGAACGACAACAAGACTCGCCACTGGCTTCCCAAGTGGCGCACGCAGAAACGCCGACGCGCACTGTGCGTCGCGGTGATCGCAGCCCTTCTGATCCTTCTGGCCCTCTCCATTTCGTCGCTGTTCTGGAAGTGGGTGCCTCTCCTATTGATACCTATGACAGTCGTCTTCATCGTTGTGTGGACGATGCTGCAAACTGTGTCGGGCAGGCACAGCGACGCGCCCGTCGGCGCACTCGACGAATGGGAAGTACAGCAGCGCAACGAGGCTCGCTCGATCGGCTTGACGATCACACAGGGCCTGGTCATGGTCGCGGTATTCATCCTGATAGTCCTCTCCAGTGCCGTCGACAACGAGCGCCTCGCGTACGCCGGAGGGACGTGGACCTTGATTGCACTGACGGCCGGCATCTGTTCCCCGGCAATCATTCTCGCCTGGATCACCCCTGACCCCGATTCTGAAGACATCCTGACCGAAAGGGCACCATGAGCACCCTCACGATCGATGACATCTCGAAGAAGTACGGTGACAAGATCGCTCTCGAGTCGGTGAAGTTCGACGTCCACCCCGGCGAGTTGTTCGGATTCGTCGGTAGCAACGGCGCAGGCAAGACCACCACCATGCGCATCGTCCTCGGCGTTCTGTCCGCGGACTCCGGCCAGGTCCTGCTCGGCGGCAAACCGGTGGACCTCGACGTTCGACGCACCATCGGATACATGCCAGAGGAACGCGGACTGTATCCGAAAATGAAAGTCGGACTTCAGCTCGCCTATATCGCTGAACTACACGGACTTTCGTCGGCGCAGGCGAAGTCCGCCGTCACGACCTGGACCGAGCGACTCGGCATCGCCGAGCGACTGAACGACACTGTCGACGCACTGAGCCTCGGCAACCAGCAACGGGTTCAGTTGGCCGCAGCATTGGTACACGATCCTGCCGTCCTGGTTCTCGACGAACCGTTCTCCGGCCTGGATCCGGTCGCCGTGGACGTCATGAGCGAGGTACTCCGAGAGAAGGCGGCCTCCGGTGTCCCGGTCATCTTCTCCAGTCACCAGCTGGACCTCGTTCAGCGACTGTGCGATCGCGTCGGCATCATCGCAGCAGGTTCGATGAAGGCAGTGGGAACTGTCGACGAGCTTCGCGGCAGCGGAGACGCACAGCTCGAAGTACACGCACCGGCTGCGGCTGCCGGGTGGGCCGACGGCATCCCCGGCGTCCGCGAAATCAGTCACAGCACCGACCGAACGATACTGAGCGTCGCACCGGGAACCGATGACCAGGCCATCCTTCGAGCTGCCTTGGCGACCGGACCGGTACACGAATTCTCCTTCCACAAGCCATCACTGAGCGATCTGTTCCGAGAGGCCGTCGCATGAGCCAGCAAATGTCGTCCCGTCGCGCAATCGGTTTGATCGCCAAGCGCGAGTTCACTGTTCAGGTGATGAAGAAGAGCTTCATCATCAGCAACGTCATCATCCTTGCCGTCATCGTCGGCGGAATAATCGCGTTCTCCATATTCTCGGGTGGCGACGACGAGGAGCGAGACGTCGTCGGGGTCGTCGGCGACCAATCCATCGCTGCCGTCCTGAGCGCAACCGGGGACGCCGTCGGCAATCCCGTCGAGGTTCGCGAGATCGACGACGCGAACACCGCTCGCTCGATCGTCGAATCAGGCGACGTTGCAGTCGCTCTCGTCCCTACGGGCTCGGGCGCGTACACCGCCGTCACCGAATCCGAGCTCACCGGTGCACTGCGAGCCGTCGTCGAAGGAAGCGTCCAAGCCCAGGCGACCGACGCTGCCCTCACCCAGCAGGGCGTCGATCAGGCAACCCTCGCAGCGGAAACGGCGAACGCGGTCGTCACCGTCGACGCGATCGATCCGCCGGATCCCGAGGCGGGACAACGCGTTGCGTTGTCGCTCGCGGCTGTGTTCATCCTGTACGCGCAGATCATCGGCTTCGGAATGTATGTCGCGATGGGCGTCGTCGAGGAGAAGTCCTCGCGCGTCGTCGAACTGCTGCTCTCGACGGTGCGGCCTCTGCAATTGCTGTGGGGCAAGATCCTCGGCATCGGTGCAGTCGGCATTCTGCAACTCGCGGCGTACGGCGCAGCGGGAGTGGGCACCGGCCTCGCCACCGGCATGTTGACCGTGACCGGAACAGCGATCAGCGTGTTCGCCGGCACACTAGGCTGGTTCGTGCTCGGCTTCGCGTTCTTCGCAGTCCTCTACGCCGCCGGTGGATCGATGGTTTCGCGGCAAGAGGACGTCAACTCGACGACGATGCCGCTCCTGATCCTCATCATGGCGATGTTCTTTGCGGCGTTCTACTCGGTGGGTGATCCCGAGAGCACACTCAGCAACGTGCTGAGCTGGATTCCGCCGTTCTCCGCCGTCATGATGCCGCTGCGAATTGCGGCCGGAGTCGCACCGCTCTATCAAATTGTGGGCACCGCGCTCATCATGGCAGCCACCACTGCAGCGCTCGCCGTCGTCGCGGCGAAGATCTACCAGCGGTCGATCCTGCGTATCGGCAAGACCGTCACGTGGAAAGAGGCGTTTGCTCGCTAAGCTTCCTTCCATGAACACGCGAACGTCCGCCGCCGAGATACTCGATGCAGTTCTCGACGGCGGATCGTACGCGTCGTGGGATCGCACCCCACTCGACGTGTCCCCCGGCCCCGAGTACGCCGCCGACCTGGCACATGCTCGGGAGAAGAGCGGCATCGACGAATCGGTACTGACCGGACAAGGCCTGATCGACGGCAGACCGGTCGCGATCATCGCCTGCGAGTTCGCTTTTCTGGCGGGATCGATCGGCGTCGCGGCCGCCGAACGAATCGTCACCGCCATCGAAAGAGCCACTGCCGAAGAACTTCCGCTCATCGCGTCACCCACATCGGGCGGGACCAGGATGCAGGAGGGAACGCTCGCGTTCGTCCAGATGGTGAAGATCGCCGGCGCCGTGACCCTCCACAAGGAGGCCGGATTGCCGTACCTGGTCTACCTCCGCAATCCGACGACCGGCGGGGTGTTCGCATCATGGGGATCGCTCGCCCATGTCACGTTCGCCGAACCGGGCGCGCTGATCGGCTTCCTCGGCCCCCGCGTCTACCAGGCGCTGTACGACAAACCCTTTCCCGACGGTGTGCAGACTGCGGAAAACCTCTATCACCACGGCGTCATCGACGGCGTCGTCCCGGTCGGAAACCTTCGTCACCTCATGGTGCGTGCCCTACGGGTCGTCAGCGGCGACACCGAGACTCCGAGAGATCTCGACCCGGCACCCGCCGTCGCCGATATACCCGACCGCTCCGCATGGTATTCCGTGGAAGCATCCCGTCGCGCCGACCGCCCCGGTGTTCGTCAACTCCTCGAACATGCTGCCACCGAACAAGTTCCGCTGAGCGGTACCGGCCAGGGCGAATCGGACACCACTATCCTGCTGTCACTGTGCAGGTTTCGCGGCATCTCGTGCGTCGTGTTCGGAAACGACCGCAGCAGCCACAGCGTCACGGCGACGATGGGCCCAGGTGCGCTTCGCGAAGCACGCCGCGGAATGAAGCTGGCCGAAGAGCTCGGCATCCCGCTGGTGCTTGTCATCGACACGTTCGGTGCCGCCCTGAGCAAGGAAGCCGAGGAGGGCGGCCTCGCACCCGAGATCGCGCGCTGCATCAGCGATCTCGTCACCGTCGACACCCCCACTGTCTCGGTCCTTCTCGGCCAGGGAACAGGTGGTGGCGCGCTCGCACTGCTACCGGCAGACAGGACTCTGTGCGCCCAGAATGCCTGGCTCGCCCCGCTGCCGCCCGAGGGAGCGAGCGCCATCGTCCACCGCGATACCACCCACGCCCCGGAGATGGCCGAGGCTCAGGGCATTCGTTCGATAGACCTGTTGCGCGAGGGCATCGTCGACGCGATCGTTCCCGAGTATCCCGACGCGGCCGAGGAACCCGTCGAGTTCTCGATGCGGGTAGCCGGAGCCATTGCCCGCGAACTCGCGGGCGCCCAACGTGGTCACGGTGGCGATCGCGTCGCGAGGAGGATGGACCGCTACCGACATCTAGGTCTTCGGGATCACCGCTAGTACGTCGCCGGCACGCACGTCCGACGGCAACTCGATCTTCGTGTCGCCGAGGGCGAAGAACTCCCGCGGCGCGACGGAGTGCCTGCTGGCGATCTCGGCGTCCACCGGTCGCGCGCAGTCACCGTCGATACGCACGACACCCGCGATCACCGATCGCACCCGCGTGACGAGGACACCGTCGAGCACGCTCGGGGTGCCGTAGCAGTCGGCATGATCCTCCACGGCCACGCCGTCGAGCATGATGCGGCCCAGGTGATAGCAGGTCGACGGCGGCCACACGGCAGGATCGAATCGAGGTCGGCAGGCGGCCTTCAGAGAAGGCAGTAGTTCGAAGATGGTCACATCGAGAAGTCTCGTCGGTGCCGAACCGACGCCGCCACACTCTTGACGACATCCTTACGCCGATAGCCGCGACAGGAACGCCGCGGTGACACAGACGCAACGCGCACGCAACTCTTCGCTCCTACTGTCCGGGGAATGATCGGCACCAGCACTGGCTTGAACATCTCCGGCCTCGGTAAGACCTTCAGCCTCGGCCGAAAGTCGGTCGAAGCCCTCACCGACGTCACCCTGGAGACGCCCGAGGGGTCGTTTCTCTCACTGCTCGGCCCGTCTGGCTGCGGGAAGTCGACGGTTCTGCGGATCCTGGCCGGACTCGACACCCCGACCACAGGGACCGCACTCGTCAACGGCCAGTCCCCCGCCGAACTGCGCACCCGACACGAACTGGGCATCGCATTCCAGGACTCGGCGCTGCTTCCGTGGCGCAGCGTTGTTTCGAACATCACGCTGCCGTTGCAGGTCGCCGGGCTCCCGTCTGATCCAGAACTCATCGCCGATCTCGTGAAACTCGTCGGACTCGAAGGGTTCGAGAAGGCCAAGCCTGCGCAATTGTCGGGCGGTATGCGTCAACGTGTGTCGATCGCGCGGTCACTCGTCGTCAAGCCGAGCGTCCTTCTCCTCGACGAACCTTTCGGCGCACTCGACGACATGACCCGCCAGCGACTCAACCTCGAACTCCTGAGGATCTGGACCGAAAAACCGGCTACGACGCTGATGGTCACCCACGGCATCGCCGAGGCGGTGTTCCTGTCCGACGTCGTGGCCGTCATGACGCCCCGTCCGGGCCGTGTCCTCGAGGTCGTGCCCATCGACCTACCGCGTCCGAGAACCCCGGAGATGATGCGCACCCCGGAGTTCCACACGCTGCACGACTATCTGTCCGGCCTGCTGTTCGGAAGGGCGGGCGTCGCATGACGCTCGCAGATATCGAAAAGGTCACCCAGGCCCAGACCGAAACATCCACTCGCCGATCCTCTCTCGGCCGCCCGAAATGGCTCGGGGGCGCGATCGGCATCCTTGGACTCGTACTCGTGTGGTGGCTACTCGCCGCACTCGCTGTCGCCGGCGGCACGATCCCGAGCCCGTGGACCGTGCTGGCGACGATGTTCGACGACGGTTGGGCGCTCTACGGCCCGAACTTCTCGATCACCGCCGCCGGCGCCCTGCAGGGTTTCGTCTGGGGGAACCTACTGGCGATCGCGCTTGCGGTATTGGTCGTTCTGGTTCCACCCGTCGAATCGCTGGCCACTCAGCTCGCGATCCTCAGCTACTGCACGCCGCTGCTGGCATTGGGCCCGATCATCCTCGTCGTGTTCGGCGGACGCACACCCACGATCTTCCTGGCCGCGATGTACTGCTTCTTCACGACGATGGTCGGCACCCTGACCGGCCTGCGCTCAGCCGAGGTCGCCAGCCTCGATCTCGTGGCCGCATACGGCGGCGGGCGGTGGCAGAAGTTCCGGCGGGTGCAGTCGATCGCCGCGTTGCCGTCCATGTTCGCCGCGCTGAAGATCGCTGCACCGTCCGCCGTCCTCGGCGCGATCCTCGGTGAGTACCTCGGCGGCGTCGACAGCGGAATCGGCGTCGCACTCACCGCAGCACAGACGTCGTACAACGTCCCCCGAACGTGGGGCATGGCCTTGGCCGCAGCACTTCTCGCCGGGCTCGGGTATGCCATCGTCGCGATCATCGCCCGGTTCGTCACGCCGTGGACCTCAGGCAAGACAGCATGACACTCGCCCGCGGAGTGTTCCGCTTCGTTGCCCCGATCGGCATCGCCTTCGCTCTGTTGTTGGTCATCTGGGTCGTCTTCCTCGAAGCGTTCCCTCAGGTGGGGCCTCGCGTCGGCCAAACTCCCGCTGCAGTGTGGACGTACCTGTTCGGCGACGAGAAGTCCGCCGCACATCGTGAAACCATCTTCTCCAACCTCGAAATAACCTTGCGCGACGCCGGAGTCGGCTTCCTCGTCGGCATGGGCGCCGCGTTGATCGTCGCGTCCGTCTTCGTCGTCTCCAGAGCCGTCGAGCAGACGTTCATGCCGGTTGCAATGCTGCTTCGGTCAGTGCCTCTCGTGGCGCTGACTCCGATCATCGTCTTGATCTTCGGGCGCGGGATCGTCGGCGTGACGGTCATGGTCGCCATCGTCGTGTTCTTTCCTGCCCTCGTCATGATCATGGTCGGCCTGCGTGAAGCGCCCACGGGTGCACAGGATCTGATTGCGGCGTACGGCGGAAACCGGTGGATGGCCCTGCGCATGGTTGCAGTTCCGTCGGCGCTGCCATCGGTGTTCGCCGCAGCACGCATCTCCGTTCCCGGTGCGCTGATCGGCGCCCTCATCGGCGAATGGCTGGGCAGTGGGCAGGGTCTCGGGTCGTCGATGATCAAGGCAATCCCCCGGTACCAGTACAACGAACTCTGGGCGTCGATCGTCGTCATCACCGTCGTGTCGATCGTGCTCTACGCGATCGTCGGGTTGCTGGAGAACTTTGCGCTGCAGCGGATGAAATGAGTTCTTAACAGTAGGGCGCTTGCGAGCAATTCGATTGAAACGGAGGACACTTACAGTTCCGATTCATGAACCTTTCCTCACAGTTCGACCGACGGTCGCTGCTTCGCTACGGCGGTATGGCTTCTCTGGCCATCGGCGGCGCAACCGTCCTCGCAGCATGCAGCAGCGATTCGTCGTCGTCGAGCGGTGGATCCACCGACGACGGTTCGCAGTACGGAACCGTCGCGATGCAGCTGTCGTGGATCAAGAACATCGAGTTCGCCGGTGAGTACTTCGCGACGGAGAAGGGCTACTACGCAGACGCCGGGTTCGGCAGCGTAGAACTCATCGCCGGTGGCGCGGCCGGCACCGGCGTCGAAGCAGGCTTGGACACCGGAAAGGTATGGATCGGTACGTCTGCGCCGCAGCTGACGGCGCCCGCAGTACTCGGCGGGCTGGAGGCCAAAATCGTCGCGGCGACGTTCCAGAAGAATCCGTTCTGCATCGTCTCTTCCGCTGCGTCACCGATCAATTCACCGCAGGACATGGTCGGCAAGCGCATCGGGGTACAAGATTCGAACCAGCTGGTGTTCGCAGCACTGTTGGCGGCCAACGGGCTCGAAGAAAGCCAGATGACGATCGTCCCGGCGCAGTTCGACCCGAGCCCACTGGCCAACGGCGAGGTCGACGGCTGGGTGAGCTATGTGACGAACGAGCCGATCACACTCGCTGCCAAAGGTTTCGAGAACGCGAACTTCCTGTTCGCGGACTACAACCTTCCTCTCGTCGCGGAGACACTGACTGTCCTGCAGTCGACGATCGACAACGAACGCGACAAGCTCAAGGCATTCCTAAAGGCCGAGATCCAGGGCTGGCGCGACGCCGTTGCCGACCCGCGCGAGTCCGCGCGCCTGGCAGTCGAGGTGTTCGGCAAGGACCAGAACCTCGAACTCGAAGAGCAGGTACTCGAAGCGACGGCGCAGAACGACCTGGTCGTATCCGCCGACACCGAGGCGAACGGCTTGTTCACCATGACGCAGGCGCTCATCGACGAGAACATCGCCGCCCTCGCGACAGCTGGTATCGAAATCACCGCCGACGAGCTGTTCGACATGTCCGTGCTCGCGGAGGTCTACGAGGAGAATCCGGACCTCAAGTAGTGCAGGTTTGCACACTATCGTCGCCGATCGGTGATTTCCCGTCGATTCGTGACGATAGTGTGCAGTCAGATCCGGGGAAGCGTCCGCGATGACGAATCGATCGACTTCCGACGCCGACGCACGACGGTGATGATCTCCTCGACCACCCGATCGAGATCCGCATGAACCGTCGCCGCCGAGTACCGCAGCACAAGCCATCCTTCGAGGACGAGCTGGTTCTGGCGTCGGCGATCGCTATCGAACGTCGCCGGATCACTATGGAACATGCGGCCGTCGATCTCCACGATGACGCGCGCACGAAAGTCGACCAGGTCGCCGTAGAACTGGCCGACTCGCGCGTTGAGTTCCATGTAGAAGTTGCGTGCGGTCAGCGCCCTGGCCACGATCCGCTCGGGTTCGGACCGAGTCCCCGGGCAGCAGCGTCGCAGTTGTTCCCGGAGTGCTTTCATTCCGTTCATGCCCTTGGCCGTACCGACGATGAGCGCCACCCGTCGCCAGGGGATGTGATTGTCGATGACGCTGTCGAAGAATCTCTCCAATTCGGCCGTCGGCAAGGTCGCAGCCACGTCGACGAAAGCCTGCTCGATGGTGACGACACGGAGTCCGCGGAAGGTCGCAATCGTGGGCAGTGTGCGTCGGTAGAGCCGAATCCACTGCGGACAACGAGCCGAACTCGACGGATCGATGGTTGCCTCCACCCGATCCGGCTCGTGCTCCACGAGTCCCCATAGCCACGCCGCCGTGAGGTGACTGATCACCGCATCCGACTTCCAAAGCGTGACAGCCGTGCACAGGTCGACGAAATCGGGCTTGTCGGTCGCATAGACCTGAGGAAGCACCCTGGTCAGCGTTCCGGACTTCACCCGACGAGCGATCGCACCGCGGCTCATTCCCGACTCCACCAGCTGTGCGGCTGTTCGTACCCCCATGCGAACACCGTTGCCGATGGAGACCTCGGGCGGTAGGGGGCAATGCGGAATTGTGGATAACTCGAGTTATCCACAAGCTGAAGCGGACCTGGTTGCACACTATCGTCGCAGATCGGCCATTTCCCGTCGATTCACGACGATAGTGTGCAATCAGATCCGGCCGAAACTGCCCGCCCGCGCACTAGGCTTCCCCCATGAGCGGCGAGTATCGAAATGCATTCGACAGCAGCATCTCCGATCGGGAAGGTTTCTGGCTGGAGGCCGCCGGTGGTATCGACTGGACGACGCCTCCGACCTCGGCGTTCACAGGCGGACGCTGGTTCGCGGATGGCGAGCTCAACACGTGCGTCAACGCGCTCGATCGGCACGTCGACGCCGGGCACGGCGACCGGACCGCCCTGATCTACGACTCCGCGATGCTCGGCACCGTGCGCTCGTTCACGTACTCCGACCTTCTCGACGAGGTAGCGCTGTTCGCCGGTGTCCTCGTGAAGAACGGTGTGAACGTCGGCGATCGCGTCGTCCTATATCTGCCGATGATCCCCGAGGCCGTCGTCGCGATGCTGGCGTGTGTGCGCATCGGTGCGGTGCATTCGGTGGTGTTCGGCGGGTTCGCGGCCAAAGAACTCGCTGCGCGGATCGACGACGCCGAGCCGACATTGCTGGTCACCGCCAGCGGCGGCTTCGAACCGGGCAAGGTGATCGAGTATCTGCCGATCGTCGAGAAGGCCCTGGCCCTCACGAGAGCACCGAAACCGACCGTGATCGTCAGAGCACGCGAAGGCATCACGAACGAGCACAGCTGGCTCGACTGGGACGAGCAACTCGTCGATGCTGTTGCAGCCGAGCCAGTTTCGGTGCGAGCAACGGATCCGCTGTACATTCTCTACACCTCCGGCACCACCGGCAAGCCCAAGGGAGTGGTGCGCGACAACGGCGGCCATGCCGTCGCACTGATGTGGTCGATGCACAACATCTACGACGTCGGCGAAGGCCAGGTGATGTGGACGGCATCGGATGTCGGCTGGGTCGTCGGGCACTCCTACATCGTCTACGGCCCGCTACTCGCAGGTGCCACGACCGTTCTCTACGAGGGCAAACCCGTCGGCACTCCCGACGCCGGAGCGTTCTGGCGGGTGATCCAGGACCACGGGGTCCGTGCGTTGTTCACTGCACCGACCGCGCTCCGGGCGATCCGAAAGGTCGACCCGCACGCGAGCGAACTCGAGAAGTACGACCTCTCCTCTCTCGCTACCGTCTTCGTAGCAGGTGAACGACTCGACCCGGACACCTACGAGTGGGTCAGCCGCACCTTGGACCGTCCGGTCGTCGACCACTGGTGGCAGACCGAGACCGGCTGGGCTATCTGTGCCAATCTTCGTGGTCTGGAACCACTTCCGATCAAATCGGGATCGCCGACAGTGGCAGTGCCGGGCTTCCAGGTCGGGATTCTCGACGCGAGGGGCGCCGAAGTCGATGCGGGGACCGAGGGCAATATCGTTGTGAAGCTGCCACTTCCGCCCGGCACACTCGTCGGGTTGTGGAACGACGAGGACCGCTTCCGGCGCTCATATCTCGACACGTTCCCCGGTTACTACCTGACCGGCGACTCCGGTTACATCGACGCCGACGGATACGTCTACGTCCTCGGCCGCAGCGACGATGTCATCAACGTTGCCGGACACCGACTTTCGACGGGATCGATGGAGGCCGTCGTGGCGAGCCATCCGGCCGTGGCCGAATGCGCGGTGATCGGAATCCACGACGACCTCAAAGGGCAGCGCCCGAGCGGATACGTGGTTCTCAAGGCCGGGGAGACTATCTCCGAGGACCAACTGCGCACCGAGCTCGTCGCGATGGTGCGTGATCAGATCGGCGCTCTCGCGACCTTCAGGGACGTCACGATCGTCGGGGCGCTGCCCAAAACGCGGTCCGGCAAGATCCTGCGGAAGACGATGCGGCAGATCGTCGCCGGCGAGGAATACGGAGTGCCGTCGACGATCGAGGACCCGGCGGTGCTCGATGCCCTGGAGAAACTGCTACGCAGGTGACCTTCCGGGCTCAGTGGCACGGTTGAGTACGTCAGGGTGCACTTATCCGTGCCACTGGGCCAGCGGCCCACACGGCAGAAACCCGAGCAACAATGTCCGAAATCCGCGCGACCAGCACAGAGGCGTAGCGCTAGCGTGAGCGACATGACTGCGCTCGACACCACGAAGAAGACCGACTGGCTCGCACTGGGAGCCGTGACCATCACAGTGCTGGCATGGGCGTCGGCGTTCGTCGCGATCCGGGGCGTCGGGACGTCGTTCGGCGCGGGCCCCCTTGCACTCGGTCGTTTGCTCATCGGAACCGTCGCACTCGGTGCGATTCTCCTGCTCAGGGGCACGTGGGTCAGGCCGGGACGGACGCAGTGGATTCAGATCATCAGCGTCGGCGTGTTCTGGTTCGCGATCTACAACGTGGCGCTGAACGCCGCAGAACAGCGAGTCGACGCTGGTACGACCTCGATGCTCATTCAGATCGGACCGATCCTCGTCGCCCTGTTCGCCGGCCTTCTGCTGGGCGAAGGATTTCCGCGATGGCTCGTGATCGGGGCGGCTATCGCGTTCTCCGGCGCCGTCCTGGTCGGCGTCGTCACCGCGGTCACGACAACGGACACCACCAAGACCGACGGGGATTTCCTCGGCATCGCGCTGTGTCTCGTGTCTGCCGCAACGTACGCGATCGGCGTGCTCAGCCAAAAGCCGGTCCTCAGAAGCGTTCCTGGATTGCAGGTCACGTGGATGGCCTGCGCGATCGGCGCACTGTGCACGTTGCCGTTCGCACCCGCGCTGATCGAGGACCTCGGTACGGCGTCGGCCGGGGCGACCGGCGGATTGATCTACCTCGGCCTCGTTCCGACGGCCCTCGCGTTCAGCACCTGGGCGTATGCGCTGACACGAATGGACGCCGGGAGGCTGGGCATCACGACCTACGCCGTTCCGCCGCTGACGATCCTGATGGCCTGGATTCTGCTCGGCGAAGTCCCGCACTTTCTCGCCGTCGTCGGTGGCATGATCTGCCTCGTCGGCGTCGGTCTGTCGCGTCGGCGCTAGAGGGATTTGAACCGCGCGATGGCAACTTCGCGTTCGTGTTTGTGGTCGACGATCGGTTCGGGGTAGTCCTTGGGTCGCCCGAATTTGAGTGTGTGTACGGCTCTTCCTTCCTCACCGCGCAGCTCCGGCACCCACCGTCGCACGTAATCGCCTGTCGGATCGAACTTCTCACCCTGCGTTATCGGATTGAACACCCGGAAGTACGGTGATGCGTCGGTACCCGTTCCTGCCGTCCACTGCCACCCATGCTGGTTGCTCGCCAGATCACCGTCGACAAGGCGATCCATGAAGTACCGGGCTCCCCACCACCACGGCACGTGGAGATCCTTGACGAGGAACGACGCCACGATCATGCGGACCCGATTGTGCATCCAGTTCTCGGATTTCAGCTGGCGCATCCCGGCATCGACGATGGGAAAGCCCGTTCGCCCGTCTTTCCACGCATCGAACATCTCCTGGGCGTGCTTGCCCGTGTCGAGTTCGATCGCGTCGAACTTCTTGTCGTAGTTCTCGCGGGCACTGTCCGGCCGCTGAAAAAGAATGTCCGCGTAGAAGTCTCGCCATGCGATCTGTCGCCGATACGACGCGGAACCTTCACTGCGCAGCTTCCCCAGATCCGCCAGCATGGTACGAGGGTGAATGGTTCCGTACTTCAGATGTACCGACATACGCGACGTCGAATCCAGGTCCGGTCGGTTACGCTCGTCGTCGTAGCCCGACACTCGCTCGAGAAACTCCGCCCACGCGTCCGACGCCGCCTTCTCCCCTGCAGGCGCGTCCGACGCATCCTTCTCGGTCGGAATCTTCATGCGCTTCGGGATGCCCTTCACCTGGCTCGGATCGAGCCAGTCCACGGTGTCGGACGACGTATCTGCCGGGCCCCGCCACCCATGCTCCATCCACTGCCGGAAGTACGGGGTGAACACCCGGTACGGCTCACCGTCGCTCTTGGCAACCCTCCCCGGCGCAATCGCGTACGGCGACCCCGTCGGCACCAACCTCACGTGCTCACCCACGCGTTCGTCGCGAGTGCGCCCGTAGGGCCCGTAATCGGCGCTGACGTGGACCTCATCGGCATCGACGGCCTTGCACACCTTCGGCACCACCGACTCGGGGTCGCCCTTGACCACCAGCAACCGACCGTTCAACTGTTCGTCCAGTGCCTCGAGACTGCGAAACAGAAAGTCGCGACGCGGCCCGCCCGACGCCTTCAGCAGTACATCGTCGAGGACGAACAGTCCGAGTACCTGCCCGCCCGAGTCCGCTGCGGTCGTCAGCGTCGGGAGATCGTTCGTTCGAAGGTCGCGTCGAAACCACACCACAGTCATGGAACAAGTCATACCCGCCCAATCTCGGCACAATCCACTCACGCCGAGTTCTCACAGTTCTCCCATACTTGCCTCACCGGGCGCCCAATATTGTCTTCTACCTTGGGAAACATGAGAAACACAGCAACCCCGATTTTCCCGGGAGCTGCGTCGTTGGTGAACAGCACCTGCAGCTTCGAATCGTTCTACGCCAAGCTCTACGCGAATGCACCGGCGGTCGCGTGGACCCTCGACGCCGATCGCGAACGCCGCGAAGCGCTCGAAGAATTCTTCGCCAAATCGCCCGAGGAACGCCAGATGACAGTGGACAGCTGGGCGGCTTGAGAACATAGAGGCGTGCCCGAATCTGCCACAGTCCTCGTCGTCGACGACGACGCGGACGTGCTCGCCTCACTGCAACGCGGACTTCGCCTGTCCGGATTCACCGTCATCACCGCGGTGGACGGTGGACAGGCACTCACCGTCGTCGCGCAGCGCACTCCGGACGTCGTCGTCCTCGACATCAACATGCCCGTGCTCGACGGCGCCAGCGTCGTGAAAGCCCTGCGAGCAATGGGGAACGATGTCCCGATCTGCGTGCTCAGCGCGCGGAGTTCGGTCGACGATCGGATCTCCGGTCTCGAGTCCGGTGCCGATGACTACCTGACCAAACCGTTCGTGCTGGCCGAGCTCGTGGCGCGTATCCGCGCGATGCTGCGCCGGAGGTCGACGGCTCCCGCGGTGCCCGACAGCGGATCGGCCGTCGCCATCGGTGCCCTCCGCGTGGACATCCCCGGGTACCGCGCCCACGTGAACGATCGCGAACTCGATCTCACCAAACGCGAGTTCGAACTACTTGCCGTCCTTGCCCGTAACTCGGGCGTCGTCCTCACCCGTGAACGACTCCTCGAGTTGGTATGGGGCTACGACTTCGTCGCCGACACCAACGTCGTCGACGTGTTCGTCGGCTATCTACGACGGAAGATCGAGGTCGACGGCCAGCCACGCATCCTGCACACCGTCCGCGGCGTCGGTTTCGTTCTCCGGGCATCATCATGAAGGCATCATCGTGAGGTTCTCACTCCGTGCGCGAGTCGCCGCCGCGACAGCGTTGGGAGCAACCATCGTCGTTGCCACCGTCGGCATCGTCGCATCCGTCGCCATTTCGCGGAACAACGTCAGCAACCTGGACGAGCGCCTCACGACGGCATCCCAGGTCCTCAGCCCCAACTCGGCGAGCCTCGAGCTCTTCCTCGATCAACTCGGCAGTTCCGGCGCCTTCGCGGTGACGATTCGGACCGGCGACCTGGTGATCGCATCGACTCCGACGCAGCTTCCCGCGCTCGACGAAGGTTCCGCGACCGTCGACGTCGACGGCAATCTCTTTCGGGTGTACACCTCCGAGGCTGTGTCCGCGACGGACATCGTCATCTCGATCGGAGTCCCGGCGATCGAGGCCCAACGCGTCACCGACGACCAGCAACGCTGGGTCATCTTCGGCGGACTGGCAGCGGTGGCCGCGTCGACGGGACTTGGGTGGATCTTCGGCGGCCGCGCAGTGAAACCGCTGGTGACGCTGACGCAACAGGTCAGCGCCCAGCCTCCACGTTCACCTGCGACGAGGACCGGCGTCAAGGAGGCGGACGAACTTGCCGTCGCTATCGCCGACATGCTCGACCGTCTGGGGGAAGCGCAGGCCCGTACCAACGAGGCGCTCGGGACCGCTCGCGATTTCGCCGCGGTGTCGGCGCACGAACTGCGCACTCCGCTGACGGCGATGCGCACCGACATAGAGGTCCTCCGGACGCTCGATCTCGAGCCACCGCAACGATCCGAGATTCTCGAGGACCTGCAACGCACTCAAGGCAGGGTCGAAGCGACGCTGTCCGCGTTGGAGCGGCTTGCGTCCGGAGAACTGTCGAGCGAGAACGACCGCGTGCCGGTCGATGTCGTGGAAATCTGCGACATCGCAGCGCAGGACGCCATGCGCCAGAATCCTGAGCTCGACGTGCGCATCGACTCGGAGCCGTCGTTGGTGATGCAGGCGCTCCCTGCCGGTCTCCGGCTCGCGCTGGACAACGCGATCATCAACGCCGTCCGGCACGGCAATGCCAGTCAGGTTGCGATTGCCATCGCGCGGGACGATGCGTTGGTGCGGATCACCGTCGACGACGACGGAACGGGGATCCCGTCGGCCGAACGGGAATCGGTATTCGAGCGGTTCTACCGCGGTGCGTCGGCGACGAAGGGTGGGTCCGGTCTCGGGCTCGCGCTCGTCGAGCAGCAGGCCGAGTTGCACGGAGGCCGCGCCTACTTCACCGACAGTCCGCTGGGTGGGGCGCGCCTCGTACTCCAGCTCGCTGCACCGGTGAGCGAGTAATTGCCGAGGCGCAAACAAGGACTATTTACACCGAAGAAACCCACGGGTGCGATCGATATTGCAAAAATCGAACGATGTCGCTGACCCAGTTTCACGTACCGACGATCGATATCTCGCCCTACGTCGGGCACGGCACCGAAGAGAGCCGACGGGCAGTCGCGTCCGACCTGGACTACGCGTGCAGCGCAGTCGGATTCATGTCGATCACCGGGCACGGGATCCCCGAGTCCGTCCTCGACGGCCTTCGACGCGCAATCGACGGCTTCTTCGCACTGAATCCCGCCGACAAGGCGTCGTACATCATGCCGCCGGATGTCAATCGCGGCTACACGGCACCGAAGAGCGAATCGCTCAGCCTGAGCCTCGGGGTGGAGTCGGCGACACGCATGAACGACTTCTTCGAGGCGTTCAACGTCGGTACCGGCGACGGGGTCGACAATGTATGGCCGGCGGTCGACGGTTTCGTCGATGCCGTCGAGACCTACTTCGCGCACGCAGCACGGGTGGCGCGCACACTCACCCAGATCTTCGCCGACGCCCTTGGCCTTGCGCCCGACTTCTTCGAATCGATCACGAACAACTCACTCGACACTCTGCGAATGAACAACTACGCGCTTCCACCCGGGGAGATAGAGCTCGACGGCGAGTTGGACGGAATGGGCGAGCACACCGACTACGGCCTGGTCACCGTGCTCTGGGCCGACCAGGTGGCGGGGCTACAGGTAGTCGGCAGCGATCTGCGCTGGCACGATGTGTCACCCGCAGACGATGCGGTGCTGATCAACCTCGGGGACCTGACGGCCAGGCTCACCAACGATCGGTGGTTGTCCACCCTGCATCGGGTGCGGCCACCGGTCGTCGACGGAAACATCGTCCGACGTCGTTCGGTGGCGTTCTTTCACGACGGGAATCTGGACGCGACTATCGCACCGCTCGACTCGTGTGTCGAACCCGGAGAGGCACTTCACTACGAACCAGTCACCGTTGCCGAGCACATCGCCGCGAAACTGGCGGGTTCACGAGGCGGAAAGAGCAATACGACGGCAACGCGGGAGGCAGCCCGAGCACGGGCCGCCATCCCTGCATTGCGCTAGCTGGCCTCGAGTAGGTCGATCACGAATACGAGCGTCTTGCCCGACAGCCGGTGGCCCTGCCCTGCAGGTCCGTACGCCAGCTCCGGCGGAATGGTGAGCTGACGACGGCCGCCGACCTTCATGCCGGGGATTCCGTCCTGCCAGCCCTGAATCAGGCCCTGAAGCGGGAACTTGATCGACTCGCCGCGATTCCACGAGGAGTCGAATTCCTCTCCGGACTCGAACTCGACGCCGACGTAATGAACCTCGACATTGCCCCCGGGAACGGCTTCGGCGCCGTCTCCCTCGACCAAATCCACGATGACTAGATCGACGGGCGGGGGGCCTGCCTGGAACTCGATAATTGGCTTCGTCACGCGGTCCACCCTACTTCGCGGTCGTCAGCCGATTGGGGCAGGCATCAAAATTGTCCGGTATTCGCAGGTCAGCACGTTGCCGGTAGCCGGATCGCCCATCTCGACCTTCCAGGAATCGGCGAACTGGTCGACGCCCGGGTGCATCGAGATCGTGCCCGAAATCAGGATGGTTCCACGCTCGAACAATCCACGCTCACGGAGGACGTCGAGCCAGTACTTCGGTGAGAGCAGATCGGCGAGGGAACCCGTCTGAATCGGCGTCTCGCCGACCCAGGCTTTCAGGGTGATCTCGTCGATGCGATCGGCGACATCGGACAACCGCCACGCGTTGGTTCCCAGCACATCGGGGGATGCGTTCTTGCTCCAGGCGACGCTGTGAACTTCCAGCTCGCGGTCGGTGTGATCGCATGCGACGGTGAGCAGGACGTCGTTCTCTGTGTCACCGAGAATCACCAGCGCCCATTCGGCCTCTCCGGACGTGCGACCGTGCTGGACGTGCACCTCATCGGTCTGCTGCGCAAGGTACGGCGAAATCGGGTACATCGCCGGGGTGACGGTCGGAGCCGGAACACCGAGTTCTGCCAATTCGGCGATGTGGTGCGCCACTTCGTCCTGGTTGCGACCCGCGTAGCCGGCGTTGAGCAGTGTGCGAGGCTCGACCGTTTCGGTCGAACCGTCAGGGAGTGTGAACGTCAGCATCAAGGAGGGCCTCTCGTTAATTGATTGTTTCCAATACGCCGAAACACTTGCGCATACGTCTTGTATACATCAAGTATGGACATGGTACAACGGGACGAGTGACCCAAGGCACAGACGAAGGAGCCGCCATGACTGCGCAGACAGTCGACAAGAAAGGCCTGGCGAAGGCATTCGCCGCGAGCCTCACCGGCACGGCATTGGAGTGGTACGACTTTGCTGTCTACTCCGCTGCCGCTGCGCTGATTTTCCCGATCGTCTTCTTCCCCGACAGCGATCCACTGACGGGGACCTTGCTGGCGTTCTCGACCTACGCAGTCGGGTACATCGCCCGTCCCGTCGGCGGATTCGTCTTCGGACGACTCGGCGACGTGATCGGACGCAAGCAGCTACTCGTCATCACCTTGCTGTTGATCGGCGTCACCACGTTCGCCATCGGACTGATCCCCGGATACGACACGATCGGCATCGTCGCGCCGATCCTGCTTGTCACGATGCGTTTTGCCCAGGGAGTCGCAGTCGGCGGCGAGTGGGGCGGCGCAGTCCTGCTGTCGAGCGAATACGGCAACCCCAGCCAGCGCGGCTTCTGGTCCTCCGCCGCACAGATCGGACCGCCCGCAGGCAATCTTCTCGCCAACGGCGCACTCGCAGGATTGACGCTCGCTCTCACCGAGGAGCAGTTCGAATCGTGGGGTTGGCGTGTCGCCTTCCTGTTCTCGGCCGTGCTCGTCGGATTCGGTCTGTGGATTCGACTGAAGCTCGAGGACACACCGGTGTTCAAGGCGCTGCAGGAGAGCGGCGACCGATCCGAAGCGCCGATCAGTGAAGTGTTCAAGACGCAACGACGTCCGCTTGTCGCCGCAATCATGTCGCGCATCGCACCCGATGTCATCTACGCCCTGTTCACCGTCTTCTCGATCACCTACGGAACACAGAAGCTCGGGTTCGAACGAAGCGAAGTTCTGATCGCGATCCTCGTCGGCTCGACGTTCCAGCTAGGACTGATCCCACTGGCGGGAGCCCTGTCCGACCGGATCAATCGTCGGCTCGTCTATGGCGTCGCCGCCATCGGTGGCGTCACGTGGAGCGCCATCTTCTTCCTGATAATCGGTGGAAGTTCGCTACCGTTGCTGATTCTCGGAATCGTCGTCGGCTTGGCATTCCACTCGTTCATGTACGGGCCGCAGGCAGCGTTCGTGACCGAGCAGTTCACCGTCCGACTCCGCTCGACCGGCAGTTCGCTCGCCTACACGCTGGCAGGCGTGGTCGGCGGCGCGATGGCTCCGCTGATCTTCGTCTTCCTGTTGGACAAGACCGACAGCTGGGAACTGATCGTCGTCTACGTCGCCATAGTCGGCGTCCTCACGCTGATCGGACTTGCGTTGGGCAGGGGTCCCGACCGCGCCGAAGAAGAGGAGTACAAGGTCATGACGGGCGCTACGCCCGCAGCAGAATCTGCAGTGTGACTTCGAGATGATCGTCGATCGCTCGATGTACGAGGCCCTCGTCGCCCTCCTCCAGGGCGGCGACGATGGCCTCGTGTTCGGAGCACACGTTGCGTTGACGGTCCGCGGCAGCGAAGAGAGCGGTCAACCCGACCCTCAGTTGGCGAGCCCGGAGTCCGGCGTAGGTCCGCGAGAGCAGTTCGCTGCCCGCCGCATCGACGAGGATCTGATGAAACAGACCGTCCAGATCGATGAATTCCTTTGCCCCCTCGGCAGTTCGCGTGTCGGCGAGATGTTCCTGCCGGTCGAGCGCGTCGCGCATCTGGGAGACCGGCGGAGCACCTGCCTTCAACGACGCACTCGCGGCATGCCGCTCGAGTACGCCTCTCAACTCCATCAGCTCGCCGATCTGACGGCCGGACATCGCCGGCACGTGGGCGCCTCGCTTGGGTACCATTTCGACGAGCCCCTCGGCCTGCAGCATCAGCAGAGCCTCGCGAACCGGCGTGCGAGACACACCGATTCGGGTGGCGAGTTCTTGCTCGTTGAGAAACGTGCCGGTGGCGGCGGGTGACGTGAGCACTTGATCGCGAACGAACGAGTACGCCTTGTCCCGACCCGATAGCGATTGCATACGCTATGTATACCTCTGATAGCGATACGAAACCAGGAGATCAGCCGATGAGTACCACCATTCGAATCAGCCTCGCGCAGGTGACCAGCGGCACCGAACCGTCGGACAACCTGAAGATCATCGACAAGCACGCCCGCGCCGCCCACCAAGCGGGATCGACGATCGTCGTGTTCCCGGAAGCGATGATGCGCTGCTTCGGTGGACCCATTCGGACAATCGCAGAGCCACTCGACGGCCCGTGGGCCGATGCCGTCCGCGAGATCGCCAAGAGTATCGGCATCACCATCGTCGCCGGCATGTTCACCCCCGCCGACGAAGGCCGCGTCGCCAACACACTGCTGATCACCGGGCCGACAGTCGACGCTTCGTACGACAAGATCCATCTCTTCGACGCCTTCGGATTCGCCGAATCCGACACTGTCGCACCGGGATCGGAACCACTCACGGTCCAGATCGACGGAGTCACCGTCGGATTCGCCACGTGCTACGACATTCGCTTTCCGGCCCTGTTCCAGAAGCTCGGCGATCTCGGAGCCGAGCTCGTCGTCGTCCCCGCATCCTGGGGCAGCGGACCAGGCAAGGTCGAACAGTGGTCACTGCTCGCCAGGGCACGCGCTCTCGATTCCACCGCCTACGTCGCGGCGTGCGATCAGGCGGAACCAGCGGAAGCCGAAGGTACCGCGCCACTGGGCGTCGGGCATTCGGTCGTCAGCTCCCCCACCGGTGAGGTCCTCGGCGAACTCGACGCGACACCGGGGCTGCTCACCGTGGACATCGACACCGGTCTCGTCGACGCCGTTCGCAAGAAGCTCCCGGTGCTCGCGAATCGTCGACAGTTCTGACCCGACCGAGTCCGGGCAGATGACAAAAGAGCCGCCGTCCCCTGTCGGGTACGGCGGCTCTTTTCGTGCATTTCTCAGCGCGAGCTGACGTCCTTGTAGTCGCGCTCGGTGTAACCGGTGTAGATCTGGCGCGGACGGCCGATCTTCGTGGACGGATCCTCGTGCATCTCGCGCCAGTGCGCGATCCAGCCCGGGAGGCGGCCCATGGCGAACAACACCGTGAACATGCGCGGAGGGAAGCCCATCGCGCGGTAGATCAAGCCGGTGTAGAAATCGACGTTCGGGTACAACTTGCGTTCGACGAAGTAATCGTCGGTGAGCGCGGTCTCCTCGAGCTTGAGCGCGATGTCGAGCAGCTCGTCACCGTTGCCCAGCTTGCCGAGGATGGTGTGCGCGGTTTCCTTGACCAGCGTGGCGCGCGGATCGAAGTTCTTGTAGACGCGGTGCCCGAAGCCCATGAGCTTCACGCCGTCTTCCTTGTTCTTCACGCGACGCAGGAAGTCGGTGGCATCGCCGTCTTCGGCCTTGATCTTGTCGAGCATCTCGAGCACAGCCTGGTTGGCGCCGCCGTGCAGCGGTCCCCACAGTGCGTTGATGCCGCCGGAGATCGAGGTGAAGAGGTTCGCGTCCGAGGATCCGACGAGACGAACCGTCGACGTCGAGCAGTTCTGCTCGTGGTCAGCATGCAGGATGAGCAGCATGTCGAGCGCCTTGACGATCTCAGGGTCGACCTCGTAGGGCTCGGCCGGGAAACCGAACGTCATACGCAGGAAGTTCTCGACGAGGCTCTTCGAGTTGTCCGGGTACAGGAACGGCTGGCCGACCGACTTCTTGTACGCATACGCCGCGATTGTCGGCAGCTTCGCCAGCAATCGGATGGTCGACAGCTCGACCTGCGCCGGATCGTTCGGGTCCAGCGAATCCTGGTAGTACGCCGACAGTGCGTTGACCGCGCTCGACAACACCGGCATCGGGTGCGCGTTGCGGGGGAATCCGTCGAAGAACCGCTTGAGATCCTCGTGCAGCAGCGTGTGTCGACGGATCTTGTCGGTGAACTTCTCCAACTGGTCCTCGGAAGGCAACTCACCGTAGATCAGCAGATAGCTGACCTCGATGAACGAAGACTTACCGGCAAGCTGTTCGATCGGGTATCCGCGGTAACGAAGGATTCCCTGGTCGCCGTCGATGTAGGTAATCGCCGACTTCGTCGAGGCAGTGTTGACGAACCCACCGTCGAGAGTCGTGTAGCCGGTCGTAGCCAGCAGCTTTCCCAGCTCGATGCCGTCATTGCCTTCGGTCGCCTTGGCAATGGACATGATGTGTTCGCCACCGGGATAGGTGAGGGTGGCTTTGGCGTCATTCTCAGCGGGCACGAATGGTCCCTCTCGAACTCTTGTAACGGACACGTACGTAAAACGGACACTTCTATCGTCGATAGAGAAACTAGTCTCTCGGCGCCTCGGACGCCCACGGAGGGTCGGCACCCGGGCGAGAAACCGTGATGGCTGCTGCTCGCGCGGCGAACCCCAATGCTCGTTCCCAGTCTCGCTTGCCCATGTCACTCAGGGCACTCGATGTGACAATGTTCTCTTTCTCCAAATATGCGAGCAGGGCCCCGTGGACCGTGTCACCAGCGCCGATGGTGTCGACGACGTCGACCTGCACGCCGTCCACCCCAATCTCACCGGACGTCGTGAACACCGAAATTCCGTCGCCGCCACGCGTCATGACCACTGCGGTGACTCCGGCCGCGAGCCAGTCGTCGACCGTCGAACCGTCCGAACCCAATCCCAGCCAGTGAGAATCATCCTCGGACACCTTCAGAATGTCGACCGCAGGCAACCACGTGAGAAACCGTCGTCTGAACCCGTCGGCCGTGATGTCTCCGCTCGTGCTGTCGATGGCTGCGGGACGGATGTTCGGATCCAGCATCGTCAGTTTCCCAGCCGCGTGCGCGCGGTGGAGCAACGCGGCATACATCGATGCACCCGGCTCGTACAGCAACGAGAGCGTTCCGAACGACAGCGTCGTGATCTCGTCCGGCAGGTCACCTGGATCCTGCACCAGACGGTCCGCCGTACCGTCCGCGTAGAACGAGTACTGGGCGCTGCCGTCGTCGGCGAGATTGGTCATGGCAAGCGTCGTCGGCTCGTCCCCTCGCTGGACAAGCGAGACGTCGACGCTCGCATCACGCAGGCTCTGCAGAATCTGCTCGCCGAACGGATCGGTCGAGACCCGCGACAGGAACGACACCTTCTCGCCGAGACGGCCGAGCGCGATCGCGACGTTGAACGGCCCACCGCCGAGCTTCGGCGACAACAACGGGCCTTCGTGGACCGGAACGAGGTCGACCAATGCCTCTCCGCACACCAGTATCGTCATGCTGCTCGATACTCCATTCCCCAAGTGCCCGTCCAGGATTCGCCGGGCTTCAAGACGAGGAGATCGATCTCGGAGTTGAACGCATCCGGCGGGCACGTCATCGGTTCGATTGCCAGCGCTCGCCCGCGATCGGGGTACGCCTGGTCCTTCGCCGGGTCCGCGGTGAACACCTGCACCCAGTCGAATTCCCGGTCGGTCCACAGAATTGTCGCAGCGCCGTCCGGGCTCCGGAGGTAGTGCCTCGCCCTGCCGTCGGGGTCCGGCAGCTCGGCGCTGAAGGGTGTGTCCAGCCAGATCCCTTTCAGCGACTTCGGCTCGGTGAAGTCGTAATCCGACCCCGCCGTCGGCACCGATGGGCCGTTGGGCAGGTTCCGCACCGGGTCCAGCTGCAGACGCGTACCTGCCGAGAACTCGAGCGCGCAGTCGTCCAGAGGAACGTCGCCGACGCGTACGAAGGTGTGAAAGCCCATCCCGTAGGGCGCGTCGGTGTCACCGTCGTTCTGCGCCGTCGCCGTGACGACCAGCCCGTCCTCGGTGAGTTCGTGCGCGACGGTCACCGTCAACCGATACGGCCACCCCTCGTGCTGACCGACATCGACGGATTGCTCGACGCGTGACGGCGAGCGGTCCACCAACGTCCAGTCGACGCGACGGACGAACCCATGGCTTGCATTGTTGCGGGAAGGCTCGGTGATCTCGAGCCGATGTTCGGTACCTTCGAACGTGAAAGTGCCGTCGGCGACGCGGTTGGGCCACGGCGCAAGCACGAGTCCGGCCGACAGCGGCGGCTTCTCGCCCACCTTCCAGGTCTCGGTCAACGGCACACCGTCGAATTCGAGCATCCGTAGCCCCGCGCCCGTCGAGGCGACCTCGGCTCGGTACCTACCGCTGGTGAGCAGATAACTCTGTACGTCAGCCATGGGTGCCATTGTCCACCACCTTCCCTACTCGATAGCGAATGAACGCCGGAAGAGCCAACGCGGCGATCGAGACGCCGATGACGACGAGCACTCCACCACCCGCTGCAGCCGCCGCCGTCCCGACCGAAGCGGCCGCCGCGCCGTGCAGAACATCGCCCACTCGGGGGCCTCCCGCCACCACGACGATGAACACTCCTTGCAGGCGGCCACGCATCTCGTCGGTGGCAACTGTTTGAAGCATCGTGGATCGGAACGCGGCCGAAATCATGTCGGCGCCACCACCGAGGGCAAGGAACGCCAAGGCGAACCACAGCGCGATCGCCGTTGCACCGTCCGCTGCGAGACCGACCGCGACACCGAACCCGATCATCGCGACGCCCCAGACCACGATGCAGATCAGCACCGCGAGACCTTGGCGCCGCACTCGGGGCAGCCAACCGGAGAAGACTCCGCCGATCACCGCACCGGACGACATCGCTGCGAACAACATGCCGAGTACCGGCCCGCCCGTCGCCGGATCCCCGAAGCTCTCGTGTGCGATCTGTGGGAACAGCGCGCGCGGCATGCCGAACACCATCGCGATGATGTCGACGACGAACGACGCCAACAGCACCTTCTGCGTCGCGAGGTAGGCGAAACCCTCGAACACCGACCGCAATCCAGCTCGTTGCCCGGTCTTGGCCGGGGGAATAGCGGGCAACTTGAACACGGCCCACAGCGTCGCGAACAGTGCAATGGTGTCGATCAGGTACAGCGTCTCGAGTCCGATGAGATAGATCAGGATGCCCGCGCTGAGGGGACCCGCGATCGCTCCGAAGTTCATCACGGTCATGTTGAGCGAGTTCGCGGCCGGGAGCTGCTGGGCCGGGAGAATCCGCGGAAGGATCGCACTTCTGGTCGGCTGGTTCACCGCGAAGAACGCTTGTTGAACTGCCAACAGCACGAGAATGATCCAGACGTTGTTCAGGTCGAGAAACGCCTGCAACCAGAACAGCGCCGAGGTCCCGATGAGACCGCACGTGGTGATCATGAGCAGAGTGCGGCGATCCATTACGTCCGCGAGTGCTCCACCCCATAGACCGAAGACGATGAGCGGGACCAGCGCGAACACACCCGTCAGCCCGACGTAGGCGGAGCTCAGGGTGATCTGAAAAACCTGTTGCGGCACAGCCACGATGCTCAGTTGGGCACCGATGACCGTGACGATGTTGGCGAGCCACAACCGGCGGTATGCCGGGGTTTTCAGAGGCGTCGTATCGGCGAGAATGCCGCGAAGCGTGCTCACGGCTGCAGGCGCTCAACTTTTCCCGTGGCGACCGTGAGACGGATTCTGTTGTGCAGACGAGACTTTCGTCCCTGCCAGAACTCGACAGTCTCCGGCCTTACCCGGAAACCTCCCCAGTGCGGCGGAACAGGTACGTCCCGGCCCTCGAACTCCGCTGTCACCGCGTCGAGCGCATCGTTCAACGCCGCACGCGAGGAAATCGGCCTCGACTGCTGTGACGCCCACGCACCCAACTGCGAACCACGAGGACGCGACGCGAAGTACTCGGCAGTCATCTCCGCCGACACCTTCTCGGCGGTGCCTCGGATCGTCAACTGACGCTCGATGCCGATCCACGGAAACGTCAGCGATGCATAGGCAGTGTGCTGCAGCTGGGCGCCCTTGTCGGAGTCGTAATTGGTGTAGAACACGACACCGTCGGCGTCGAGTCCCTTGCACAGAACCGTCCGGGTCGACGGGCGGCCGTCGGCGTCCACGGTGGCCAGGACCAGCGCGTTCGGCTCGGGAATCAAGGCCTCGATCGCGTCGGCGAGCCACTCCCGGGCTACCGGCAGCCAGCCGTTCTGCAACCGGTCGACGTCGAGATCGAGGTCTTCCTTGTAGTCGACACGCATGTCGGCGAGGGGTGGTTTGTCGTTCCGCACGAACCCAGACGCTACTCCCGGGTACGACCCGCTAAAGTTCACCCACAGGCAAGCCCGGAGATGGAATCGACCCTTGCAGTTCCACGGGCCCGATCAGGAAGAGTCCACGCGAAATGGCTGTTCAGCAGATACCGGAAGATTTCGTCAGTGGGCTCGAAGGCGTCGTGGCGTTCACCACCGACATCGCCGAACCGGACAAGGACGGCGGCGCACTGCGCTACCGCGGCGTCGACATCGAGGATCTCGTCTCCAAGAACGTCACCTTCGGCAACGTGTGGGCGCTGCTCGTCGACGGTCGCTTCGGCCCGGGACTGCCGCCAGCCGAGCCCTTCCCCTTGCCCATCCACACCGGCGACGTCCGCGTCGACGTCCAAGCCGGACTGGCGATGCTCGCCCCGATCTGGGGCTATCAGCCGCTCCTCGACATCGACGACGCCACCGCCCGCGACCAGCTCGCCCGCGCGTCCGTCATGGCGCTGTCCTACGTCGCGCAGTCGGCCCGCGGTATCTACCAACCCGCTGTGCCGCAGAAGAAGATCGACCAGTGCGAGACCGTCACCGCACGCTTCATGACGCGATGGAAGGGCGACCCCGACCCCGCGCACACCGAAGCCATCGACGCCTACTGGGTTTCCGCCGCCGAGCACGGCCTCAACGCATCGACGTTCACCGCACGCGTCATCGCGTCCACCGGCGCCGACGTCGCTGCCGCACTCTCCGGAGCCATCGGCGCCATGTCAGGCCCACTGCACGGCGGAGCACCGGCTCGTGTGCTGCCGATGATCGAAGAGGTCGAGAAGACCGACGACGCCCGCGGCCTCGTCAAGGGCATCCTCGACCGCAAAGAAAAGCTCATGGGCTTCGGCCACCGCGTCTACCGCGCCGAGGACCCCCGGGCCCGGGTGCTGCGCGCGACCGCCAAGCGTCTCAACGCACCGCGCTACGAGGTTGCGGCCGCGTTGGAGCAGGCAGCACTTGCCGAACTGCGTGAGCGTCGACCCGACCGCGCCATCGAGACCAACGTCGAATTCTGGGCCGCAGTGATCCTCGACTTCGCCGAAGTTCCGGCACACATGATGCCGGCGATGTTCACCTGTGGCCGTACCGCCGGATGGTGCGCGCACATCCTCGAGCAGAAGCGCTTGGGCAAGCTCGTGCGTCCTGCCGCGATCTACACCGGACCCGCGCCCCGTACCCCCCAGTCCGTCGACGGGTGGGGCCAGATCGTCTGAGGCGGGCTCGGGGGGTTGGTGCTTGCCTCATCGAGGTGACCGAATGACTCATTCGGTCACTTTCGGGCGCGAACGCGCACCTTCCAGCCGAGGCGCAGGTTGCAACCTCCGCGCTGGCTGAAACCTGCGCGGCGCACCCACACCGGACCGAATGACTCATTCGGTCACTTCCGGGTGTGAACGCGCACCTTCCAGCCCAGGCACGCGTTGCAACCTGCGCGCTCGCTGGAACGTGCGCGGAGCGGCGCAGTCTACACGATTTTCGGCTATCCACAGGCTGGCTATCCACATCTACCGCTCCGATCGGGCAGCGGTCAGCATTGCCGCATGCACATCGGTGAAGATCCCCTGCTGCTACGACGCGTGCTGATCCGCAGCGGATCGACGGACAGCGATATTCGGAGCGCGAAAGCAGACGGATCGATCACCACCCTCCGCCGGGGCGCCTTTGCGGCGACGGCTGCACTCGATGCGATGCGCGCTGAAGACCTGCATCTACTCGCGATCCGAGCGAACCTGTCCGCGGCCAAAAGCCAGCTGGTGGTGAGTCACCAATCAGCCGCCGTCCTACACGGATTCGCAATGTGGGCTCCGGAACTCACGCGGGTGCACGTCACAGCGAATCGAACTTCAGGCGGTCGGAAAACGAAGTTCCGTCATGTCCACGCAACTCCTCTCACTGCCGCTGACCTGGTCATGGTCGATGGCATCGAGGTCACTTCCCCGGACCGAACCGTTGCAGATTTGCTCAGGATTCTCCCGTTCGAGGCGGGCGTATGCGTCGGCGATTCCGCACTTCGGGCCGGTTCGGCGACCAAGCCCGGGATCATTGCGGCGCTCGAACGATCGGGTGGCCGAGGACTTGTCACCGCCCGACGCACGCTTGACTTCTGCGATCCACGAAGCGAGAGCGTCGGCGAGTCTCGCACCCGCGTGTTGCTTCACCGACTCGGCTTTCCTGCGCCTGAGCTGCAGGTGAATCTGTACGACGAAGCGGGCCGTTTTCTGGGCCGAACGGATTTTCTGTTCGTACTCGGCGTCATCCTCGAGTTCGACGGCATGGTGAAGTACACCAAGCACCTCCGCCCTGGGCAAACAGCAGCCGACGTTGTCGTCGCAGAGAAGCTTCGCGAAGACGAGATGCGCGCGCTGGGTTGGGTGCTTCTGCGATGCACGTGGTCCGACCTCGACCATCCGGAGCGATTCGCCGCCAAGCTGAAGCGCGCATTCGAGCTTGCTGTGTCGCTCCCGTCGCCGCGCACCAATTCTCGCCCCTGAACGCGCACCTTCCAGCCCACGCGCCGGTTGCAACCTGCGCACCCACTGGAACGTGCGCGGAACACAGTGGAAAACTCCCCAAGCCCAACCAGCCGTGGGCACCACCTTCCAAACCTGCGCGCAACCGCCCGACGTGCAGCGACTACCCTGTAGCTGCCATAATCCCTCGACGCTAGGATGCGCTGCTCAATGGCCGATTTGCCGATCATTCCCGCCGATCTTCTGCCCGCCGACGGACGTTTCGGCTGCGGACCATCCAAGGTTCGCCCCGAGCAGCTGCAATCCCTGGTCGACGTCGGTGCATCCGTGTTCGGTACGAGCCACCGTCAGAAGCCGGTCAAGGACGTGGTTGCACGCGTACGCAGCGGACTCAAAGATCTGTTCGACCTTCCCGAGGGTTACCAGGTCGTGCTCGGCAACGGTGGCACCACCGCGTTCTGGGACGCCGCCGCATTCGGCTTGATCCGCGAGAAGTCCCTGCACCTGACCAACGGCGAGTTCAGCTCGAAGTTCGCCTCGGTGGCCAAGAACAACCCGTTCATCGGCGATCCGATCGTCGTGAAGGCCGAGCCGGGCAGTGCCCCGGAGCCGACGTCCGATCCGTCCGTAGACCTCATTGGGTGGGCACACAACGAGACGTCGACGGGTGTCGCCATCCCAGTGAGCCGTCCGGCCGGATCCGAGAACGCGCTCGTCGCCATCGACGCAACGTCCGGCGCAGGCGGTTTGCCGGTGAACGTCGCCGACTCGGACGTCTACTACTTCGCACCGCAGAAGTGCTTCGCTGCCGACGGTGGCTTGTGGGTTGCACTGATGAGCCCGGCAGCACTCGCCCGCGTCGACGAGATCGCCTCCAGTGGCCGTTGGGTCCCGGACTTCCTGTCGCTTCCGATCGCGATCGACAACAGCAGCAAGGACCAGACCTACAACACCCCCGCGGTGGCGACGCTCTTGCTGTTCGCGGACCAGATCGAGTGGTTGAACTCGCAGGGCGGCCTGGATTGGGCTACCGGACGCACGGCTGATTCGTCGTCGCGCCTGTACGACTGGGCCGAGAAGAGTGAGTTCGCGACGCCGTTCGTCGAGAACCCGGCGCACCGCAGCCAGGTCGTCGGCACCATCGACTTCGACGAGAAGATCGATGCCGCGCAGGTCGCGAAGGTCCTTCGCGCCAACGGCGTCGTCGACACCGAGCCGTACCGCAAGCTCGGGCGCAACCAGCTGCGCGTCGGCATGTTCCCTGCGATCGAGCCGGACGACATCACCGCTCTCACCAAGAGCATCGACTGGGTCGTCTCCACGCTGAACTAGCAGCACGCTCACAGCTCGGGCGCCCTCAGCGAGGCATAGACTGGCGAGAAATTCGCAAGTCGACTTACCTCGAAAGGGCGCCCGATGCGTGTTCTCGTCGCTCTGTCGAGGCTGCGCGTCACCATCGCCTACGTCGCAATCTCGGTCGTGGTCGCGCTCCTGATGGACCGACTTGGACCACACTCTCAGTGGCGTGTTCTGCACGAGGCAAGTACCAACCTTCACAATCTGAGTGACGGCCATGTCGCCACCCTTGTCACCAGCGCATTCCTCACCGACGGTGAGCTGAACTGGGGATGGCTTGCGGCCGTGGCCTTGGTCTTCGCGGCCGCGGAATGGATCTCGGGATCGAAGCGATTCCTTCTGACTGCAGGCGTGGGCCACGTCGGTGCCACGGCAGCTGTTGCCGTGGGCCTGTCCGTCGGGATTCACGCCGATCTGCTTGCCGATTCCCTCGCTATGACTGTCGACGTCGGGATCAGCTATGCGGCAGCCGCTGTCGTCGGATCCATGATCGCCTACCTGCCCGCCCGCGGGATGGTCGTCTGGGCCACCGGGTGGATCGTCGCCGTCGTCGCTGCTGCGATCTCGGATCCGTCCTTCACAGCCTTCGGCCATGCGGGCGCGTTGGTGATCGGTTTCGCGTTGGGCGCAGCGTTCGTACACAACGATGGAAAACGGTTGCTTTCCAATCGATCTCACTCCGACGCTACCGAACGTATGCAACCGCAGCACTCGGTGACTAGTCTTTGACACTGGCACGAAACAAGCGTGTCGGACACCAGCTGAACATCACGAGTGGATTACAGTCGAGGGACGATATCGCGAGTCGGCGCGATGAGGAGGTCAAGGTGCGAGATCTACGCGTGGTCGGTCTCGAACCGGACGGGCAGTACGTAATCTGCGCAGATCCCAAAACCGGCGACAAATTCCGGCTTCCGGCCGACGACAAGCTCCGCGCGGCCTCCCGCGGTGACATCGCTCGACTAGGACAGATTGAGATCGAAATGGACAGTTTGCTTCGCCCCAAGGAGATCCAGGCTCGCATCCGAGCCGGCGCCACCGTCGAGCAGGTTGCCAACGACTCCGGGATGGCGCTGAGCCGTGTCGAGGTGTTCGCACACCCCGTGTTGCTGGAACGCTCACAGGCCGCGTCGATGGCCCAGGCAGGTCACCCCATGCGTCACGACGGTCCGGCGGTGCAGACTCTCGCAGAGATCGTCGCCCTCGCCTTCCGCGCCCGTGGCCACCATCTCGACGAGGCCACATGGGACGCGTGGCGCGACGAGGACAACAAATGGGTCGCCCAGCTGAAGTGGCAGGCAGGACGCACAACCAACAAAGCTCACTGGCAGTTCCTTCCAGACGGCCACGGCGGAACGATCACCGCGTTGGACGACGCCGCAGCGGAATTGGTCGATCCTGACTTCGGACGCCAGCTCCGCGGGCTCGCTCCGGTTCGTGCACTCGAGGTTGCCCCCGAGGAATCCCAGCAGTCGTTCGACGATTACTACGGCACGACCGCGGACAGCGAACTCGAAGCCGACGTCGAAATCGAGGAAGACGTCCCGTCCGCGGTGAACGAGCCCAAGCACGACTCAGCTCCAGCACCCAAAAAAGATAAGAAGGGCAAGCCCGCGATGCCGTCGTGGGAAGATGTTCTGCTGGGTGTCCGCAGCAGCGGTCACAACTGAACATGGTCGGCTGACACCGATCGAGAAGGGTGCCGGGAGTGGGGGCCAAAGCATCGACCATCTGGTACATCGACGCACCCGATCCGATCTCGCTGTTGCGGGAAACGACGTCGTCGGACTGGGATGCAGCTACAGCCCTGGTGGGGAGATTGTTCCCCGACAACATCGCTGTACCGAACGGCGAAGGACCGATCACACGGTCGGCGGGCGCCTCGCCTGACGAGGTGTTCATCGGGTGCTACCCGGGAGCCACCGTCATCTGCGGAAACAACCTGTCCATCGCGAAACCGTCACTCATTCCCGAATTCTGGACCAGGCCCCTGGCGTCGGAGCGCACCTACCTCGTAGCGACCGATCCGACGACTGCATGGGGCGCTTTCGCCTACTGGGAACGCGGCACGCTACGCAGGTCGTTCAGCGCGACACCGATCTACATCTACGAGGACACCGGTCTGCCGCTTGTCTGGGAGCGACCGTTCTGGGCCGGCGAACGTCCATTGATCTATCCTCCTGACGTCATGCCGGACCCGCTGTCTCTGCCCTTTCACCCGCAGGAATTCGCCGAGACCGCCAACGCGGAGTGGCTAGGATTTCGCTACACAGGTGTCCCGCGTGGGGACGAGTTCGACGCGAGTTCGTTGCCGGTGTGTGGGTTCACAATGTACGAGCCGGGTCAGCAACCTCAGCCAGCAGTGGTGGAACCACCGTCGGTGCCCGAGGAGAAGAAGTTCATGCGCTGGCTACGACGGAAATCCCCAGAACCACAAAGCTGATCACGGCTCCGACGCACGCTCCGTAAACAGGCCATCTCCAGACTGGCGTAGCACGCCACCGCACCACCGTCGGTGCTGCTCCACCGACGACGATCAGGTTGATCCCGATTGCAAGAAGGACATTGATGTCGGCCAGTTCACGGCCGAATGCGGTGAGCGCAGCGCCGACGAGAACTGCACAAAACAGTGCGACGGGGATGCCGGTGTAGAGGACCTCATGGTCGGGGGCAGGAGTGGAGCCTGCGGGAACGACCCGGGAGGCAGGAGTGGAGCCTGTCGGAACGACCCGGGAGGCAGGAGTGGAGCCTGTCGGAACGACCCGGGAGGCAGGAGTGGAGCCTGTCGGAACGACCCGGGAGGCAGGAGTGGAGCCTGAGGGATCGACCTGGTTCACAGGAGTGGAGCCTGCGGGGGTGTCTGAAGTCGCACACGCTCGTAGAACGCCATGGCGGCGGCGGTGGCGACATTGAGTGAATCCGTTCCTGGCGCCATCGGGATGCGTGCACGAACGTCGGTGGCGCGCATGGCGTGTTCGGTCAGTCCGGGCCCTTCGGCTCCGAGTAGTAGTGCCACTTTCTCGCCCGTCATTGCCTCGGCGAGCGGTATCGCCGTCGGATTGGGAGTCAGCGAGATTGTTTGAAAACCACTCTCTCGCAGTATGTTCAGCCCCCTCGGCCAGTCGGGAACACGTGCGAACGGAACCCGCAGTACGTGGCCCATCGACACCCGCACCGCGCGTCGATACAGCGGATCAGCGCATGCCGCACCGAAGAGCACCGCATCCGCGCCGAGTCCGGCCGCGTTGCGGAACATCGACCCGAGATTTTCATGGTCGTTGACCCCTTCCAGCACCACGACCGTTCGTGCGCGCTCGAGCACCTCGGCGAGGTCCAGTTCCGGCGGTCGATGCGCCGCAGCGAGCACTCCTCGATTGAGGTGAAACCCGATAGCCTCGGCCATGACCTCCGCGCTCGCTCGGTAGAAGGGGACGTCGACGCCATCGAGGCAATCACCGAGTTCTTGCAGCCGACGGTCGACCCCGAGCAAACTGATCGGACGGAACCTCGACGAGAGCAAGCGCTCCGCCACCAGAACGCCTTCGGCGATCACCAAGCCTTTCCCGTCGGGTAGGTCGGGACGGCGATCGGACGAGTTGAGATCGCGGAAGTCGTCCAGCCTGGAATCGGCGGAGTTTTCGATGTCGATTACGTGTACCACGTGTCCATCTTGGCACCTGTATGAAAAGCTCGACTGCGATGACTACCGAAGACACGATCAACATCAGAACGGCCACCGACGACGACTGGGACGCGGTCGCACTTCTCGACGCCCACGCGTTCGGTGAGCACCAAAATTCGGAGGACCTCGCCGAAACTCAGATTCTGACGAGCTCCGAGCACGTTGTCATGGCGTGGGATGGAAGCACGCCCGTCGGCGTCGCGATGCATTTCCCGATGTCCGTGACGGTCCCCGGCGGCGAACAGGTGGACGCGTCGGGTGTGTCGTGGGTGTCGGTCGCGCCCACCCACCGAAGGCGCGGCATTCTCCGCCGCATGTTCACCGAACAACACCGCAAACTCGACGCCGCGGGAGCGCCGCTGTCGCTCCTCACTGCCAGTGAAGCGACGATCTACCGTCGGTTCGGATACGGTCCTGCGACGGAGGAACACGCAATCGTGCTCGACCGTCGGTTCGCACAGTTCCACAAGTCGGTTCCACCCGTCACCGGAGTCCGTCTGATCGAGTCGACGGAAGCGTCGACACTGCTGCCCGAAATCTACCACCGCTGGCAGTGCAAAACTGCTGGGGCACAGCCGAAGCCGCCGATTCGCTGGCAGCGATTCTTTGCCGACCGGGAGAACCGTAGGCATGGACTGACCGAGCTGTTCTTCATCGCGCACGCCGACGGTTACGTCGCCTATCGCCGGAGTCCTACCGAAAGCAAGGTCGTCGTTCAGGAGTTCATCGCCGTCACAGATCAGGCATACGCCGAGATGTGGCAAGTACTCGCGGGGATCGATCTCGTCGACACAATCGAGGTCAGCCAGGCCCCGGACGAGGCGCTGCCATTCTTGCTGACGAACAATCGTCTGCCCAAGATCACCGGCCTTCACGACGCACTGTGGTGTCGGATCATGGATGTGAAGGCAGCATTGGAAGCACGCACCTACGGCGTCGACGCCCAGTTCGTCCTCGAGGTGGAAGACCCGTTCCTCGACGCAGGCGGCACCTTCGACGTGACGATCTCTGCGGGCGCAGCGACTGTCACGCGTACCGAAGCTGCACCAGACGCGAAGGTCGGTCTCGACGTCCTCTCGTCGATGTACTTCGGAACGCACCGTGCGACGCGATTCGCCGCCGCGTCGAGGCTGTGGACCCGCGATCCGGAGGCACTCCATACGGTCGACATCGCCTTCGCGACCGATCGGGCCTCGGTCATGGGCTGGGCGTTCTAGAGCGTGTCTCTTAAATTGGGTCCGTTTTCGTTTTCATCGCCGGGCGGTGGTTGTGGTTGCGGGAGTGCAGAACTGCCGCGCACAGGACAACGCCCCCGAGGAATGTCATGGCGTACTTGTCATATCGAGTGGCCACACCACGCCACTGTTTGAGCCGCCCGAAGCCACGCTCGACGGTGTTGCGGTGCTTGTACATCGTCGGATCGAAACCCGGTGGACGACCACCGGCGGACCCCTTGTCGGCCCGTCGCTGCTTCTGGTCGCTGCGCTCGGGAATGGTGTGTTTGATCTTGCGGCGACGCAGTTCGGTGCGGGTACTGGGATGGGTGTACGCCTTGTCGGCGAGCAATCGGTAGTCCTGGTCCCCACCGGCAGCTCGGTGGGCATCGAGCAACGGCACCAACTGTGGATTGTCCCCGGCTTGCCCACCGGTCAGCAGCATCGTCACCGGCGAGCACGTCAGGTCGGTCAGTGCATGGATCTTCGTGGTGAATCCTCCGCGAGATCGACCCAACGCGTGGTCAGCGGGTTCGTCGACGGATTTCTTGTAATTCGACAAGGCCCCCTGTGAGAGTGTCGGCTCGCGCACCGGCCGCATGCTGATGCGCCCGGACGCTGGTCGAGTCGATCGAGAGCACCGCCCCGATATCGCCGTCGAGTTCTTCCGGGTCGAGACCGAACACCTCGGCCACCGCGGCAAGCATCTCGTCGTAGGTGCCATCGAAGGACCATCGGTGGTGGCGTTTCCACACCGTCTGCCACGGACCGAAGTCCTCCGGCAGATCTCGCCACGGACACCCGGTACGGAATCGGTATGCGATGCCCTCCAGAATTCGCCGGTGCTCGGCGAACCGCCGCCCACGTTTTCCCACGTCGGTGGGTATCACTGGCTCGACGATCTCCCAGAACTCGTCACTGATCACTCCCACGCGCGTCATCGAAATATCATCGCTGACAGCACCTCTCAAATTTGGGAGACACGTTCTAGACGATCCCGGCCCCGCCCAGTGACCGAATGTCTCATTCGGTCACCCCAGGAGGTGTACGCACACTTTCCAGCCCGCGCGCAGGTTGCAACCCGCGCCCTCGCTGCAACCTGCGCGTTCAGCGGCGCAGGTGACCGAATGAGACATTCGGTGCGGCCAGACCGCCCAGACCGCCCAGACCGGCCAGACCGGCCAGACCGGCCAGACCGGCCATAGGCTGACATTTGTCATGCCCCGGCCATGACTCTGTCACCGCAACCGATGACGCCGTGCACTACTGGTGGACACGCGATCCGGCGAAGCTTGGAGGCATGAGACAACCGGATGAAGGAAACCTGTTCACGGACATGATGGAGCTCGGACCCGCTCCGACGATGGCACGGGAGATCGTTGTCATCGTCATCACGCTGGCAGTGTTCGGGGTCGTGTTTGCACTCGTCGGGTCACCATTGCCCATGATCATCGTCGCAGCGCTCGCAGCGGTGTTCATGGCCGGTCGGTTCGTGCTGGGGCTGCGCGAATGGAGCAAGCGATGAGCATCATCGAGGTGGCGGGTATGACACGCCGATACGGAAGCGGCAAGTCCGCTTTCGAGGCAGTGAGCGGGCTGGACCTTTCGGTTCAGGAAGGTGAGCTGTTCGGTCTTCTGGGCACCAACGGTGCAGGCAAGACATCGACTCTCGAAGTGATACAGGGCCTTTCGACCCCCAGCGAGGGAACGGTGTCGATCATGGGCATGGAACCGATTCGGGATCGCCGCGACGTACGTCCGAATCTCGGGATCATGCTGCAGAAGGGCGGATTGCCGTCCGACCTGACCGCGCTCGAGAGCCTCGAGATGTGGGCGGGCACCTGCAGCAATCCACTGTCGGCCATGGATGTGCTCGGCCGCGTCGACCTCGCAGATCGCGCCGGCACCAGGGTGAAGTTCCTGTCCGGTGGTGAGCAACGCCGCCTGGATCTGGCGTGCGCGATCATCGGCCAACCTCGCGTGCTGTTTCTCGACGAACCGACGACGGGTCTCGATCCCGAAAGTCGTCGCAACACATGGACACTGATCGAAGAACTTCGAAACTCGGGTGTCACGATCATGTTGACGACGCACTATCTCGACGAAGCCGAGCGACTCTGCGACCGACTGGCGATCATGCACAAGGGGCGCGTCGTGCGGAGCGGAACCGTCGCAGAGGTCGTCGGCGATCACCCGGCGAGTATCCATCTCGAACTGCCTTCCGTACCACTGCCGGAACTGCTGTCCGCTCGTATGAGCATCGAGGACGGCAAGCTCGTCGTCGTCACGTCCGAATTGCAGGACACGTTGACCGAACTGCTCGTATGGGCTCAGCGAGCCGGCGTCCGAATCCAGGGTCTCGATGCTCGGGCCGCATCGCTCGAAACCGTATTCCTCTCCATTGCAGACGAATTCGACGACCGTAGGGAGATTGCCGCATGAGCACCATGACCACACTGTCCCGGGCGGAGTTCACGCTGCTGGTCCGCAACCGCGTACTGCTGTTCAACGCGCTCGTCATGCCGCTTCTGTTCCCGGTGGTGTTCCTGTTCATCGGGCGCGAAGACGGCGCCCTGCCCGACGCCATCGTGTCCTCGGCGCTCGAGGTATTCGCCCTCTTCCTCTTGGTGTTTCTCGTCTACTACAACCTGTTGTCGTCCTACGCGACGAGGCGGGACGAGTTGGTACTCAAGCGACTTCGCACCGGCGAAGCGACCGACAATCAGATCCTCCTCGGCCCCGCGGTACCGTCGTTCGCGCTGACCGCGCTGCTCACGGTCGTCGTCGCCGGTATCGTCCTCGTTCTCGGTGGCAACCTGCCGGTCAATCCTCTGCTGCTCGTCGCGGCCCTGGGTGGAGGTGCTGCGATGTTCGCGGCGCTAGCCCTGATCACGTCGACGTTCACCAGAAATGCCGAAGCAGCGCAGATCACCAGCTTGCCGATCATTCTGCTGGCGATGGCGGGTACTTCCTTCATGCGTGACATCGCGCCGGACTCCCTCGCCCCGGTCATCGACCTGACTCCGATCGCGGCGGTCCTGGATCTGGTCAACCTCGGTTGGATCGGCACGACGGATCCGACGACGGATTCACTCTCGTTCGCCGAGACTTTCTCCCCCGCCCTGCAGCCACTGCTCGTCATCGCGGCATGGATCGTCGGTTCGATCGTGATCGCCAAGACGCACTTCCGCTGGGAACCGCGCGCGTAGTGCTGACCTGAGTCGACTGTGGAAATGTGGAGTACATGGAACTGAGGCGCTATCTCGACCCCCGCACCACGTGGCGGGACACCTCGGAGGTCGACAAGGTGCGGCTGTACACCCGGCAGTCGTTCGTGGGAATCGTCCTGGCCTTCACGGTCCCCGGCTTGGTCGAGTCGATCTCGAACGCGTCCTGGTTGTCGGCGGTAGCACTGAGTGTGTCCGCCGTGGCTGCGGTGTTCGTGTTGTTGCGGTTACCACGCATCGGCGGAACCGGGGCCGGAAGCATCCGCATCCCCCTTGCAGTGAGTGTCGGGGCCGCAATCCTCGCCGGGGTGACCGGAGCTGCCGCAGTTCCGGTCTGGGCATTGCTGGTCGGATCGATCCCCGTATGCGTCCTCCTCACTCCTGTATGGACATTGGTACTCGCGATCGCACTCGGTGTAGCGACGTCGATGACTCGCTTCGGAGTGCCCGGAGCGGTGACGGCTTTCGCTGTGGTGATGCTCATGTCTGCGACTGCGCGACTGTCGATCTGGTTGCTGCGCATCGTGACCGAGCTGGATGATTCGCGCCACGCCGCAGCACAATTGTCGGTTGCCGAAGAGCGACTGAGGTTCTCCCGGGACCTACACGACGTGGTGGGCCGGGCGTTGTCGGCCGTCGCAGTGAAAAGCGAACTGGCGGCCATGCTCTCACGCCGGGGCGACGACCGAGCGGCAGCACAGATGGACGAGGTTCGCGAGCTGGCGCAGCAGTCGATGGCCGAGGCTCGCCAGCTCGTACGAGGGTATCGGTCGATCGACCTCGAAGCAGAACTCGGCGGTGCCGCGTCGCTTCTGAGCGCCGCGGGCATCGATACCGAAGTTCATGGTGCAGCCGAATCGGTGGCACCCGAGTTCGCCGAGGCTGCGGCGTGGGTCGTGCGTGAGGGCGCCACCAACATCCTCCGGCACTCGGAGGCCACTCGTTGCCGCATCGAGGTGACACACGATTCGCTCCGTATCACCAACAATCGTCCACGTGCATCGACGTCGACGGACGGGACCGGTCTCGCGGGACTGGCCGAACGCCTGGCAGCCGTCGGGGGAACCCTCGACACGACCGGTGATTCGGACGAATTCACCGTGACCGCGACGTTCGCACCTAGGGTGGCATCATGATTCGAGTACTGCTTGCCGACGACGAGAATCTGATCCGCACGGCGCTCGCGACAATGCTGGCGCTGGAAGACGACATCGAGATCGTCGCACAGACGGAATCCGGCGAAAGCGCTGTCACCGCCGCGAAGGAATTCGCCCCCGACGTCGCTGTTCTCGATCTGCAGATGGGTGGCATCGACGGCATCGAGGCGGCCTCCGCGATCGCTGCGGCAGTCCCGTCGTGCGCGTCGATCATCGTCACCAGTCACGGCCGTCCCGGGTACCTGAAGAAGGCGCTATCGGCGGGAGTGCGCGGTTTTCTCCCGAAGACCACTTCGGCGTCGACGCTCGCCGAGGTCGTACGCACTGTGCACGGCGGTGGACGCTACGTCGATCCCACACTTGCGGCAGAGGCAATCGGGGCCGGGGACTCGCCGTTGACTCCGAGAGAGTCCGACGTACTCGAATTCGCAGCCGACGGCGCAACAGTGGCTGAGATCGCTGCTCGTGCACACCTCTCCCAGGGCACGACAAGAAACTATCTGTCCGCGGCAGCCGCGAAGCTCGGTGCGGCCAACCGCCACGAGGCGTCGGCGATCGCACGCCGTCACGGCTGGATCTGAAGCACATCCAACACAGGCAGCCGACGCCCGGTCGCCTGCCGGGACACTCGGACCCGGAGATTGTTGTGCCGCAGCAGATACACGGCCGCGAACAGTCCCGATGCCACCGATACGACGCCGCCCACGATCAGCGGCGCCCGAGGATCGACGACGTCAGCGAGCCAACCGAGCACCGGGTTGCCGATCGGTGTTCCACCGAGGAAGCACAACATGTAGATGCCCATCACCCGGCCGCGCATGTCCGAGGGCACGGACATCTGCAGAATGTTCATCGCCGAGGTCGAGAACGTCAGGTTCAGCGCGCCCGTCGGGATCAGCAGCACCGCAACGAGAATGTAATTCGGCATCAGTCCAACGAGCAGTTCGAAGATGCCGAAGCCGAGCACGGCTCCGATGAACAGGCGTAACCGCGGCGCGGTGGCACGGCGGGCAGCGAGCGTCGCACCCAGCAGGGTGCCGACAGCAAGCGTCGTCGACAGGAGCCCGTACGCGTCGGCGCCACTGCCGAAGGAGTTGCGTGCCAGCACTGCCAGACTCAGCGGAAAATTCAGGCCGAACGTAGACACCATGAAGATCGTCGCAAGCAGCACTCGGAGATCCGGTCTTCCCCACACATAGGCGAATCCAGCGCGGACCTGCCCCTTGGCTCGCGGTGCCCGTTCGACCGAGTACAGATCTTTCGCCCGCATGGCGACCAGCGCACCGAACACGGCGGCGAACGACACTGCATTGATCAGGAACACCCAGCCGGTGCCGACGAACGTGATCAGCACACCCGAGATCGCGGGGCCGATGATGCGCGCCATGTTGAACGTCATGGAGTTCAATGCAATTGCGTTGGCCAGCGTCTTCTCGCCGACCATTTCGATCGTGAACGACTGACGTACCGGGGCGTCGATGGCCGACGAGCAACCGAGAATGAACGCGATGACGTAGACGTGCCACAGTTCGACGACGTTGCCGACGTCGAGTACGCCGAGAACGAGGCCGCACGCCGCTGCGAAAGCCTGGGTGATCATCAGGAGCTTGCGTTTGTCGTACCTGTCGGCGAGTACACCGCCCCACACCGACAGGATCAGAGTCGGCCCGAACTGGAGCGCCATGACGATACCGACGGCAAACCCGTTGCCGCCGGACAGCGTCAGAACAAGCCAATCCTGCGCGACGCGCTGCATCCAGGTACCGATGAGCGACACGATCTGCCCCGACGCCCACAATCGGTAGTTGCGCGTGTGTAGCGCAGCAAAGATCGTAGGCACGTACCTGATAGTAACCCTAGGTAACTACTCCGAGTCGTTCACGAGCGCGCTGATGATCCCGACCGCTTCGCGCAGGATGGTGAGCTGACCCTCGTTCAATCCCGCCAGCTGCGCGGTCATCCATGCCTCGCGTGCGCTGGCCTCGTCCGCGATCAACGTCTGCCCTGCTGGGGACAACGACACGATGACCTGGCGGCCATCGGTGGGGTGAGCTGTACGCACGACCAGACCCAACTCTGCCAACGATGCGATGACCCGCGTCATCGAGGGTGGCTGCACTCGCTCACGAGCGGCGAGCGCTCCGGGCGTCATATCGCCCTCACGGCTCAGCGTCGCGAGAGCTGACAGTTGAGTCAACGACACCTGCGAGTCGACCCTCCTCCCCCTCAGGTGGCGAGTCAAACGCACGACGGCCAGCGAGAGATCGCTGGCCAATTCACGGTTGTCCTTAACGCTATATCCCGACGTCACAGCGCAGAGACTACGCCTAGCTGGACGAATCAGCTCAGGTAACCGCCTCGGTGATCGGTCCAAGCGAAAAATACGCCACGAAGAGCAGCGCGACGATCCAGAGCAAGGGATGAACCGACTTGATCTTGCCGCGTCCGACAGCGAGCACGACCCAGGTGATGAATCCGACGCCGATACCGTTTGCAATCGAGTACGTGAACGGCATCACAAGGATCGTCAGGAACGCCGGTAGGGCGATCTCGAACTTCGTGAAATCGATGTCGCGGACCTGACCGATCATCAGCGCACCCACGACGACCAGGGCTGGAGCGGCAGCTTCGATCGGAACGATGGCAGTCAACGGCGTCAGGAACATCGCGGCGAGAAAGAGAACTCCGGTCACGACGTTGGCCAATCCGGTTCGCGCACCCTCGGCGATGCCCGATGCCGACTCGACGAAGACGGTGTTCGACGACGCCGACGCCCCGCCACCGGCGATCGCGCCGGTCCCCTCGATCACGAGCGCCTTGCCGATTCCGGGCAAGACGCCCTTCGAATCGACGAGTTTGGCTTCCTTGCCCAAGCCGGTCATCGTCCCCATGGCGTCGAAGAAGTTTGCCAACACGAGCGTGAACACGAGCAGGCTCGCAGCGAGCACACCGATACGGGTGAACGCGCCGAACAGGTTCACATCTCCGACGAGCGACAGATCCGGAACACGAAACAACTGCTCCGGCAGGATCGGCACGCTCAGATTCCAGCCCTTCGGATCGACCCCGTTCGACGGGCCGACGTCGGTGAAGGCTTCGACGATCGCAGCTACGAGCGTGGTCACGACGATTCCGATCAGCAGACCGCCCCGCACCTTCCGGACGACGAGGATGCCCATCAGCAGCAGACCGAAGACGAATACGGCCGTCGGCCAGGATGCGATGGAGCCGTCGATACCGAGCCCGACGGGGACGGTTGTGCCCGCGGTGTCGGGAATTCTCCGCACGAAGCCGGAGTCGACGAGGCCGATGAACGCGATGAACGCGCCGATGCCCGCTGCGATTGCCGCTTTGAGCTCAGCCGGAATCGCATTGAACACAGCAGTCCGGAAACCGGTCACCGCCAGCAAGACGATGATGATGCCGTCGATAACGACCAAGCCCATCGCCTCGGGCCACGTCACTTGCGGGGCGATCGTCACCGCGAGCAGCGTGTTGATTCCGAGACCAGCGGCAATCCCGAAGGGGTAGTTGGCCACGATGCCGAACAGGATGCTCATGAAGCCGGCGACCAGTGCCGTGACCGCCGCGACTTGTGCCACGGGAAGGATGTTGCCGAGTACGTCGGTCTTGGCCGCTGCGTCGTCGGCGGAGAAGCTGCCGAGGATAAGCGGATTCAGCACCACGATGTAGGCCATCGCCACGAAGGTGACGACACCACCACGTACCTCGGATCCGACAGTGGATCCTCGTTCGGTGATCTTGAAATAGTTGTCCAGGAGCCGGGACTGGAAAGCCATAGGGGTAACCTACATTTCGTGGAGCGAGAGCCGGAACCGACCGAGCTCAGCCGCAGGCTGACCGACCCCGCGCCCGTCATCGCCCTCGGAATCGCACTGTGGGTGGCGGCAACAGTCGTCGTGCTGATCGTCGATCGATGGTCGTCCGCTCTGCCCGTGTGCCTGGCCGGTATCGGCGTCGGCACCGTCGGCTTCGTACTGTTTCTCGTCCAGCGCGCTGCGGCCAGACGGGGGAGTAAGACTGCCCAGCGTGGCCTCGACTGAACGTGCTTGCCGTCACTCGCCCGCTGTAGAAGTAAGCGTCATCACTGAATATGGCCGTTGACGTGCGGAAACTCACCTCTGAATCGGTTGAGTTACACAGAATTAACGTGGACGATGGGTTATGTCAGATACACGAAACCCATTGATATACGAAAGCAAGGCCATGAAGCTCGTTTCGCAGTTCCGTACCCGTCGCAACCACGCTCGTTCCCTCCGCGCCCTCTACGCCCGCGCGCACGCCGTCAGCAGCCCCTCGATGCGCGACGAACTCCTCGTCATCGCGCAGCGATCCGATTTCTCGCGCTGACCGCTCCGCTCCCGTAGATCCACAGCAGTCCCCATAGGGTCCCGAACGCCCAACCCGCGAGCACATCCGTAGTCCAATGCGCGCCCAGGTAGATCCGAGAAAACCCGATCACCAGGCTCGACGCAACAGGCAGTGCCAGCACCGCGGGACGATGCAGCCACGGGGTGGTCGATCGCAGCATCATCGCGATCGCCACCGTGGCCAGCAACGCCGACATCGTGGCGTGGCCCGACGGAAACGAATGGGACGAGATCTCGACCAATCGCTCCGGTATCGGTGGCCGTTCGCGCCCGAAGATCAGCTTCGCCAGGCTCATCACACCCCAGCCGGTCAGCATCGCACCTGCCACTACGACGGCGTCGGCACGTCTGCCCCTCCTGAGCAGCAACACGCAGCCCACGATCGACCAGACGAACATCGACACGGTGTTCCCGAGCGTCGTGATCACCCAGAACATCGTCGTCAACCACGCGACACGGTGCTCGACCATAGCCTGCAGCACATCACCGTCCACTCGGACGCTCCGCTCCGTCGGCCAAGTGAGTGATGCCGTCCGGCGTCACCCACCACGCAACATCCCGCTCCCCCGTGATCGCTCCGGACAACCGAACGACGAGATCGCGGTGAACGACGACCTGCCCGACGGGAAGCTCCAATCCGAGGGCCGCACAGGCCAGCACTGCCCTCGGCTCCCGGTCCCATGAGCTGACCCGCCCGACGCCCACCACTTCCGCGTCGACCGCCTCCGAGGCGGTGCGCACATCGAGTATCGAGGCAAGCACCGACGCGGTCTCCATCGAGGACAACACCGCGACCTCGGCGGGCACGACGGATACCAACCACGGTCGATCGAGCACGAGCGCATCGTCGGGATCGACCAGCGCACCCGAGATCGCACGAATTCTCGGTGGCAGGTCCAGGTCGTCGAGATGCACTCGTCCAGCGATGACAGCATCCGCGACAAGGCGGTGTGCCCTCGCAATCACTGCTGGGGTCGGTGAGCGCAGTGGATCCGCGAGCCGCTCTATGATCAGGCGCGCAAACCACGCGCTGTCACACCTGTTCGATGCCAACGCGGAAGCGAGCGCGTCGGCGTGTGGATGGTCGAAGGGGTCGAGAAGCCCGTCGAACGTCTCCTCGGACGGGGGCCGGAAGGACTCCAGTCGCTCGCCGTCGATGTCTGCGTGGGTGCGTAGCCACCAGGCGGTGTAACCGAGCCGGTCCTGCAGCGCCGCCGCAGTGCCCGGATCGGTGACGAGCTGCGTCAACGCCTGCGGCCACCGACGCTCGTCCACCAGGTCCAGATCGCGCACGGCAAGAAGAACGTCGGGCTCCTCCGGCAACGACTCCCACCACGACTCCTCGTCGTCGAGTTCGTGGTCCGGCGCCGTCGGAAGTTCGTCCGTGACGATGCCGAATCCCCATCCGACTCCGACCGCGCGAAGCGCCTCTGCACCGAACCTGTCGACGACTTCCGTCGCCACGAGACCGAAGGGAGATTCCTTCGACAACACACTTGCCAGTGGCGCGTCGGGAAGAAGCAGTTCGTCTGCCGCGCGGAGTTCACCCTCGGAATCGGTCAGCGGAAGCGACCCGAGCCACGACGGCAATGCGCGCGCAGCGGCAGCGAGGGACAGAATCGACTCGGTGAGCGTCTCGACTGATTCCGTGTCGTCCCAGTCGAGATCGTCGAGGAGTGCTTCCACCGCCGGATCGGACAACAGATCGGACGCCGTCGCCTCGACCGCACCCAATCGCGACAACAGTGGACTGGCAGCGTCGGGATGGACCAGTCGTGCCCAGTGGACGGCCCCTGCGGCTCGGATGTCCTCACCGAGAACGGTTGTTCGAGGCCCCGTCACCGTGCGGCCGTCGGTCAGTGGAACTGGTAGCGCAGCAAGCTCTTCCGCGGCGATACCGTCGACGACCAGCGGAGCCAACGCGTCGTACAACGCTCTCCACCACGACGGCTCCCGGGCTACACCCGTGAGCATCTCGGCAAGCTCGGCGAGACCGAGTCGGTGAACTCCGACAGCTGCGAGTGCAGTGGCGTCACGAGGACCCGACAACGAAGCGGACACCAGTCCGGGGAAGACGTCGACGAGTACGTCGCCCAGTTTCTCCGTCAACCCCGGCAACACCGTCGCTCTCGACGGCACGAGATCGTCCCCCGAACATCCGAGAAGCCATGCAGTCGTGGTCGATTCACGCAGCATCCGCTCTCGCAACACACCGTCGACTGCACTACGCGCGAACCCGGGAACGGGCACGAACGACGGCCGGTAGCGGCCAGGGAGCGCAGCGAGCACGTCGCCGTAGCCATCGGCGACTCCGCGCACGTCGGCTCCGGGAAGGACGCGGCGACGATCGGGTTGCATCGCCACGTCGGCAACGACCAGCACTGGCAGAGACAACTCCTCGTCCGAACGAGTCGGTGCACGAAGGACATCCGGGCTCGCCGGACGGGGAACGTCGTCGACGAGCGGAATCAGCCACCTGGCGTGCTCGGTACGGTACTGCCACCATCGAAGATCGCCGATCGTGACCAGGTCCAGCCCGCCATCGAGTTTCTCGACGTCGCGGTGGATCACATCTCCGGCTACGTCGATCGACTCGAGGGATTGAAGTTCGAGCAGCAGATCCACGGCCTCGCTGCGCATCGAGTCCAATACGGCGTCGGCGTCGGCGTCGCGAAGCCGCAGCACGATCTCCGATGCGAACCCCGCGGCCGGTGGCTCGCGGGACGGCCATACCAGCCGAAGAACCGGGATCCCGACGCCAGGTGCGGACAGCCCAGCGTCGGCCAGCGCCTGCTGCGTCGCGCTCCTGCTGAACGCCACACCGCCTGCAGCCGAACGGAACTCGATGTCGTCGCTGACGGCTCGGACAGCGGTGAACCCGACCCCGAACCGGCCGACACCGTCGGTTTTCGCCGACACACGAAGCGCGGTCAATGCATGGACACCACCGATGTCCAACGGGGCACCGGTGTTGGCAACATGAACAGCACCGCCGGACGACCACACTCGCATCGAACCGAGAATGCCTGCGCGGGAGGCTGCATCAGCGGCGTTCTGCGCGAGTTCCGTCAACAGCCGGTCTCGATAGCCACCGCGAACGAGGTCGTCCTCGGTGGCGGCATCTTCCTTCAGCCGAGTCGGCGAGGACGACCACGCCGAGAGCGTTGCGGCCCGGATGGACTCGGTGTCGAACGGATCTCTCAGTTCGTCGATTGCGCGTCCTGCGGTGCACTCTCGGTCTCGGCCACTGTTTCGGTCGGAGCCACTGCTTCGGTCGGAGCCGCCGTTTCGGTTCCAGCCTCCGGTGTCGGCGCGCGCTCTGTCACGTCGAGAGCGGCGTCGTCGTAGGGATCGAACTGCGGAGATCCTGCACCAGTGGGCAATTCGGTGTCCGAATGAGCACCGCAGCCGTACTCGGCGTGCACGACGCGTCCGTCCGCGGCGTACTCGTTTCCGCACACTCCGAATGCCGCGGACAGCGATCCGGCGATCGGAAGGTAGAACCCGCACAGCCCACACGTGGACGGCGCCGCCTTGGCCGTCTCGCTGTCCGGGCCGAAGTCGCCGTCGTGCCAGCGCTCAGCGGCGTCGAGACGCCCTTCCCTGCTCGTAACCTGGGTCCGCCCCAAGCCGAGCTCGTAGGCGACGTCATCCACAGCCGGGTCGCCGGTCGCGACGTATCCGGGCACCAGACGGGGGTCCTGATGCCGTGGAGGCAGGAGATCACCGGGGCCGAGATCGCCGGGGCGAATCCGCTCCTCCCACGGCAGCCAGCCCGGCGCGACGATCGCATCGGGGCCGGGAAGAAGAACGATTTCACTGATCGTGGCCACGTCCGCCCCATCGGGTGCAGCAACGACGACGGCCCATTGCCAGCCTCGGTAGCCCTGTAGCTCGGCGAGAAAACGGTGGGTTGCGGCAGTGTCATCTTCCGAGGTGACGCCGAGATAATCACCGACACCGCCCTCTGCCGCATCGATCAGCGCTTCGTGGGCCAACTCCCTGGCATCGGCTAGGACTGGACGAATCTGGTCGAGTTCTGGAGAAGATGTGAAACTCACACATTCATTTTGCCGCATCACTTCGAAAGCGCCCAGTTCGGGCTGCCATGATGAGGTCATGTCGGCCTCGTTTCGTGTCCTGCTTGGCCTTCTCGTGTGGGCCGCACTGCTGGCGGGCTGCACATCCTCCACCCCTGCCGCTACGGATTCTTCGGCCACGGACCTGTCCGTATCGGTCGTACGCACCCTCCCGCACGACCGGACCGCGTTCACCCAGGGGCTGGAAGTATCCGACGGTCGCCTGTACGAAAGCACTGGTCGCAACGGGTCCTCTTACATCACAGTGTCCGATCTCGTCACCGGCGCCGAACTCCGCCGAATGGACCTGTCCGCTGACTACTTCGGCGAAGGGTTCACCGTCGCCGGCGACACCGCATGGCAGATCACCTGGCAAGACGGGGTCGCGATCGCGCGCGACCCGCAGACTCTCGAGGAGCTCCGCCGCGTCGAGTACGACGGTGAAGGCTGGGGGCTGTGCGACATCCCGGACACCGGCCTGGTGATGAGCGACGGGTCGTCGACGCTGACCTTTCGTGACCCAGTGACATTCGAGGAGACTTCGACGGTCGAGGTGACCTCGGGCGGACAACCGGTGGCGAACCTCAACGAACTCGAATGCACCGAGGACGGTTCGGTGTACGCGAACGTATGGCGCACCTTCGACATCGTCCGGATCGATCCGAGCACCGGAGCCGTCACCGCCATGATCGATGCCCGTCCGCTGTGGGATGCGATGACGGCAGACGAGCGAGCCGGCGCCGACGTGCTCAACGGCATCGCGCAGATCCCCGGAACCGATCGCTTTCTGCTGACTGGAAAGCTGTGGCCGACCATGTACGAGGTGGAGTTCACAGACTCCAAGTGAGTCGGTGTTCTCCACCGCCGCAGATTTAGGACAGAATTGACTCGTGACCGATCCCCGCGACTCCGACGCCCCACCGGGTGAGGACCATCCAGGGTTCGACAACTATCCGCCCGCTGGTCAGGAGCGGAGCCTGCGGAGTGACCCGCATGGACACGTTCCGAGCCGGCGGACGCCGCTGCCGCCCCTGCATCCCACACCCCAGAAGTCCCCGACGCAACCGTCCGCGGGAGCGAAATCACAGGGTCCGAAGCCTCCGCCGATGCCCCGCAAGCTGACCGTCACGCGCGTTGCTGCGATGCGCAGCCGTGAGCTGACCGGCAAGGGCATCGCAACGTTCCAGCGAGCAGCCAAAGCCGATGGTGCCGACAAGTCGGGGTTGACCGCACTGACCTACGCCACGATGGCGAACTTCGCATCCGACGCCGCCATGGCCGTGGCCCTCGCGAACACGCTGTTCTTCTCCGCGGCGACCGGCGAGGACAAGACGAAGGTGGCGTTGTATCTCGTCATCACGATTGCACCGTTCGCGTTGATCGCTCCGCTCATCGGACCGATGCTCGACCGGCTTCAGCACGGTCGACGGATCGCGCTGGCAACGTCGTTCCTGTTACGTACAGTGCTCGCGGTGGTGCTGGTGTTCAATTTCGACAGTTGGCTCCTGTACCCAGCGGCCCTCGGAATGCTGGTCCTGAGCAAATCGTTCGCAGTGCTCAAGAGCGCAGTGACGCCCCGCGTGCTGCCGCCCGAGATCGACCTCGTCAGGGTCAACTCGCGGCTGACGGTGTTCGGTCTGCTCGGCGGAACCATCGTCGCCGGAGGTATTGCCGGAGGTATCGCATTCATCGCCGATTCACCCGGTGCACTGTGGTTCGTTGCGGCCGTCACCGTGTTCGGTGCGTGGCTGTCGATGCGCATTCCGTCGTGGGTGGAGGTCACCGAGGGCGAAGTTCCGGCCACGCTCAGCTATCACGGCGACAACGCCCAGACCGAGGTCATCCGGCGTGGAAAGTCGACTGCTGCGCCGGCAAAGGCCCGGCGGCAGCCGCTCGGTAGATCGGTCATCATCGGATTGTGGGGCAACGGAACCATTCGAGTGCTCACCGGATTCCTGACGCTGTACGTCGCCTTCGTCGCGAAGGCCCAGACAGACCACGAACCCATCAAGCAAGCAGCGATGCTCGGACTCGTCGGCGCGGCCGCTGCGATCGGCAATTTCGCGGGCAACGCCACGGGTGCGCGCCTCAAGCTCGGCAAACCTGCCATCGTCGTACTCAGGTGCACAGCGGCAGTCACGTTCATCGCGATCGTCGCTGCCGTCACCGACAGTCTGTTGACGGCAGCCCTGGCGGCCCTCGTCGCCTCGTGCGCGAGTGCCCTTGCCAAGGTCTCCCTCGACGCATCACTGCAGGCGGATCTGCCTCCGGAGTCGATAGCCTCCGGCTTCGGGCGGTCCGAGACAGTTCTACAGCTCTGCTGGGTGCTCGGCGGCACCTTGGGGGTTCTGCTGCCCACCGAGTACTGGCTGGGCTTCACCGTCGTATCGGTAGTGCTTACGATCGGTCTCGTCCAAACGTTCCTGACCTACCGCGGGCGATCCCTGCTCCCCGGCTTCGGCGGCAACCGGCCCGACCACGCCGACCAGGAAGTACCGACTACCGTTTCGTAGTCTTTCCACATCGACAGAACGTGAGCCAAGTGAACTTCGCACCGAAGACCAAGAAACTACTGGCCATCGGAACCGCCGGTCTCCTCGTCATCGGCGTCGCATCTGTCGCTGTCCTGGCGCTCCTGATCTCGGATGCGCCAGATCATCGACCGACCATCACCGCGTACGCCGACGGAACGGCCGTCACGGTCGAGCCCTACCTGTACTGCCCCGTCGAGGCGCCGCTGTGCGCCCCCGACGGAGTCAGTGCGAGCGTTCCGGTGCGAGCCGGCCGTCCGCTGCAGCTATCGCTACCCTCCGAGATCACCTCGGCACCGTGGATCGTCGCAGCCGTGTACTCGGACGGCAGTGACTCGAACGGCAGTGGCAACGTTGTGGAGACCGACACGCTGTACCTACCCGACCAGAAGCTCGGACTTACAGTCGCACCGGTCGACGACGGCGGCCGGGAACTGCTCGGCGTCGAGATCAGACTGCCGTCCGGGGTGATCTCCTCCGATACCGCGCAGGAGGAGATCATCAGCCACGCGATCTGGTCGATCGCGACGAGCTAGACGCCGACGTTTCCGGGGGTCAGCTGTCGAGTTCCCGGGCCACCGCGCGAACGACCTCGGAGATCTTCTGGGCGGTCTTGCGGTCCGGGTACTTACCCTTGCGCAGCTCGGGCTGAATCGTTGCCTCGAGCAGCGTGATCATGTCCTCGACCATGCCGTGCAGCTGGTCCGGGGTGTGCTTGCGCTCGACCGGCTCACGGCGGTTCGGCGTGTTCTGACGCACGGTCGGTGCAGGTTCGATGACCGTCAGGCTGAGCGCCTGCGGTCCACGGCGTCCCGCGGCCATCCCGAACTCGACGCGCTGGCCCGCCTTGAGGCCCTCGACACCTGCCGGGAGCGCCGACGAACGGACGTAGACGTCCTCACCTTCCTCCTGCGAGAGGAAGCCGAATCCCTTGTCGACGTCGTACCATTTCACCTTGCCGGTAGGCACTGCGCTCACCCGTCCATTTGTCTCGTATGGTCTTGCTGGCATAAAATTTCGCGCCCCGCACAACTAGGCAGGACGCGAATGCACCAGTCTAGCGCGAAGGGAAGGTGCCGGGCACCTCGGTTTCCTTCGCGGCTACCGTTGCCCGTGTGACCGAACGACGACACAGCGCGAACTCCCTACTCCTGCGGTTGGCAATGACTCTGTTCGCAGCGGGACTTCTCGCCATCGCAGCGATATTCTTGGTGCCTGCGGTCGGCGGGAACGAGCCACCCTTGTGGCTGTACCTGACGGCGATGATCGCCGCGCCGCTCGGGTTCGTCCTGGCGCTGGTTTACGCACTGATGTCCGGCCGGCGTGCGCGATAGAGAGGGAGTACTGGCGATGCGAGTGATTCTGAACATCATCTGGTTGATCTTCGGCGGGCTGTGGCTCGCGCTGGGCTACTTCGCAGCGGGCATCATCTGCTGCATCCTCATCATCACGATCCCGTTCGGCATCGCCTCGTTCCGGATCGGCGTCTACGCACTGTGGCCGTTCGGCAAGACCGTCGTCGAGCGGCCGACGTCGGGAGTCGCGTCGGTCATCGGAAACGTGATCTGGCTGATCGTTGCCGGGGTGTGGTTGGCGATCGGCCACATTGCCACGGCGATCGCGATGGCCATCACCATCATCGGCATACCGCTCGCCGTCGCGAACCTGAAGATGATCCCGATATCGCTCATGCCGTTGGGCAAGGACATCGTCGACGCCTGAAGTCAGCGCACAGTCTCATTGCGAAACGACACGGGAACCTTTCGGCATGGCCGCAGCATCCAACTTCCGGTGGAGGTAAATTCCTTCCCGGCCGGGGCACCTCGATGCCCGGCCGATGCGAGAAGGGCGGATGGACTGTGTACAGGTGCACTGTGACGGCGCGATGCCGTGGATGCATGTTCGACTCCCGTCGCGAGGCTCGGCGGTGATGGCGGCACGCGACTGGGTACTCGCGATCGATTTCGGTACCTCCAACACCGCTGCAGCGCATACGAGCCCGATCAGCGGTGCGGTGGAGGCGCTGCCCCTGTCGCACAATCGCACGACGATGTCGTCGTCGGTGTTCGTCGAATCGCCGGATCGCATCGCGGTCGGCGACGTAGCCAGCGACCGCGCCGAATCGAACCCTGCCGCATTCATCCCGGCCCCGAAACGCGCGATCGGGCAGGGAGTGGTGACGGTCAACGGGTACACCGTCCCCGCGGCGGTACCCGTGGCTGCTGTTCTCGACTCGGTCATCGCACGTGCCACCGCTGCCCACGGCGGTTCCGCGCCGTCGAAGTTGGTACTCACACACCCCGAAGCCTGGTCTCGACGCGAGATCCAGGTGTTACTCGACGCCGCCGCCCAGCTCGGTCACGATCCGTCTCGGGTGACCACGGTCTCCGAACCTCGTGCTGCCGCGCACTACTACACCCGCGCGCACACGGTGACGCCGGGAATGAAGATCGCCGTCTTCGACTTCGGCGGAGGCACCCTCGACGTCGCGGTGCTCGAAGCGAACAGCCACGGGAGCTTCGACGTCGTCGCCGCCCGCGGCGACAACGGATTGGGTGGAAAGAACCTCGACGCGCATCTGCGGCGTTGGGTGGATCAGCAACTCGACGTCCGCGACCCCGACCTGCTCGACTTCCTGCGCACCAGGGCCCCTCTGGACGTGCGATATGCCCTCGACGATTCGATCCGTCGAGCGAAGGAACTGCTGTCGGAGGCACCGTCCGCGACGATCGCGATCACCGGCGACGGACGCACCGAGCGTTTCCAGATCACCCGGGACGAGTTCGAAGAGCTGATCTCCCCGGTGTTGGACAAAGCTGTCGAGCTGGCCAGGTCGACGCTGCTCGACGCCCGCATCACCGAGCCAGGCCAACTCGAAGCGCTGTACCTCACCGGCGGGTCGTCGAGGATCCCGGCGGTACACGAAAGACTGCGCCCCCTCGGACCGATCGCGACGCTGGACGATCCGAAAACCGTGGTGGCGCAGGGAGCGTTGGCGGCCGCCGCACCAATCGTCCACAGCTCGCAGGGCCCGACACACAAGCAGCAGGGCCCGACACGCACTCCTGGACCACAGCCGACGCGGCCGGCTCCAGCGGTACCGAAGCCGCCGACGACGGCATTCGCCGAGTGGCCGAGTCCGCCGACCGAAACACCTGGGCACCCCGATCCCGCTACGGGTGGGCGCAAGAAGTTGGTGATGGCAGGTGCCGCAGTCGCGGTCGTGGCGATGGCAGCCTTGGCAGGATTCTTCGTCCTCGATCGAAGCGGCGGCGATTCGGACGCACCGACTGCTGGGGGACCCAGCTCGAGTGCGGCACAGGACGTCGATCCGGCCGTCGCGTCGGGAGGCGGAGCTGCGGGCGATACGCCGCCGACGACGAAAGAGGCTGTCGTCGCGGGTCTTCCGCCGGCACTGCGCTCGGAGCTCTCGGAGTGCAAACAGACCGGAGAGACCGACAACGGCGGGGCGCAGCTGCAATGCCAGATCGCGGCGGACAGCTCGTTGACGAGCGGGATAGTCGAAGAGAACAGCGGGGCGTCGTACATCACGGTCTCAGTGGATGTCCGTGAGGCAAAGAAGCAGGTCCTGCGGCTCCGGCAGGGGAATCAGAACGACACCGCGGCCGCCGACAATCAGATCGTGGAGAACGTCGCTCGCACTGCCGCGGCACACCTGTCCGCTGCAGAGATCACCGGCGCTTACTCCATCGCTTACGCGAACGGCGCGACCGGTGTGATGGTGGGGTACTACGACGCGGTCGGAGCCGACGGTGCGAAGACCTTCCTCAGCCGCGCAGGATTGATCAACTAGCACCCGGCGACAACGCTTTCCACAGAAGAGCTGCCACAGGAGGGGCTGCCAGGACCGATCCGGTCCAGGCTGCCCCTCCTGCTGCTTTCGACAGAAGCTGTCGAGCACTGACCGATCCTCGAGTCGCGGGATTTCTTTTCGGTGCCGGGAACCTTTCGCAGAGCCGGGTGCATCCAACTATCGACCGCAACAACGAGAGCACGCCCGAAAGAGGACATGCCATGCAGAACGACGACAAGACCGTGTACGACAGCACCGACGCCGCCGAGTACAAAGCCGAACTCGACGCGATCGCCAACGATCCGAACATGAGTGTCGAGGAGAAAGCCGATGCCATCACCAACGCCATGGAGGCCGAAATGAACGAAATCTCCTCTGCCAGTTCTACATCCGACGCAAAGGTAGCTGCCTCCGAGCCGGCAGCGTCCTCGGCAGAGGTGACCGCCGACCCGTCGACAGCCTCCTACGGCGACTCCTCTGCCGCCGCATCGGAATCGGCGCCCTCTGCAGAGGTACCGCCTGCCGAGGCTCCCTCTGCATCGACGGTCAACGAGGCCATCGGGGTCAGCGGTCAGGTCGACTACGTCTCGCCACGCGACGTGGACGGTGACGGCCTCATCGATCTGACCCATTCGCGAGTCGACGGAATCGACACCATCACCCACTACAACGAAGATGGCACGATCACCCTGATCGAGCAGGACACCGACTCGAACGGCACCTACGAGACCGCCGCAGCGCAGCACTCCGACGGCACCATCCGTGTCGCCGAGGATCTCGACGACGACGGCGACGTCGACCTGGCAACGTTCCACGACCCCGTCAGCGGCGCGCCGGTCCGCCAGGACACCATCGAGGGCAATGCGATCACTGAAACATTGATCGACTCGAACCTGGACGGCCAGGTGGACGTCGTGCTGATCGACTCGAACGGCGACGGCCGGTTCGACACCGCGATGGTCGACTCCGATGCGGACGGCCGCATCGACGCCACCCTCGTCGACACCGATGGTGACGGCCGATTCGATCTGGGCGAGCTCGACAGCAACGGCGACGGGACCTTCGACACCGTGGCCACCGGCGCCGACACGGACCTCGGCACCATCGAGAGCCTCGAATCGGCCATTCCCGCCGACGACAACTACCACGCGCAGGCCGGCACTTACCCCGCCGAATCGCAGAGCGACCTCTGACCGAACTTTCTTCGACGACATTCTTCGACGACAAGGGGCCGACCGATGCACGAGTTCGATCCGACCGCGATGTGGCCGTCCGATGCGGCAGATGATGTCGCCGACGGGTGTGTCGCAGAGCAGGCCACCGCGGACTACTCCGACGACAGCATGGCAGTCGCCGAGTTGATCGGCGCATCGGCCGGCCCCCATCACGAAGACCAGTACCAACCCGAACCCGTCTACACACGCCCCGAGCCGGGTGCAGCCTCCGCGGCCGACTCCCTGGCAACGGGCAACCCTGCACTCGATATAGACCTGTCCGACATAGATCTCTCCGACACCTCAGGCGCCGATTCCGACAGCACCGAAGGTGCTTCTACGCCACCTGGTGACGCCGACGCAGTGCACGGAAACCCCGCGCAGTGGACGATCAACTGGTTCTACCAACAGTTCGACGGATACTGCGGCCCCGCGGTCGTCGGACAACTCGTCGCCGAATACACCGAGGCCGACATCAGCGACCCCCGACATCTCGTCGACCGCGCAGTCGAGTTGGGCCTGATGGCCGGTGATGATCCTGCCGGCGGAATGACACTGCCCGACATCGAGATCCTTCTCGAAGATCAGGGCGTGCCCGCCACCATCAGTTCCGGGTCCCTCGACGATCTCCGCGCAGCCCTCGACAACGGGCAGGGCGTCGTCGCGATGGTCGACTCCGGCGAAATCTGGAAACCCGAGCACGAAGGCGTCGAGGACAACCGCCCCGACCATGTCCTGGTCGTCGCCGGCATCGACGACGCACGCGGCGTCGTCATTCTCTCCGACCCCGGCGTGCCGAACGGCAATCAGCTCGAAGTTCCGATCGAGCAGTTCGAGCAAGCCTGGGCTGACTCCGGTAATCAGATGCTCGTGGCCGACGATTCGGATCCCGACTTGGTGCCGGCCGACAGCGACTCGACCACCACGACACCGCCCGTGTCCGACACGCGGACGGCCAGAACGACGGTCATCTCGCTACGCTCGTGAACCACCAGGCACAATGAACACACCAAACCTCAGGGCGCGCCAGCACAGCCCGCGGCGAAGTCAACCGAACAGTAGCGAGGTGAACGATGACCGACGACCACATGGCCTTACTGCGTGAGCTCGCCGGCGACCTGCCACCGCTTCCCGACGAGGTCTGGAACTGCGCCCTCGACGCCGCGTTCGACCCCGATGCAGCCGCCGACTCCGACCTCGTTCCCGAGATGGACGATCATCCCGTCGTCCCAGAAGACGAGGACATCGTGCTCGACGACATCGTGCTCGAGGATGAGGACATCGTGCTCGACGACGCACTTCAACCCGCCGACGACAGCGATAGCGATAGCGACCTCTCCCTGGCCGACGACCTGGCGATCGACCCCGTGGGCACAGAACCCGGCGACGACGGCATTCATCACCTCGACATCGATCTCGAACGCGTCGACGAGCCAGGCGAAGACCTGCTTTGACGCGACCTACCGCTGGGCCGTGCAACGCTCCGTGGAAGCTCGGTGCTGCCGCGGGCATGCTCACCTCCGCTCGGGTTCGTACCGGTGGGTACTATCCTTCCGCCGGGGTGGAACGGCAGGGATTCGCAGCATCGGGGGTGGAATGAGCGAGTCAGAGCTGATCGCGGCATGCCGTCTAGGTGACCACCGCGCATTCGCCGACCTCGTCGGCCGATACCGCAACAACGCGTGGCATGTCTGCCTGCAGATCACCGGCAACACTCACGACGCCGAAGACGCGTTCCAGGACACCGTCACTGCCGCCTGGCAGAATCTGCACAGGTTTCGCGGCGAGGCACGCTTCAACACCTGGCTGCACCGCATCGCGGTCAATGCAGCCCTCGCTGTCGTACGACGCCGAAAGCCCACCGCGAGCCTCGACGACGACACCACCGACGAGCCTGGCATCGACCTCGGCCATGATCAGCCTCGAATCGACGACCGGATCGCGACCGCATCGGTCGTCCATCAGGCCTTGAACGAGCTGCCCGAGGATTTTCGCGTCGCGATCGTGCTCGCCGAGTTCGCCGACCTGCCCTACGCCGATATCGCCGAACATCAAGGTGTGTCGGTGGCAACGGTCAAGACCCGCATCCACCGTGCACGTAAACAGCTCGCAGTCCTGCTCGGTCCCCGCACCGACGTCCACTGACAATCGCCGGTGCCGGGCCCACAGAGATCGAACGCCGCAAAGCCGTCCGGCACACCCCATTCGCTGGGTGCGCCGGACGGCTCGAGTTGAAGTCGGCCGCTCTACTCTGCGTTCTGATCAGCCTGCTCGAGGATCAAATACTGTGCGCTGATCTTCTGGTCGACGTCCTTCTTGTCGTCCGTTCCGTACGCTTCGCCGACGTATCGCCCGTTGGCGACCAAGCAATAGTCGGTCGTCCCGTCCGTGGTGTCCTTGCTCAGGCACACGGCGTCGGGAAGTCCCTGTGGTGACGGCGCTTCCACATATCCCTGCGAGGTGAGGTCGTTTCCGAATTCCTCGACGATCATCTGTGCGCCTGCGTCGTCGGACGCCCGGTAGACGTTCGTCTTGTACACAGCGTTGTGGTCGGAACCGGCCTCCGTGAGGACGCGGTAGGTCAACGGCGGGTTGATCGAGCGGTGTGCCATTCCGCGAGGACCGTAGGAAGCCATGTCGTTACCGGAATCGGCCTGCTCGTCTCCTTCGGGAATGGCATAGAGGAGGATCTTGTCCTGGTCGATCATGGGCAGTTCGGCCGGCTCGCCCCCGTTTTGAGCCAGGGTTGGTTGCGCCGGGAACTGGTCGATCAGCGGGCCCTGCAGATCGAGCGCGCGGGCCACGGCCTCAGCGGTCCACTCCTTGTCGTCGGCGGGCGCTTTGGCCCACGTGTAGAGCAGGTAGTTGTTGTGCGCGGTGAACGCGTTGACCGACACCTCGGGACCAGCACTGTAGGAGTATTCCGACGTCGAGACCAAGGTGTTGGGCAGGATGCCGATCGTCTCGGGGGTCTCGACGCCGGTGCCGTCGGTATCGACGGTGGTCAACCCGGTGTGCATCTCCTGAGCTGCTGCCGAAGCGTCGTCGGCATTCTCGAAGCGCAGGACCATCTGCACGAGTGAGCGCGATGGGTCGGTGACGGCCGTGGTCGACGTTGCGGCCGTGGAGACGTACCCGTAGAGCATGCCGTGGGTTTTCGCGACATCGGCTGCATTTCCGCTGAGGACCGAGTTGAGGTTCTCATGGCTGCGGATGACCATCGTGGGCATTTTCGCCGTGACCAAGTTCGGGTCCACCTCGAAGGGCACCACGACGAACTCGGCCAGTCGTTGGGTCTCCACATCGAGAATGTTGTCCTTGGTGGCACGACCGAATTCCGGAGCCGGACTAGTGGGATAGCTCCCGGTATCGAGTGCCGCCGGGTCGACCGTGCTCGCCGAACTCGCATCTCCCCCAGACTTCGCGACGGATAGGCCGTCGCTGCTGTCGGTGCCGCATCCGGCAAGTACCGCACCAGCGCAGGCAATCGCCCCTGCACGCCTCAGCCATGTTCTCGAACGCACGCGAAGATCCTCTCGGTTGAAAGCCCGGTCGCACAACGACTGCGCCGGGCTCGTTGTCGGTGTCACTGACTGTTGGATGCATCCGGCACTGCACAAGGTTCCCGCACCGAGGGCACCAATTCCTCTCGACCGATCCACGGAGGTGTCGACCGGGCACCGTTCCGCAATCCGACGGTGGCCGGGGTTAGAGTCGACACCCGCGCAGATCGTGGCGCACCGGTGTCGACAATCGAGGGCGAACGAAGCGGAGGGACAGCGAACGTGAGTGACACAGCAGCGCCTCCTGCCCCGGCGACCGATCGCGCCGCGGCACTACTCGAGACGATCACGACCAAGATTCTGCGCCCGTTCCAGTACGACGCGATCGCCGACCTCGCCGCTCGCCGCGCCGCGCAGGACCTCGCCCGCACCGTCGTTGTGGTCGGTGAAGTCAAGCGCGGCAAGAGCTTCCTCGTCAATGCTCTCGTCGGATTCCGGGACGCCTCCCCCGTCGGTGTCGACGTGACCACCTCGACGACCTTGTCGTTCACCGACGCCGACGCAGGTGCACCAGGCGGGGGCGCCGAACTGATCTATCCCGACCGCACCGAGGCGATCACCCACGCAGACCTGGAGGACTGGGTCTCCTGCGAAGGCGCACGCGTCCGCGATGCCCGAGCGGTGGAGCTGCCGACTCGCGCAGTGGTTGCCGTGCCCGACAACCGGATGGGGGCCACGACGGTCATCGACACTCCCGGCGTCGGCGGCCTCGATCCCTCGTACGCCGCTCTGGCGGCCGACAGCGCAGCTCGAGCGTGCGTGGTGGTGATCGTCTGCGACGCGTCCACCCCGCTGACCGCACCGGAGATGGAGTTCATCTCCTCCACTGGTGCCGGTGTCGAGGCACTGATCGTGGTGGTGACCAAGACCGACAAGAACGTGCGACGGTGGAGGCCGATCGTCGAGCAGAACACCACCCTGTTGCGCGAGCATCTCGGTCGCGAAATCCCGGTGCTTGCGGTCTCGAGCCTGCGGGCCGTCGTCGCCGCCGAGATGCCACCAGGCGCTGCCCGCGACGCGGCCGAGCATCGTTCCGGGATCACGGCGCTACGCGCATTGATCGAGACGAAACTTGCTGTCGCCGGTCAGCTTCCGGCTGCCAGCGGACTCCGGACCGCAGTAGATGGGTTGAAGAGCCTCGCTGACGACCTCGCCCTTCAGATCGCTGCGATCAACGATGCCGCTCGGGTGGTCCCAGATCTGACCGCGCAGCTCGACGAACTGAAGGAGCTCAAAGACCACTCCCAGCAGTGGGAGCAATATCTCCAACGCGATCTGACGCTGATCCGCCAGAACGCCACCGCCGAACTCGACCGACGCCTGGATGCGATCCGCGAGAAATGGACGAGCCGGATCAACAAGAACGGGATGGAAGTGCTGCGGAAGAATCCGCAGCACTTCACCGCCGAAATGGAGAGAGACTTCCAGTCGGCGATGGCCGAGTCGATGACGGTCTTCCTCGAGCAGCTCTACACCACCATCGTGCAACCGCGCTTCGATTCCGATGTTGTCTGGGAGGAGATCTACGAGCAGGTCGTGGCGACCCTGTCCGGCCGCACGCTCGATACGCACTCCGTCGCCGGCAAACGTCAAGGCCTGCTGGATCCGTCGATGCTGACCATGGGAGTGATGGGATCGTCGATGCTCGGTGGCATCGTCGGACTCTCCACGGTAGTGGGAGTCGGAGCAGTGGTGGGGATCGCGTGGGTAGGTTTCAACCTGGGGTTTCGTGCCATGCGTGCCGGAAAGACGAATTTGCTGACCTGGATGAGGGAAACGACGGCGGCGACCAAGACAACGACCGCCCGCACATTCGAATCGACCATCGCCCTGGCCCGCCCGGAGATCGTGATTCGCTATCGCCAGCATCTCAAGACCTCGATCGCACAGTTGCAGACACAGATCAAGGACGCCGAAGAGAGTGCTCGGTCGGATACGGCCGTGCGGGAGAAGAAACGCGACCGTCTGGAGAACAATCTGAAAGTGGTCAACGGCAACATCGCACGCGCCGAAGCACTCATCGCCGAACTCGCCGGAGCAGGGCGATGACTGCGTCTTCAATGCCGCTCGATCCGGTCCGCGCAGGACTCGATCGCGCCCTGCACGCCCTCGCGGCACTCGGCCCGGATTTGGCCGGTCACGCCAATCGCATCGGCGCCATCTTGTGGTCGCCGCCGCGGATCGTCGTCGTCGGCCGTCTCAAAGCCGGAAAATCGACGTTGGTGAACGCCCTGATCGGCGCCAAGATCGCCGACACCGCCGCGCTCGAGGCCACCAGTGTCGTCTCGGTGTACCAAGAGGGTGCGCCAGCCCGCGTCGAGGCAGTGCTGCTCGACGGCACCCGGACACCGGTGCGCACCGACCGCGGCCGGATCCACAGCCTCGACATCGCGCCGCACGACATCGCCTACCTGCACCGGTGGTTGCCGTCAGCCGCGATCCGCGAGTACACCCTCGTGGACACCCCCGGGTTGGCGACGTTGACGGCCGAGAACGAAGCTCGAACCCGGCGGGTCCTCATCGACGGATACGACCAGACCCGCACCGCGTCCGTCGATGCCGACGCCGCAGTGTTCCTGTTCGACGGGGCTCCCCGGGCAGACGAGATCGATTTCCTCCGCCAACTCGGCTTCACCCCATTGACCGCCTTGGGAGTGCTGTCGCGCGCAGACGGCTTCGGTGAAGGTGCTCTCGGAGCCCGCGATCCGCTCGCGCATGCGGGCGAGCACGCGATACGACTGTCGGCCCAGCTCGCCGATACCGTGATGACCGTCGTTCCGATCGCAGGTCTGCTCGCCGAGACCTCGCACACCGGAGCTCTCACCGAAGCCGACGCCCGCGCGCTGCACGCCATGCACGGCATCGACCCGTTCGATCTGATCGACCTGCTCGACTCCGACGACGACGCGCTCGTCCCTCCGCACATGCGTGGCCGGTTGGTCGACCTACTCGGCGAGTACGGCACGATCCACGGCCGGAGCATCGCCGCACAGGGCGCTGCAGTGCTCAACGACTGGCTCGTCACGCATTCCGGCGTGCCGAGATTGCAGAATCTGCTTGCCTCTCATCTCGGCGTGTTCGCTGCGGTGAAACGGGCCCACCGCATCCTCGGCGAACTCGACCGCCTCGCCTACAGTCGCCCCGAACGCGAGCACATTCGCGACATCGTCGATCGCCTGCGGTCCGACCCGGCGCTACACACCGTCGTGCTGTTCGGTCACCTCGAAGCGATGCTCGGCACCGATCCGGCATCCCCGGTCACCCAGGAATTGCGTCGCCTCGTCGAACACTCCACACCAGCACTGAAGCTGGGTCTCTCCCCCACCGCCGGGCCCGACCACGTCCGCGCAGCCGCGCTGGACAAACTCGCCTGGGCGCACAGCCAAGCCCTCGTCACGCTCACCGCCGCCGAAGATGCCGCGCTTGTCGCCCTGATCCACACGTACGGAAACCTGAGCCGATGACGGCGGCGGCGTCCGAAGCTGGACACTCGGTCACTTCTGTCACTTCAGCCCCACCCGAAGCGATGTGACTTCTGTCACATAACGATGGGGTAACGGAAGCGCAACGCCCGAGCGTCACCCGCACTCCAACCCTGTTAGCTGCAGGTTCGTTCGTTACCGAGAATTGGGTTCGCCGACGCGGCAGTTCGGACCCAAAATGAAACAGTTACCAAATGGTGACACTCCGGGGGAACTTCAGTACGGTCAGTGGCGGCTGAGAAACTTCGGCCGAATCCGTACCCGTAGCGCCAAACCTCGTCCCGCGGGAACGGACCCCCACAAGAACACCCAGGGGACGAGGACGGGGGACCCACACGTCCTCTCGGATAACCGGAAAGCTGTGCTAGAGCACAACTTTCCTTGGGGTGAAGCCCAACATCTCTTTCGGGAGAGTTGGGCCGGGCTACCTCTCAGCCCGAACCCGACAGCTGACCTCGCAGGCGCCAGTGGAGAGGATTTCAACTCGTATGAGCGGACGTCATCGCAAGCCGACCACCACCGGCCGCACCGTAGCCAAGGTCGCCGTGACCGGCGCGATCATGGGCACAGCAGGTCTGGCCTTCACCGGCACCGCCAGCGCTGCCCCTGATTCCGACTGGGACCGCCTCGCACAGTGCGAAGCCGGCGGCAACTGGGGCATCAACACCGGCAACGGTTTCCAGGGCGGCCTGCAGTTCTCGCCGAGCACCTGGACCTCGCACGGCGGCGGGCAGTACGCCGCCTCTGCCAACCAGGCCAGCCGCGAAGAGCAGATCGCTGTCGCCGAGAAGGTGCTCGCGTCGCAGGGCTGGGGCGCATGGCCTTCCTGCTCGTCGAGCCTCGGGCTCAGCAGCGCGCCTTCCGAGCGCAGTGTCCCGGCGTCGCCGGAGACTGCTCCCGAGGCACCGAAGCTTCCTGACCTCACCAGCATCCCGACGGTCGACGGCACCGCCGAGGTCATCGACGGCATCACCGGCGCAGTTCAGACGATCACCAACGACCCGCAGATCGCCACGCTGATCAAGGACGCGACCCAGGGCATCCAGCTCGATCCCCAGTTGGTCGAGTTCTACCAGGCGAACAAGGCATTCCTGCCTCAGTAAAGTCCTACGTCACTACGAAGAAGGCCCCCGATCACTCGGGGGCCTTCTTCGTTGTGGAGAAGTTTCAGATGTGGGGTAGTTCTAGCGATTGACGACGGTCACGGGGTGGGCATACGGCAACTCGTCCAAAGGCAGCGGGAACTCGGTGTCCTCGCCGTAAGGAGACAAGCCTCCCGAGCGTGAGGAGGCCAACTCACTCACCGCGTGGTCGCCGCGTGCGGTTTCCGGCCAGCCTGGATCGACGTAGGGCTTCTTCGACTTGTTCACCATGCGCCTATTTTGACACCTGCGCTGCGGCATCCGCCAGCCCAGGTCACTAATCTGATAGGCGATGACCGAAACAGCAGCGCCACCGGACCTCGCCACCTGGTTGAAGTCCCGTACCGATACCGAACTCGTCGGCACCCTCACGCTGCGCCCGGACCTGACCGTGCCGCCGCCGTCGACCATCGCTGTACTCGCCGGACGAGCCGAGCAGCGTGCCTCGATTCTCCGAAGCGCCGACACTTTGGACACCCTTGCCCTGACGGTTCTCGAGCTGCTCGCCATCGAGGGCGCCCACGAGATGCCAGTGCCACGCACGCAACTCGACGCTGCCATCGACAAGCGCGCAAGCGTCAAAGCCGTCGACAAGGCGCTGACCGCGCTTCGCGAGCGTGCACTCGTGTGGGGTACCCGCTCGCTCCGCATGACGCCCGCTGCTCGTGATGCGGTGCCGTGGCGGATCGGCCGCATCCTCGACTCCACCGAGGTCCTGACCCCGGAGCGCATCACCGAGGCGCTGACCGGAATCGACGAGAGCTCGCGCAAGCTGCTCTCCACGCTCGCCCGCTCGTCGCCTACCGGCCGCACACGCGACGCCGCGCCGGGCACCTCACCCGACCGGCCCGTCCAAAAGCTCTTGCAGGCGGGCCTGCTGATCTGGCTCGACGAGCAGACCGTCGAACTTCCCGCTCAGGTCGGCCAGGCGCTGCGCGGCGAACCGATCTCGGACCCTACGTCGATGACACCGCCCAAGCCACAGGCGACCAAGAACGCTCTCGCCGACATCAACGCGGCCGCCGCAGGCGAAGCACTCGAGTTGATTCGACACTGCGCAGCGATCATCGATGCGCTGGCGGTCAGCCCGGCTCCCGCTCTGAAAGCCGGCGGTCTCGGCGTGCGCGAGGCGAAGCGCATCAGCAAGGCCACCGGTCTGGACGAGGCTCAGGTGAGCCTGCTTCTCGAGCTGCTGGCAGGCGCATCGTTGATCGCGAGCGGAACTCCCGACCCGGTGCCGTCGAACGATTCCGGCGACGACTATTGGGCACCGACTGCTGCGGTCGACTCCTGGATCACCGCAACTCCGGCCGCACGCTGGCACGCGATCGCATCGGCATGGCTCGATCTTCAGCGAGCGCCATGGTTGATCGGCATGCGCGATCCCAACGACAAACCCGTCGCTGCGCTGTCCGAGGAAGTGCGGTCTCCCGCCGCGCCTCGCGATCGTCGGACCATCCTCGAATATCTTGCCGAATTGAGTTCGGGTACGGCGACGACCCCGACCGACGTCTCACGTGGACTGGCGTGGCGGCGGCCACGGTCTGCTGCACGCTTCGGGCTACGCCCAGTGGAGAAGATGCTCGACGAGGCCACCACTCTCGGCATCGTCGCGCGCGGTGCTCTGTCGACACCGGGCAAAGCACTACTGCACGGGGGCGACGCCGAGGCCGCGATGCGCGACGCACTCCCGACGCCGATCGACTACGTGCTGCTGCAGGCCGACCTGACACTCGTCGCGCCAGGGCCGCTGGAGCCAGACCTGCACGACCGAATCGGGCTCGTCGCCGACGTCGAATCGGCAGGCGCAGCGACGGTGTATCGCATCACCGAGGACAGTCTTCGCCGCGCTCTCGATGTCGGGCTGAGCGCAGCTGAGCTGCACTCACTGTTCGGGACACATTCACGAACCCCGGTTCCGCAGGGGCTCAGCTACCTCATCGACGACGTCGCCCGCCGCCACGGCCGATTGCGGGCGGGCATCGCGTCGTCCTTCGTACGATGCGAAGATCCGGCACTGCTGGCCGAGGTCCTGACCTCGAGCGCTGCGGAACAGTTGGCGCTGCGGGCATTGGCGCCGACGGTCGCCATCTCACAAGCATCTCTCGCGGAAGTAATGAATGTTCTCGGCGCGGCGGGCTTCGCCCCCGCAGGCGAGGACGCGAACGGCGCCATAGTGGACCTGCGGAGCCGCGGCGCGCGGGTCGCTGTCCGGCGCTCGCGTGCCCACTTCCGTAGTCCAGCCGTACCGACCGACGAACAGCTCGGACGCCTCGTCACCGAATTGCGGGCGGGTGAACGGGCGTCGACTGCCGGCGGGCAAGCTGTCCGTTCCGACGGAACGCGTGCCACCGGCACCGCAACGTTGGCATTGCTGCAGACGGCGTTGAAGGTACGTCGCAGCGTCACCATCGGCTACGTCGATGCACAGGGCACGGCGTCGCAACGCGTCGTCGACCCCGTCGGAATGGGTGGCGGGCAGCTGGAAGCCTTCGATCCGGCGACCGGCGAGATCCGGCGATTCACGCTGCATCGAATCACCTCGGTCGCCCTGGTCGACTGACGCGGCTCCGCCTGAAATTCGGCATGGGCGGCTCCGCCGCAGTGACATGGTTGAGTGCACCCTGGTGCACTTATTCATGCCACTAGAGCGGAGCGACTCGTGCGCACATGGCGCTACTGGCCCGAAGTCTGGACAATGGAGAAGTTGCGCACTTTCACGTGCGTCCAGAAGTGCTCTAGGAGGAACAAGTGACCGACGGACCTTTGATCGTCCAGTCCGACAAGACGCTGTTGCTCGAGATCGACCATGCCCTTGCCGGTGAAGCGCGCGGCGCGATCGCCCCGTTCGCCGAGCTCGAACGCGCCCCCGAGCACGTCCACACGTACCGCATCACGCCGCTTGCCCTGTGGAACGCTCGCGCCGCCGGACACGACGCCGAACAGGTCGTCGATGCCCTCGTGAACTACTCACGCTACGCAGTTCCGCAGCCGCTGCTCGTGGACATCGTGGACACCATGGCCCGCTACGGACGACTGCAGCTGGTGAAGAGTCCGGTGCACGGACTGTCGCTGATCAGCCTCGATCGTGCGGTCCTCACCGAGGTCATGCGGCACAAGAAGATCGCTCCGATGCTCGGCGCCATGGTCGACGAGGACACTGTCATCGTTCATCCGAGCGAGCGCGGGCACCTCAAGCAGATGCTGCTCAAGATCGGCTGGCCCGCCGAGGACCTCGCCGGTTACGTCGACGGTGAAGCACACCCGATCGAACTCGACACCGAGGGCGCCAAGTGGACGCTGCGCGACTACCAGGAGATGGCCGCGGACTCGTTCTGGGCCGGTGGCTCCGGTGTCGTGGTGCTTCCGTGTGGCGCGGGCAAGACGATGGTCGGCGCCGCTGCCATGGCCAAGGCGAAAGCGACGACGCTGATTCTTGTCACCAATACCGTCGCTGGACGCCAGTGGAAACGCGAACTCATTGCGCGGACCTCGCTCACCGAGGAGGAGATCGGCGAGTATTCGGGTGAGCGCAAGGAGATCCGACCTGTGACAATTGCCACGTATCAGGTCATCACTCGTCGGACCAAGGGTGAGTACAAGCACCTGGAATTGTTCGACTCCCGAGACTGGGGATTGGTGATCTACGACGAGGTGCACCTCCTCCCCGCACCCGTGTTCCGCATGACGGCCGATCTCCAATCGCGCCGCCGCCTCGGTCTTACCGCGACCCTCGTACGAGAGGACGGCCGCGAAGGCGACGTCTTCTCTCTCATCGGGCCCAAGCGCTACGACGCGCCGTGGAAGGACATCGAAGCGCAGGGTTGGATCGCGCCCGCCGAGTGCATCGAAGTACGCGTCACGTTGACCGACGCCGAGCGGATGGCCTACGCAGTGTCCGAGCCGGAGGAGCGCTACAAGCTCTGCTCGACCGCTCACACCAAGGTCGCCGTCGTGAAGTCGATTCTGGCCAGGCACGAGGATGCTCCGACACTGGTCATCGGCGCGTACCTCGACCAACTGGACGAGCTGGGTGAGGCATTGAATGCTCCGGTCATTCAAGGTTCGACGAAGAACAAGGAACGCGAAGTACTGTTCGACGCCTTCCGGCGGGGCGAGATCCAGACGCTCGTCGTCAGCAAGGTCGCAAACTTCTCCATCGATCTTCCGGAAGCATCCGTGGCGGTGCAGGTTTCGGGAACGTTCGGTTCGCGACAGGAGGAAGCTCAGCGACTAGGACGGCTCCTACGGCCCAAGCACGACGGCGGGCAGGCCCATTTCTACTCGGTCGTGTCCAGGGACACACTCGATGCCGAGTACGCGGCGCACCGTCAGCGATTCCTGGCCGAGCAGGGTTACGCCTACCGCATCACCGATGCCGACGACATGCTCGGACCGGCCATCTGAGCTGCGGAGTGTCACATGCCACGTGGCGTGCGTGCTACTAATGGGCATGTGCGCCGATTCCAGTTCCCTGTCGATGTAGCCCACGCCAAATCGGTGAACGAGACGATGGCCGATGTTCGGCGGCTGCGCGTCTCGGCCATCGTCACTGCGGTGGTGTTGATCGCTGCGGCAGCGTGGTTCTTCTGGCTTGCGCACCCGTGGTCTTACATTCTGGGCGCGGTGTTCGTGATCACCGCGGCAACCTCACTGTGGGTCACGGTGTGGGCGCCGCGAAAGGTCGGCACCGTCGAAGATCTGTACAAGAAAGGGAGCCTGGTTCCGGCGGTCATAGCCGAGACACGCGCCCGCGGCGTCACTCTGCTGGCGCTGATCGACATCGCCAAACCCGAGGCAGATTCTCCGCATTACGCCCTCGTCACGCGAAGCATCAGATCGCTCCCCGGCCACGAGTTGGTCGAAGGTGAGTTGGTTCCGTCGATCTCGGTCCTGTCCGACCGCACCAAGAACACGATCAGCGACAGCTGGCAGATGGTATCGCCCATGCCGATCGCGTGGGGGACGACGGACATGTCGGTTATCGAGCGCGCAACCGCTGAAATCAGCGAGGCGGAATGGTCGCTGCTGGTGGCGAATATCGGTCTGTCGGAGAAGGTTCGTGAGGCCGACAATCAGCAACTGCTGGTCGACCCGCACGACCTTCCCGACGACCTTAGGTAGCCCGCGCCCACGTCGATCAGCTCAGGGCAGGGATGACTTCCCGCTCGAAGAGTTCGATGCCGGTCCGGTCGTAGGCGGCTTCCGGGAAGTAGAAGATGCCGTACTCGAGGCCTTCGTTCTTCAGCGCGGTGAGGTTTTCTACGATCTGTTCCGGGGTCCCGACGCCCGGTAGCCCGCGAAACGCACCCAGCGCACCCTCTGCCTTCTCGGCGCCGACGTACGTCGTGAGCCGGTCCTGCAGCTGCTTCAACCGATCCTCGACCTCCGCTTCGGTGGACCCGATCGCCACGTTGTAGTTGGCCGAACGAACGATCGCACCGAAGTCGCGACCGACGGTCTCGCAGTGCCCTCGCAGCAGCTCCGACTTGTGGGTGAATCCTTCCAGTGTGCCGTCGAAGTTGGTGTAGTCGGCGTACTTGGCCGCTATCTTCAACGTCACCTTCTCGCCGCCTCCGGCGATCCACAGGGGAATACCGTTCTCCTGCAACGGCTTCGGCCAGACGCGAGCACCGTCGACCTGGTAGTACTTGCCATCGAGAGTAGCCGAGCCGGTCTCCCACGCCTGCTTGAAGATCTGCACGCCTTCGTCGAGCGCACCCAGCCTCTGCCCACCGGAGGGAAAACCGTAGCCGTATGCGCGCCATTCGTGCTCGTACCAACCGGCACCGATGCCCATCTCGACGCGTCCACCGGAGATGAGGTCCACCGTCGCAGCGACCTTGGCCAGGTATGCAGGATTGCGATACGCCATCGCAGTGCACATCTGTCCGAGACGAATGCGCGACGTCGACGCCGCGAATGCCGACATCAGCGTCCAGGCCTCGTGCGTCGCCTCCTCGGTCGGTTCCGGAACGGTGTGGAAGTGGTCGTACACCCAGAGGGACTCCCACGGACCGGAATCGGCTGCAGTAGCGAGATCCCGCATCACCCCCCACTGCTCTGCAGGGTCGATACCGACCAGGTCGAGTCGCCAGCCTTGGGGAATGAACAGTCCGAATCGCATGCTCCGAATTCTACCGATGCGGCAGGCATAGACTGTGCGACCATGAGCACAGGCTCGCTCGCCCAACTGTTTCAGTCGCACCGAAGCCATCTCCTCGCGGTCGGTTACCGCGTCACCGGAAGTGTCGCCGACGCCGAGGATGCAGCACAGGAAAGCTGGCTCAGACTGTCCGCTTCCGAGGCCGAATCGATTGTGGACCTGCGTGCGTGGCTCACCACCGTCGTCGCGCGGATCTGCCTCGACCGGCTGAAGTCGGCAGCGTCACGGCGGGAAAGCTATGTCGGCCAATGGCTTCCGGAACCGGTCGTGTCGGCGTGGAACGCTCCGCCATCGGATCCGCTCGACGTCGTCGTACAGCGGGAGGACAGCAGACTCGCAGCCCTCGTCGTACTCGACACACTCACACCCGCCCAGCGCGTGGCTTTCGTGCTGCACGACGGCTTCGCCGTGCCCTTCGACGACGTGGCGTCCATTCTCGACGTGTCCCCCGCCGCAGCCCGCCAGCTGGCGTCGCGTGCCCGTAAGCAGGTCGACGCGACGCCTGCTGCGGTCCCCGATACCGAGCACGACGAGGCGGTCACCCGACTCATGACGGCGATGGCGAGCGGTGACCTCGACCGCGTTCTTGCCGCTCTGCATCCGGACTGCCGGATGATCGGCGACAGCGGCGGCACCACTCGCACAGCGGCGCAGGTGGTACGCGGCCCGAGCAAGTGTGCTCGGTTCTACCTCGGCCTGGTGTCGATGTACGGTCCGGAGTCATTGACGTCGATGTCGCCGGCGTCGGTGAACGGCCAGCTCGGTTACTACTCCCGTGGTCTTGTCGGACAGCGAAGCTTCCCCGCCCGCGCCGGCGGCTTCACCGTCCGCGACGGGCTGGTGTGGGCGTCGTACGACTTCGCGAACCCTGCCAAGCTCGGAGGCGTCAGCGCTGAGCTGGATGCTCGGCCTGCGGAGTGAGCCGAGCGTCTGCACTTTCCCATGGCACGCGACACGCATCACCTGAGCTGAAGCCCTGTTCGGTGATGCCTAGTGACGAGTTGATTCGAGCGCGCATGTTCTCCAGGCCGATCTGGAAGGTCAGCTCGACGACGCCTGCGCGGCCGAACCGTTGTTCCAGATCGGCGACCTGAGCGTCGGATACGGAATCCGGCGTGGCAGTCATGGCATCGGCATAGGCGATGGCTGCTCGCTCGTCGTCGGTGTACTTCGGCGACGTCTCGTAGTCACCGATCTCTTTCAACCTGTCGACATCGAGGCCGTCGAGTCGTTGGATCATCGTTCCGAAATCCACACACCACGAGCAGCCGAGCGTCCACGCGACCCGGTAGACGGCGAGCTCCCGAACGCTGGGAGGCAGCGTCGTCGACGCTTTGTCGGCCGCGAATTCTTGCGTGAGGGAGGTGAAAAACAGCTTCGGATGGTGCGCGAACACCGCGAAAGGCTCGGGCACTTCACCGACCATCTTGGCGGCGGCGCGGTATGCAAGGCGGACCAGAATTCCAGCGTCGGACGGAGCGACCGGTGGTATGCGCGACATGAGTTCTCCCGAAAGTAGTAGGACATCTACTCTCTTCGACGAGCTGCCGGTCGGAAATGTGACACCAGCTACGCTGCAAGAATGTCCGCGGAGCATCAGAGCCGAACTGTCGAACGTCTACGACCCTTCGGATCGACGATCTTCGCCGAGATGACAGCACTCGCCGTCGCAACAGGCGCGGTCAATCTCGGCCAGGGATTCCCCGACACGGACGGCCCTGCGTCGATGCTCACGGCAGCGAAGGACGCCATCGCCGGCGGGCTCAACCAGTACGCCCCTGGCCCCGGTATGCCGGTGTTGCGCGAGGCCATCGCCGCCGATCGCAGCCGCAACCACGGCATCGAGTACGACCCCGCAGATCAAGTTCTCGTCACCGTCGGTGCCACCGAGGCAATCGCCGCGACCATCCTCGGGCTCGTCGAACCGGGTGAGGAGGTTCTGCTGATCGAGCCGTACTACGACTCCTACGCCGCAGCGGTCGCGCTTGCCTGCGCCAGGCGCACGACTGTGCCACTGGCCCCGGACGGTTCGGGCTTTGCCGTCGATCTCGACGCTCTCGAGCAGGCGATCACTCCACGGACGAAACTGTTGGTCGTCAACTCGCCACACAATCCGACCGGGATGGTCATGACGCGCGACGAACTCGTCCGAATCGCCGAGATCGCCTGCGAACACGACCTGCTCGTCCTCACCGACGAGGTCTACGAACGCCTCGTCTTCGACGGCTCCACCCACGTACCCATTGCCACCCTCCCCGGCATGTTCGAGCGAACCGTCACTGTGTCCAGCGCGGCGAAGACGTTCAACGCCACTGGTTGGAAGACCGGCTGGGCGCTCGGTCCAGCCGATTTGATCGATGCGGTCCGCGCCGCGAAACAATTCATGACGTTCGTCGGCGGAACCCCGTTCCAACCCGCGGTGGCGCACGCACTCATCCACGAGGCCGAATGGGTGAATGCACTGCGGTCCGGTCTCCAGGCCAAACGCGATCTCCTGTCCACGGTGCTGTCCGAAGCCGGATTCGACGTGAAGTCCAGCAGCGGAACGTATTTCGTGTGCGCCGACGTCGCACCTCTCGGCGAGAGCGACGCGGTCGAATTCTGCCGATCGCTACCGCACCGAATCGGCGTCGCCGCCGTACCGGTGGCAGCCTTCGTCGATCATCCGGCACCGTGGAAGACATTGGTACGCTTCGCTTTCTGCAAGAAGGACGAAGTCCTGAATGAGGCAGCCGACAGGCTGCACACACTCGCCGCGGGCCGATGACAGCCAGAACGATCCCCGTCGACTTCGTCGTCAAAGCAGTCTCGCTCGCCGCCAGTGGTGGCGTCGACCTGTCCTATCCGCTGTCGATCGCCGGCATCGGTCCAGAGACATTGAAAGATCCCCACTCTCGGCTCACCGCAAAGCAAGTCACGTTGTTCACCCAGGCTACCTGGCAACTCACCGACGACGAGTTGTTCGGATTGTCCTCGACGCCCATGCGCCGTGGGAGCTTTCGGGTCATCTGTCTGACGCTCATTCACAGTCCGGATCTGGCCGCAGCCATGGAACGGATGTCGGAGACGACGCGAGTGCTGTCGGGGATGCCGCCGATGCTGATCACTCGCGGCGAGAAGTCGACGCGATTGACCATTCCACCTGCGGACAACAGCCACCTACCCGACAGTGCACGGGAAGTGGCAGGCCAACTGCTCACCGACTTCCGGATGGTCCTCGTCCACCGTTTCGCTGCGTGGCTGATCGGTGGCAGGGTGAAACTCCATTCCGTGGAGCTACCGTACGAACTCGGCGATCCCGCAACGGGAAAACTCTACGACCGAATGTTCGGCACCCATGTCACCTACGGTGCGCCTGCAGCGGTGCTCGAATTCGACAACGCTGCGATGCGCGCACCGATAGTTCAGACCGAAGAGACGTTGGCGGACTACCTCCGCGAGTCGCCGAATCTACTGTTCACTGCCCGAGATTACGACAGCACTGCATCGTCGCAGGTTCGTCGGGCATTGGAGCTCGGGCTGCACGGCGGGGCTCCGGGTACCGTCGAGATGGCCGAGATGCTGTCGGTCAGTACTGCGCATCTTCGACGCCTGTTGCGCCAGGAAGGGACGTCGGTCAACCAGATTCGCGAAGAAGTGATGCTGGACGCGGCCGTATCAGGGTTGAGTCGAGGGGATTCCGTCGACGATATCTCCAGCAGACTCGGGTTTTCTGAACCGTCGGCGTTTCGACGGGCGTTCAAACGGTGGACCGGCCGAACGCCGGGTGCCTACCGCTAGACCTCGTAGGGGAACTGATTATCTTCCCTCGTGTACTCGAGCCTCCAGGGGTCCTCGGAACGGCTCAGTAGACGCCACCCGTCGTTCTCGACCTGCTTTTCGATCTCGCGCAGGCTCTGCCGCATGTCGGCCGCCCACTCGTCCCGTGGCGAAAGGAAGCCCCAGGTTCGAGGTACCGGGAACGTTGCGCTGAAGTACCTCGGTTCCTTTCCGACCACTCCGACGAAGCGCATGTACGCAGCACCTGACTGCGAGCTGAGCGTCGCGAGTAGGGCCTTCCACCATTGGCGGGCCCCCACCTCTTCGATTCCGATCACAAGATTCGACGACGTGTCCGGCATGAAGTAAGTGTGCACGCGACGGATGATCGTGGGCCGCGGTCGACGGTCACAGATTGGGGAGTCGAACGACCCTATTGGGCGCCCTCGCCGTTGCCGTTGAGTGATAGACGGATCAGTCATCGACGAGGAGGGGCAATGCAAACAACACACACCAACGCACGGTCACCACGAATCACCAATAGCATCTGGTCGAACATCGCGGCGGTGGCGGCCGCCGTGACCGGAGTTCTCGCGTTCACCGGAGCGATCGGACTCATCGGTGGCGGTACCGACTTGGGCACTGAAGTCCCACAACGCTTGCCGTGGAACAGCATCGTCCTTGCAGGTGTCGCTCTTGCACTCGTGGTGGGAGTGCCGACGACGGCTGCAGCTTTGGCGCTCTGGAGCGCCATTCCTCGGGCGTCCCTGATCACGATGACTGCAGGGGTCCTTCTCATCGTGTGGATCGTCGGGCAAATAGCTGTCATTCGCGAGTTCAGCATTCTGCAGGTCGTGTTCGGCCTGGTGGGCGTGCTACTGGCAGCAGTCGGATGGCATTTGAGTAGAAGCCGAACAACCGAGGATGTCGGGAACGGCTGAGATTCGACAGTTGGAATGCGCCGAGGATTCTCCCGCCCGCTGTCGTCACTCCTAGCTCACACAGAACTCGTTGCCCTCCGGGTCGGTCATCGTGATCCACGTACTCGGGCCGACCTGCCCACGATGCAGAACTGCGGCACCCGCGTCGACCAGTTGTTGCGCGACGGCCTCCCGTTCGTCGCCGACCCGGATATCGAAGTGCAGCCGGTTCTTGACTGTCTTGGACTCCGGCACCGTCTGGAACAACACCCGCGGACTCCCGGGTCTTTCCGGGTCCGTGATGGCAGCTCCCATCTTCCAGACGAGCTGGCCGTCGAATACGAGGGTGTCTTCCTCGCTGGCATGACCGGCCTGAACGAGGCCCTGGATGAAGTCGCTGTCGGACGGCTCGACCTGCCAGTGCAGAGCTGCTGCCCACCACTTCGCCTGCTGGTGAGGATTCTCGCTGTCGATCGCAACCTGAATGTCGTAGCCCATGGGGACACGATAGAACCCGACACCGACATATCGTCGGGAGTCAGCCGACATTCTCCGCTGCGGTGTTCAACGCGGCAGCGACGTCGTCGAGGATGTACGGAATCGTCAGGACCGTGAGCCCACCGAACGCGAAGTTCTTGTCCGCGGTGAACGACTCGGTGGAAGCGGTGCGGCCTCCGGATACGACGGGCTGTTCGGCGACGAGGGGTTCGGCGAGGAACGCGGCGAGCGAGGGCTTGTCGTACGCGACGACGAACATCAGATCGGACGCGATCAGCGGAGCCTGCTCGTAACTCAGTTCGAAGTAGACGGCGTCGTCGTCCTTCTTCGGATCGGCCTCCTGGATCGACTCCTCGTTGACCAAGCCCAGCTGCTCGAGGAATTCGATTCGAACGTCGTGGCTCTTGCTCACCGAGAACACTCCAGGCCCACTCGGGAGCGTGAGGGTGATCGTTTTCCCTTTCAACGCAGGATATTCCGCGGCGACGTCGGCGATCTCCTGCTCGGTCGCGTCCACGAGTGCGGCTGCATCGGACTGCTTGCCGAGAACCTGCCCCGCAATGGTGAGCTGTTCCTCCCACGATGCTGTCCATGGCTGATCCGGGTAGGCGACGACGGGGGCGATCTCCGACAGCGCGTCGAACTCTTCCTGGGTGATGCCCGAGTAGGGAGCAAAGATGACGTCCGGCGCTACCTCCGCGAACTTCTCGACCGGAACCTCACCGGTGCCGTCACCCTCGAACAGAGTCGGCGTTGGGGCACCGAGATCGTCGAGAGTCTGCCTGTCCCAGGTCAGTACGCCCTCCGCGTCGGCGCCGTAGGTCTCCCCCACGAACGAGGGCATCGCCGCCGGAACGACACCGAGCGCGAGCAGGGCGTCCTGGTTGGACCAGCCCCAAGTAGCAATTCGTGTCGGAGCCGACTCGATCGTCGCGCTTCCGAGTGTCGACTCGATGGTGACCGGGAAAGTATCCCCGGAACCCGCTGTACTCGTCGTCGCCGACGCGTCCTCTGCGGGGCCGGAACCGCATCCGACCAATGCGACAGCAGTGGACAGCGCGGCCATCAGCAATGTCGTACGACGCAGCACTGTGGCGTTCTTCATGAGCGGCGACCTCCGGGTTCGGATCGAGACGCGCAAAGGTAGCACATAAACAAGGGTTGCCTACCCTGCATTCAACTACTGGAACATACGTTCGAATGGCGCTAGACTCACCGGCATGAGTATCGAGGTGCAGGGTTCGTTGTTCACCGACGAGGACTCGGACCTCGGACACCTGGGCGCATCGGTCACCCGACGCGAACTCAGCCGCGGCGCCTGGGTGGACGTGCGGCCCGGATGGGCAAGTTCGGTGGACCTGTTCGATCGACTCGTCGGAGACGTCGACTGGCGCGCAGAGCGACGTCAGATGTACGACCGAGTCGTCGATGTTCCACGGCTCGTCAGGTTCTACTCCGAGACCGAACGGTGGCCGAATGCTGCCTTGATCGACGCCAAGACGGCACTCGACGCGCACTACCGCCAAGAACTCGGCGAGGAGTTCGCCACCGCCGGTCTGTGCTACTACCGAAACGGATCCGACAGCGTCGCGTGGCACGGCGACAACATCGGCCGAAGCGCCACCGAAGATACGATGGTGGCCATCGTATCCCTCGGCGCTACAAGGCAATTGATGCTCAGGCCGCGAGGAGGTGGGCCGTCACTCAAGTTCACCCTCGGACACGGAGATCTGATCGTCATGGGCGGTTCGTGTCAGCGAACCTGGGAACATGCCGTTCCCAAGAGCACCCGCGCGACCGGCCCACGCGTGAGCGTGCAGTTCCGGCCGCGCGGAGTACGTTAGGCCCTGCGCCCCTCCACTGCTGCGGCGAGAGCGTCGAGTTGCGTTGCAGTGGTGGACCAGTCGAGGCACGCGTCGGTGATGGACTGCCCGTAGGTGAGCTCGTCCTTGTGCCCGAGGGTCAAGTCCTGGCGACCTGCTTCGATGAAACTCTCGAGCATGACGCCGACGATTCCGTGCTCGCCCGCTGCGATACGCGCGGACAAGTCGGTGACCACGTCGACCTGCTTGTTGTGGTCCTTGCGACTGTTGCCATGGCTGGCGTCGATGACGACACGTTCGGGCAGCGACGACTTCCGCAGCCGGGCGACGGTGTCGGCGACCGAGTCGGCGTCGTAGTTCGGCCCGTCGGTTCCGCCACGCAGGATGACGTGGCAGTCGGGGTTGCCCGTGGTCCGAATCAAGGCCGCCTGGCCGTCGAGATCGGTACCCGGGAACACGTGGCTCGACGCCGCCGCGCGGGTTCCGTCGACCGCGACCTGGACGTCACCCTCGGTCGAGTTCTTGATTCCGACCGGCATCGACAGTGCGCTGCAAAGCTGCCGGTGTACTTGGCTGGCTGCGGTGCGAGCACCGATGGCGCCGTAGCTGACCAGGTCGGCGATGTATTGCGGTGTGATCGGGTCGAGGAACTCGCACCCCACCGGCAGACCGAGCGCGGAGATGTCGACGAGTAGCTGGCGCCCCACGCGCAGCCCCTCGTTGATATCGAACGAGCCGTCGAGGTGAGGGTCGTTGATCAGGCCCTTCCAACCCAGCGTCGTACGCGGCTTCTCGAAGTAGACACGCATGACGATGTGGAGGCGATCGCCCAGCTCGGCGGCCTTCTCCGCGAGCCTGCGCGCGTAGTCCATGGCCGCAGCGGTGTCGTGCACCGAGCATGGTCCGACGATGACGATCAGGCGGTCGTCGCGGCCGTCGAGGATGTCGACGACACCGTCGCGGCCGCGGCGAACTGTCGCGGATACCGCGTCGTCGGCCGCATGTTCACGGCGCAGCAACGACGGCGCCACGAGCGGACTGATGCTGATGGTGCGCTGATCGTCGAGATCTGTGTCCATGGGGGTGATGTCGATAGTCATGAGAAGTTGTCTACTTTCTCAGACCGGCTCTCGCAGAGCTCCACGCGCACGTCGAGCCGGTCTGTATCCGGCTCGTGGGGTGGGGGCTTCAGCGCATGGCGTCGCTGGCTGACCCACCCGGGGCCGGCCTGCTAAACCAAAAATATGCGCGCTGCATGGGCACGACGGTAGCACGCCTTCCCGACCGAGGGCCTCCGGCCCCAGTGGCACGCTCGAGTGTCCGGGAGTGCACTTAACCGTGCCACTATGCCCGGAGGGCATCGTTCAACTTCACCAGCGTCGGCAGCGCCTTTTCCACTGCCCGACGCTCGGCAGCCGACAGCTTCCCGATCTCGGCGGCAAGCACTTCCGCCCGACGGTCCGTTCGACGCGCCCGTCGGGCAGCACGTTCGTCGTTCACCCGCAGCACGACGGCACGCCCGTCCGCCGGATCGGGAAGCCGATCGAGCAAACCCTTGTCGACCAAGGTCCGCACGAGCGTGCTGACCGTGTTCGGGCGAAGCTTCAGACGCGAAGCGATATCGCCGATCCGGCTGTCGGGAAACACTGCGACGGTGCGAACGACCTCTGCCTGAGCGAGAGGCAGCGTCTCGTCGGTACCGGATTCGTCGAGATGCGCACGGAGGACGCGACGAAGATCGAACGCTGCATCGAGCAGACCACGTGCAATGCCTTCGTCCGGGTGGCTCATGACACAGAACTATATCTGTCACAGATATTGTTTATCCATCCCGCGCAGGATAGCGTTCCCTTACCTTCAGCACGATTCCGATTCAAGAGGCCCCGTGAAACGAACATCGATCGTCTTTTCCCTCATCGCCACAGCCGCACTCGTGACCTCGTGCAGTTCCGGAGATGCACCCGCCGACGAATCTGTCACGACGACCACCGTCGAAGCGGTAGCCCAATCCCCCGGGCCCACCGGGATTCCCGACGGCATGGGCTCGCCCGGCGTCGACGACGGCGTATTCCCCCGTACCGTCGGCCACTTCGGAGGCAGCACCGAAATCCCCGCCGAACCGAAGCGTGTAGTCGTCATCGCCACCGGGCAACTCGACGCGGTACTGACACTGGGAGTCGTGCCGACCGGCGTTGCTTACGGCGATGGGGCAGCACTCGTCCCTGACTACATCACTCGAGAATTTCCGCAGTACAGCGACGAACTCGCCGGCTTGGTCGACGTAGGTAGTCGCCAGGCCCCGAATCTCGAAGCGATCGCACAACTGGAACCAGACCTCATTCTTGCCAACAAGGCAGCATCCGAGGACAGCTACGACACGCTGTCCGCTATTGCACCGACCGTACTCACCGAGGGGACGGGCGTGAACTGGAAGCAGGACTTCCTACTCCTGGCAGATGCCCTCGGCCGCACCGAACAAGCGCAGTCGTTCATCGACGACTTCGTCACGCGAGCAAAGGATCTGGGCCAGGAGGTCAGTACCGCCAAGCCGACTGTTTCGTTCGTCCGATTCACCGCCGACCGAGCCCGCGTGTTCGGAGTCCCGTCGTTCGCCGGATACATCGCCTGGGATGCAGGTCTCGCTCGACCCGAAAGCCAGCAGTTCGACAAAACCTCGCAGGACTTCAGCGAAGAAGAGATCCAATTGGCAAACGCCGACTGGGTTTTCGTCGGCAGTCAGACGTCCGAGACAGGCTCGCGCGCCGAGACATACACGACCAATCCACTGTGGACCGGAATGAGCAGCTCGACCGAGGGGCACATCGTGACGGTCGACGACGATCCCTGGTACCTCAACGCGGGCCCGACCGCCGCGACCATCGTGCTCGACGGACTGTCCGAGTCGTTGACGAGCTGACCCCCGGTGCGTGCGCAGTCGCACGCACCGGCTTTCCCAAATAGGTTGCGCACAACTTAAATGTGCACTACTGTTCCTGAGGTGACCAACGAACTCGCACTCGATCGCCAGGTGTGCTTCGCGCTGTACTCCGCATCGCGGGCAACCACCGCGGTGTATCGCCCGATGCTCGAGCGTCTCGGCGTCACCTACCCCCAGTACCTCGTGCTCCTGGTGCTGTGGGAAAAGGACGGGCGCGGTGTCCGCGAGATCTGTGCCGAACTCGAACTCGACACCGGCACACTGTCACCGCTGCTCAAGCGACTCGAAGGACTCGGTTTCATCGAGCGTCGCCGTCTCACATCGGACGAACGCCGGGTCGAAATTCACCTGACGGAGTCCGGAAGCGCACTACGGTCCGAGGCACTCGACATCCCCAGACAGCTCGCTCACAAGACCGGCATGACGGTCGAAGACCTGGAACATCTCCGAGACTCGCTGGTCAAGCTGACCGGCGCGCTACACGACACAGAAGGGCAGTCACTCACATGAAAACCATCTACACCGCCGAAGCACTGGCTACCGGCGAAGGCCGCAACGGCCACGCACGCACCTCCGACGGACGACTCGATCTCGACCTCGCGATCCCCGAGGCAATGGGCGGCAGCGGCCAAGGTACCAATCCCGAGCAGCTCTTCGCCGCCGGCTATGCAGCATGCTTCCATTCGGCACTGCAGCTCGTCGCTCGCCAGGCGAAGGCCGACATCACCGATTCTGCAGTCGGCGCACGTGTCGGCATCGGCCCCAACGATGCCGGCGGTTTCCAGCTCGAGGTCACCCTCGAAGTCACGCTGCCCAATCTCGCTCACGACGAGGCCCAGGCACTTGCCGACCAGGCACACCAGGTGTGCCCGTATTCCAACGCCACCCGCGGCAACATCGACGTCACCGTCACCGTCACCGACGACTAGAAAGAGGTTCCAACTGTGCAAGCCAAGGAAATTCATCTCGCATCGCGCCCCAATGGCGAACCGGTATCGGACAACTTCCGCACCGTCGCCACTGAACTGCCATCCCTGAATGACGGCCAGATTCTGGTGCGGAACATCGTCATGTCCGTCGATCCCTACATGCGCGGCCGCATGAACGACGTCAAATCCTATGTTCCCCCATTCGCACTCGACGCACCGCTCGACGGTGGAGCCGTCGGAGAGGTCATCGAGACTCGCAACGATGCGTTCTCGGTCGGCGACGCAGTCAGCCACGGGAAGGGTTGGCGCGACATCGCCGTCGTCGACGGAAAAGGTGCGCGAACGGTGGATCTGTCTCGTGCGAAAGCGTCGGCGTACCTCGGCGCACTCGGAATGACCGGCCTCACTGCCTATTCCGGTCTGACAGATGTCGCGCAGTTCAAGGCAGGCGACACCGTCTTCGTGTCCGGCGCGGCTGGAGCGGTCGGATCGCTTGTCGGCCAGATCGCCAAGGCTCTCGGCGCCGCACGCGTCATCGGCAGCGCTGGCTCGCCCGCGAAAGTAGCACGTTTGCTCGAGCTCGGCTTCGACGCGGCGTTCGACTACCACGATGGATCCGTGAAAGAGCAACTGGCACAGGCCGCCCCCGACGGAATCGACGTCTACTTCGACAATGTGGGCGGTGACCACCTCGAAGCTGCGATCGCGTCCGCGAACAAGTACGCACGGTTCGCGCTGTGCGGCGCGATCTCTCAGTACAACGCCACCGAGCCGACACCTGCTCCACGCAATCTGGCCTTGGCCATCGGCAAGGAGTTGACGCTGAAAGGCTTCATCGTCGGGTCGTACAGCCACCTTGCCGGCGAGTTCTCCGAGAAGATGGCCCAGTGGTTGGCCGACGGCGTCATCGAGTGGGACGAGACCGTCGTCGACGGTCTCGAGAACGCTCCAAGCGCATTCATCGGTTTGCTCCGCGGCGAGAACACCGGAAAAATGGTCGTCTCGATCTGACCCGTGAACGACCCGTCAGTGGGTAGTCCCGTCGGTGGGTAGTGATGTCCCGACGTCACTACCCACCGACGGGCGCGAAGCGCACACCGGTAAGTTCCTCGGACTTGCTCCACAGCGCGGACGCGACCGCGCGGTCCCTCGCACGCGAACTCGGGCCGACGATGGTGGGATAGTCGCTCAGTTCGGATCGCCCGTCCGGGCCGATATACAACCCGCTGGTCACCTCGGGTGAAGTGGCTGCGTACAACTCGGGCAGCGCACCCATCTCAGCGCTCTGTGCAAGCATCTTTCCGCCAATGGCCATCACAGTGTCCTGAAACGACTCGGTCCGCCCCTGCAGATTCGTTCGAGCGTAGCCAGGATGCGCTGCAACCGATTTCAACTCCGAACCCACCGCAGCCAGTCGTCGATCGAACTCGAGAGCGAACATCAGATTGGCCAGTTTGGACTGTCCGTACGCCGGCCAACGGCGATAGGACCGGCGCTCGTAGTTCGGATCGTCGAGGTGAATACGCCCGATCTGATGCAATCCACTGGACAGTGTCACGACACGATCGGTGACCTTGCTCGCCAGCAGACCCGTCAGCGCGAAGTGCCCGAGATGGTTGGTACCGAATTGCATCTCGAATCCGTCGGCCGTGCGTCGAAACGGCACGGCCATGACGCCGGCATTGTTGATCAACACGTCGACCGAGTCCACGGTGCTCGCGAACGATCGAACCGATTCCAGATCCGCCAGATCCAGTCGTCGCACATGTGCTCTGGGACCGATGCTACGAGCCACCGCATCGCCCTTGGCCGTGTCCCGACAGGCCAGAAGGACATCAGCCCCGGCGCCCCCGAGCGCCCGGGCAGTCACCTCACCGAGTCCACTGTTGGCACCGGTGACGATGAATTTTCGACCCGTCAGATCGCCGAGGTCTTTCGCGGTCCAACGGCGATCCGGTGTCATGCTGGAAAGCCTAGCGCTTCCGGACTGAAGCGGGCCTGAACACCTACTGAGGCATCATTAGAGTGAGGCCATGGTCCGTGCTCCCCTTCCTCTCCGCGACGGTCTCGGACCCACCCGCATACGCATGCCCGACGCGTCGCAGTTCGGGACGATCCTGGATTACCTCGTCGACAGATTTCCGCAGGATTCCGCTCGGCTGCGAGAGAAGATGGACCTGGGGGAAATTTTCGATTCGTCGGGAACTCCGCTGGCAGTGGCGTCGCCGATCGTTCCGCGCGCCGACATCTATCTCTATCGTGATCCCCCCGTCGAGCCGGTTGTGCCGTTCGCGACCCCGGTCCTTCATCGAGACGAGAACCTGTTGGTCGTCGACAAACCGCACTTTCTCGCCACGATGCCGCGAGGGGCATACATCGCACGGTCGGCTCTGGTGGTACTCCGCCGGGAGTTGGATCTGCCCGAGCTCAGTCCGGTACATCGCCTCGATCGGCTCACTGCAGGTGTCCTGATGTTCACGGTGCGCCGCGAGGTTCGACGCGCCTACCAGGAACTTTTCGCCGAGCGGGCTGTCACCAAGGTGTACGACGCAGTCGCGCGTTACGAACCGAATCTGTCGCTGCCTGTCACGCTGCGCAGCCGAATGATCAAGGAGCGTGGCGTACTTCGCGCCGAAGAAGTGCCGGGTGAACCCAATGCGGAGACCTTTCTGGAGCTGTCCGAGCACGATGGGCGACACGGGATGTACACGTTGCACCCGAGAACCGGACGCACACACCAGCTCCGGGTGCACATGAATTCGCTCGGCATTCCCATTCTGGGAGACAACTTCTACCCGGAGTTCTACGACGTGGCTGGAGACGACTACTCGACGCCGCTGCAGCTCCTGGCGCGATCGATCGAGTTTCGTGATCCGTTCAGCGGAGAACGACGTCGCTTCGAGAGTGACAGACGGCTTCGTCTCCCTATTTAGGCATGGACAGCACATCGCCGTGCGCTGCATTGTTCTCGGCGATCTCGACGGTACGAACATCGATTCGATGTGACAGCACTGCCAGCGTGAACAATCCGATTGCCACGCTTATCAAGGCGAGGAATCCCTCCTGAGCGAAATCCACCAGTGCGTTCAGCAAGGTGAAGATCAGCGCCGCGATTCGCAGCGTTCGAAGCGGCCACAACTTGCCGCTTCGAAGTCGGATGACCGAAGGAAGCGCCAATGACAGAGTGAGACAGGACGATACGAACAGAATTCCGCTCGCGATTCCCATTCCGTCGATATCGATCGTGGTGTCGGTCGTATCCACATGGAGGTCGCCCAACACCAATTCCACAATGCCGAACACGACGCCGACGAATGCCGCGAGCGTCATGGCCCAGGAGACGAGCGGCACCCATCGAGGACTCTTGAAGAAACGCGGAATCAAACGTGGAGCGAACTTCTGTGCGTCGTACAGGCGAGAACTGCCGGATCTGCAGTTCTCGAGTAGTAACCGTAGACCTGCGACGGTTTGCGGTTCGGCGCCCTCGGCCTCGGCACGATCGACCATCCGTAGCGCCCAGGCTCGTCGATGCTCGGGAAGCCCGTGCGTGACGCCCTGCGCCGCGATATGCGCTGCGTTGGCCAGAGTCTCCTCCTGCGAGGGCCGTCTGGCGTCGCGGACGATGCGATTACCGACGAGGACGACGACCACCAGGATGTACATGATCTCCGACGACGGCCCGTAGAAGTAGTCGTTGTCCTTGGTGACGAACTTGCCGACCTCGTCGAGGAACAGACCGAAACCGATGCCACCGAGCACGACGGCGAGCGCTCGCACCCCGAACCCGAGGAACATCCATCCGAGCAGTAGCGCCAGCATCATCAGCGCCCCGCCGTAGAGTGCATGCGCGATGTGCAGCGTCTTGCCACCCACCTGCGGATAGTTGGTAAGTTCGAGATACAAGCGAGTGACGAGAATCGTTGCGACGGCGATGATCATGAAGGCTTCGGCACTGGTACTGCCATATGCATCACGAAGCACACGCGAGCGGCGAACCGGGACGTGCGTCGCGGTAATTTCCCTGGTCACCGCTCAAGTATGGGCGTCAACCACGGTGCGCACTCGAGTTTGTCCGAACTTGATCAGCGATCGAGTAACTTGACAAATTAGTTTGCCGAAACTGCAATGTATGGATGAGTACCGCCGATCCGAACATCGATGACGTCATTGCTGGAGTCGGTCCCAGACTCCGTAGCCTACGGACCGAACGCGGAACGACGCTGGCATCGCTGGCCGAGACGACCGGCATCTCGCTCAGCACCCTTTCGCGACTGGAGTCCGGGGACCGGAAGCCGAGCCTGGAGTTGCTACTCCCCATCGCGCGTGCACATCAGATACCCCTCGACGAACTGATCAGCGCTCCGCCGGTCGAAGACCCCCGCGTGAAGTCGAATCCGGTTCGACGCGATCAGGTCACCATCCACCCGCTCACGCGTCGACCCGGCGGTATGCAGGCGTACAAGATCGTCGTCGACGGAGGACGTAGTGAACCAGACCCGCGCGTCCACGAGGGCTACGAATGGCTGTACGTCCTCAACGGCAGGCTGCGTCTCGTGCTCGGTGAGCATGACATCGTCATGAAGCCTGGGGAGGCCGCCGAATTCGATACCCGCGTGCCGCATTGGTTCGGCTCCGTCGACGAACGGCCTGTCGAGATACTGAGCCTGTTCGGTCCGCAGGGTGAACGAATGCATGTTCGTGCGAAGCCAGCAGAGTCTTGAGTCACGTGCGGAAGACAGTATCTCCGCGTAGTTCAGGGAAGCGAGCTGTCATGTTGTCGATCTGCCGGTACATGTCATAAAGCTCACGGCGCAGGGTGGCCGCTTCCGAATCCAGTTCCTTCGCTCGTTTCGCAGCCTTGTCGGCACGTGCGCGGAATGCTCGTGCTTGAGCAATCTCGATCGATGCCGTGCACGTCTCTATGTACTCGGCCAGCCCAGCTGCGAACAGCCGTGCCTGTGCGAGGTTCACCGCGTACAGCTCGTCGCCGTAGCTGTCGTCACGCCGGGTGTCGTCGATGGTGCTGCCCTTGCCACTAGCAGAATATTGTCTGTCGAAACCTTACGCTTGCATCTGACAATCGGACCATTCGTCTACGAAAACACGATTGCCAACACTACCGAAGCCGAAGTCGCTGCGATCGCGAGGATGATGAGCGCCGCTACGACGCGTTGATGCACCGAGCGTCCGCCAGGCCCGGAGCTGCCGTCCGGGAAGTCCTCGTCGAGGAAGTCGTCCGAGTCGACTCCTGTTTCGTCGAAGTAGACGGTGTCCCTCGGGGGAACCCAGTCCTGCCCGTTGTTGCGAATCGCCGTCGTCAGCCGTTCGAGGCGGTTCCTGGCGTGCGTTGGGTAGTACTCCGACGGGGCGTTGATCGGCAGTGCCCGCGCAACACCGATCGCAGACCCATGGCGCGCCTCCAATGCCGCGAACGCGGACGCTGCCGTGGGATCGTCGTCGGATTTGCCGGTCAGGAACCATGCCGCCCCTGCCGAGGCACGGTCCCCCATCACCAGGTATGTGTAGGCAAGCAACTCGAGTATCGGTTGCGACGCAGGCTCACGACGCAATGCTGCGTACAGTCGGTCGCGCGCACCACCGTGGTCCCCACGAGACAAGTCCTGCTGTGCCTGATCGATCACGTCCACCCGGTCAGCCTAGCGCCGGGGCGGTCGTACCAGCATCTGCGCGTGGCAAAGTTCGCCGATGGCAACAAGAGTCATCTGTCGACGGTTTTTCGACAAGCGACGAACAGGCGGGTCTCGGAAATACGAAATCCGACCCTCGAGTGTCCCCACCGAAGTGACATCGCTGTCGCCCAGGCATCCGCTCGATCAGCTTCCGGGATGAGCGGATGGACCTGACGGCGCTCATCGAAAGTCGGCATCGGGTTCGGCTACCGCAACATCGGCAAGCAGTCACGATTCTGCACCCTCGGACCCGCTGTACGCAGCAGCGACGGCCGCAGTGGCTTCATCACAGCTGGGCACTGCACATCAGGGAAGGCCTCCACCCCGGCGTACCTCTCGCAGACCAGCGACGCTCTCGGTCCGCAGGCACTGATGGGCAACGTGGAGTCCGCCGTTGACGCCGACGCGGCCAACGACTCCGCGATCATCTGGGCCCCCGCCGCTGCCGACGCCAGCCGCATCGCCGGTCGATGGCCCGTCGCCGGGATCATGGCCAATGCGGACGTGCCGAACCTCGTCCAGCCGGGAGACCCCGTCTGCATCAACGGCGCCCGCTCGGGTGTCGTATGCAGCCGCTTGATCAGCGCCGACGGCTACAACATCCGTACTGAGGCCGTCACGCAGGGCAACGACTCCGGCGCGCCGGTCTTCGTGGTCGCCCCCTCCGGGTCGGCGATCCTCATCGGTATCCACCGCTGCGTTGACGGCAACGCCGGCATGGCGACCTTCATCAGCACCGTACTCGACCGGCTGCACGCCACCGTCGCTCTCGGCACCGGCCAGTAAGGCGTCTCGGGCCCGTTTTCGCTGGTAGAGCTGGCATCCTGGAGCGCATGGCACCCTCAGGAGAGCATCGCCCGGAGAATCTCGGACAGGCGGCGGTTCATGCAGCCGCCGTTGCGACGAGCAACTCGGCCATCGCGCTACGCAAGCAGGTAACCGACCTCACTAGGCATGCGTCCGGCAAGACCATCACCGAGCAGCTCAAGATCCTCACGAAGCAGGCGGGCATCGCGGAGAAGGCCGCGGCGAACTTGGCGATCGTCGCAGCGGCTCTGAAGATCCGCGAGGACGCGGCCAAGACGTGGAACAACAACGCGCCCAAGGACTCCGAACTCGACGCCGCACGCAAGGCCATCCAAGATGCGCGACAAAAACTCAAGGACGCTGCCACAGCGAGTGGCGATACCAGCGCAGCCAAGACTGAGCTCGAGAACGCGTCGAAGAAGCTCAAGGAGCTCAACGACAAGCGGAAGGCCGCCGACGCCGCGTACGACAAGGCCGAGGAGAAGGCCGAGGAGAAGCTCAAGGAGATAACCACGGGTAGCGGTACCGAGCAGGACTCGTCCGGGCGCGATGTACCCGGCGGCACCGACTCTGGCACGCCCGCTCCCGGCACCGGCTCCCCTCGACCGAGCGGCGAGAACGGCAAGCGCAGCGACCCGAGCAAGACCAGCACCGGTACCGGTACCGGCACACCGAAGCCCAGCAACACCCCCGCCGCCACTCCCGCGGCGGCGAAGCCCACCGAGACCAAGACCAGCGGCGGCGATGACCTCTCGTCGCTGCTCACCCAGCTCGCCTCTCAGCAGCAGCCCCAGTCGCAGCAGGGGCAGCAGCAGGCGCAGCCCGCCGCGTCCACTCCCGCGACCACCCCGCAGCAGACCCAGCAGCCGGAGAAGGACAAGACGAACCCGCTCGACAAGCTGTTGGGCGAGGACGGCGTGCTCGATACCGCCGACCTCACCGGTCTCATCGGCACGCCGCTCACGCTCGGCGGAGGCTCGGCGCCGACTACCAGCGCTCCCGCCGCAGTGACGCCGTCCTCCCCCGCGGCGCCGTCGACTCCGTCGGCCACGGGTCTCAGTGCCAGTGCCACGGCGAACGCACAGCCTGTGACCTCCGGTACCTCCTCGACCGGCCTGAACACGGGCAGCGACGTGTCGGGTCGCTCGGGTGAGCCTCGGTCGGCGTTCTCGGTCGGCCCGGAGACCAAGACGTCAGGCGCCACGGGCACCAGCGCAGGCGGTGCGGCTCCGGCCAGCGCGACGGGTACGCGACCGATGGGCGCCGGCGGCATCCCGATGATGCCGATGGGCGGCATGGGAGGGCCGGGTGGCGCGGGCAAAGACCGCGAGCAGGCGCAGACGGTCAGCGCTGCTGGCAACCCCGAGTCCGATGCGCTGCACGGCCGGCACACGGCGTCCGAGTCGGTGCCCGGCGGCACGATCGCACGCGGAGACGGAAGACGGAGCGGTCCGCCGGCTGATGCCGCATAGTCCGCCACCGGCGATCGGTTCGGCTTCGGGTTTAAGCCAAGCTGCAGCGCGTTTCTCTACTCAGGTTCAGTCGCTACCTTCAGCGCTGTCCACGAACCCGCGTGCTTGATGTGCGACTCGGTGGCGAACACGTAGTGCCAGTCTCCGAACTCGCCCTTATCCCGGACGAAGCGCGCCCAGTTCTCGGCGGCTTCCCGTTTCCGGAGAACGTCGGCGTCGAGAGCATTCTTGTCGGATTTGCCTTCGATCAACCAGTAGACCCCCGCAGTGTCGATCGCGATGAAGTCCGGGAAATAGCTGCCATCTCGACTCGTCGGAATGAAGGCAGGGCCGTTCGTGTACAACCGCAGCCACCATGCGATGTCGTCGTCGCGGTCGAGCAAATGGGCGATCTTCCACTCAGTCGACCCGGCGTCGAAGGTTGCTACGGACATGATGTTGCGCTGCCAGCCAGTGAATTGGACGTGCTTGACGAACTTGTCGCTGTAGGCATCGCGCGCCGCGTCGATGATCACCGGCTCGACCGGCAGTGTGACGGGTTCAAGGTCGTAGACCATCTGACGAAGGCGCTTACTGTAGGCATCGTTGATGAGGCGGGTCATGCCTCCGATCGCCTGCTGACGACGGTTCTCACCCCATTCGGCGGTCTCGTTCCCCGTAACGACACCAGCGCCCTTCAGGAAGGCATTGGTGATCCGCCGCGCCGCGCGCTTCTCCGAAGCCGATTCCTCAACCTGACGGAAGATCGCTGCGGTCAGGTCCTCGCGGATCGTGTCGATCCCGAGGTACATCTGCTGGGCCTCGACGTTCTTCTGCGGCGCGACCTTGATGGTGATGTCGTCGTGGTCGTCGCGGGTTGCGATCAATGCGTCTTTGGCAAGGAAGGTCGGGATCTCAGTGATGAACCGAGCACCAGCAGCCTGCGCATCCCCATCCGGAATGTCTGAGAGGCTGAACGACGCCACCGACATTCGGGCGACGCGTCTCGGGAACAGAATCTGTGGCGCGTTCCCGACTCGTCCCATCGGCTGGGGTGCGGGCTCGGCGATCCTGTCATCGGTCTCTTGGGTGAAGAGAGTCGGCTCAGAATCTTCGCCGCCGTCCGTATCGATGAACGTGAGTGGCTGAACGCCGGTGCCCGGCTCTAGGACGTCCTCATCGGGATCTGCTTGGCCTTCGAGCCCCGCCCCGCCCAGGTTCGTCGGGCTGGTTGGTAGCTCTGGGTCGGGCACTGCAAGGTCGCCAGCAGTCGTCGCCGCGCCTTGCTCATCGACGTCGACCTGTGAGGGGGCGATCTCGATGCGCTCACGAAGCGCATCTTTCTGCGCCAACAGCTGCTGGTACGAGTCGTGCGCTACCAGGTCAACCTGATCGACCATGGCCACCTGCGTGAGAACTCCGAACGGCAACCGGAGACCTCGGCCTAGAATCTGCTCGGTCAGTCCTTGCGACGCCAACCGCCGCAGCGCGACGATCACTGCGATATTGCGGACGTCCCACCCTTCGCGGAGCATGTTGACGCTGACGATCGCCCGGATGGGTGACTCCGGCGCTTCACAAGCAGCGAGGGCGGCAAGAGCCTCGTCGGAGGACTGGGACGTGATCTCCAAGACCGCAGCGGGATCCCCGATGAATCCGTCCTGGGCGAGTGTCTGTCCGACCTCCGTCGCGTGGTCAATCGAGGAGCATACGACGAAGAGCACTGGCTTGATCTGGGGTAGATCTGGCCGGGTAAGGAGAAACTGCCGGTACGCGGTCTCCTTCTTCCGGAGCAGGTGGCATGCATCAGCCAGCTGAGTGCGCTCGTCCTTAGTCCCATCTTTTCGGTACACGATCACGGGGGTCTTCACGTGACCGTCCGCGATCGCCTCCCCGAGCGTGTACTGAAAAATCACTTTGCCCAGATCCGACTTGGAAGGTGTCGCGGTCAGACCGATCAGCGCCAGCGGGTTCAACTCTCGAATCGCCGCCGAGAACGCCGTGGCCTTCTCGTGGTAGATGTGGTGCTCATCAGCGATCACTAGCAGGTCGTCGGCTTGCTCCAGATAGGAGTACAGGTCATCGCCGAGGTTCTCGTCGGTGTCGCGGACCTTGCGGGAGACCTTGTCCGAGGGCCGAATCAACTGCTGGACGTTGAACACGAACACCTTCAAGGCGTCCGGGTCACGTAACGCCGCGCCAACAGCGCCCGCTCTGAAATTGTCGGGAGTGATAACGATGGGCTCGTGGTCGGCACCGGCCACGTACTTCGCCGACGCCGCGTCAAAATTGTCCAGGGTCTTGTTCTGGATGACGCTCCCCGGCGTCACCACCAGCACGTGCCGAACTCCCTGCGCGGCGGCGTAGTCGACCAGCGAAGACATCAGGTAGGTCTTGCCAACACCGGTGGCGAGGTCGGTTACAAGCTCCGGGAAGCCCTCCGCGGGGGTGGCAATACCGACAGCCTTAATGACTGCCTCCAGCGCGCGTCTGTTGGGATCTCGCAGATCAAACCGAGCGGCGATCTCGTTGATCAGGAGTTCATCGAAGACGATGTCGACGGACATAGTCACTTCACCGTCCTCTTCGGGAACAGGTCCCGCGGCGCCTTCCTCAGGCGTGACCCGGGGGACAGCTCCGTCAGCAGCGCCTGCGCTTCTGGGAGCACAACCTTCGCTACCACCACAGCTTTTTCCTTGACGCCGAGCTGCTCGACCACCGTGTGTACTACGATCTCGTCTGCGACACCGTCCACTACCGCAAGCCTCTGACGACCTCGGACGCCGCAGAACACCGGGTGGTCGGGCGTGAACGTGAACTTCAACTGTGCCGCTACCGACCGCGACCACATTCCGTTGATTGCTTCCGGGGACAGGTAGACATCACCGTCTTCGTCGTCCACCTCATACATCGACGGAGCTACCTCGAGGTGGGTGAACCCGCCACCGCCGTGCCACTTAACTGTGACCGCGTCTCGCGTGCGAGTCCTCCTGTTCAGCTCGGTCTTGACCGATTTGGTGACGTCGACCTCCGACAACGCCCCATTTTTGCCAACCTGCCCCAGAAGAGCAAGCAAAGTCGCGGTGTCGTCAGCGCCGAGACTGAGTTCGCCTCGCTTCTGAGCATCCCGAACAGCACCGGCCAACACCTTCGCGGCGTTAAGCGTCAGCGGCGGCGCTTCAAGATCATCGCCTTCTGCGGGAGGGTTGCCGAGTACGCGCCCGAGGGTTGTCTGGAATTGCTGTGCAGCTTTGGGGTCTACATCCAGCGGGAGTGAGACCCCGTTCGCTGCTACGCGCACGGATGAGGTCGTCACGCCTCCAGGGTCGTCTCCCTTGAGCATCCGAATCAGCCGGGGCTTGGTGAACGCCTCGACAGTGTCGGCGATCAACTCACTAGTGACCCAGCGGCGCCCCATCTTGTGGGCTACCGCGGCTGTAGTCCCGGAGCCGGCGAAGCAATCCAACACGATGTCGCCCGGATCGCTCCCGATCTGAATGACGCGTTCCAAGAGTCGTTCAGGCTTCGGGGTGGCGAAGGCGTTCAGGTTCGGGAAGATCGCCTTGACTTCGGCCTTGGCCTCGCGGTTGTGGCCGACTAGGTCGTTGGTCCACCAGGTGGAGGCGACAAGGCCCTTCTTCGGCACGTAGGCCTTACGGCCCAATCTGCCTTCACCGCCTGAGCGGAGCAGGATCTGCGGCCACTCCCCCTGGTCGTACCGTTCGCGCGCGCGGACGCGAGCTTCTGCGAGTGGGACGGTCAGCGCTACCGCCATTACGTTCTGCCGAACGTCGTCGGGCTTGACGCCACACAGTTCAGCGCGCTTGTGAACGTCGCCCAAGTCGCGAAGTTCATACGGCGCGTACTCGTTCATGATCTCGAGGATCTGAGACTGTTGAGTCCACCAACAACGACCACGAGCGGGGTAGACACGCTCGCCCGTCATCGGGTGCTCGATGGCGTAGACCATGCCTTGGTGGGTCTTGGCCCCTGGGGCGGTGGGGTTGTCGTCGAACCACGGCCGCGGGTCTCGGTCTGGCGAGGAGAATCGCGCGTCGGACTCAGCGGTTCTCGGAAGGCGGTTGGGGCTCCACTCGGGAGACGCCCGATAGACGAGCAGCGTGTCGTGGTCCACCGACAGCGTCTTTGCATCGTTCCGAGTCGAGTCAGCCTTCTGCCACGCCACTTCTGCAGCAAAGTTATCCGAACCGAGAATCTCGTCCATCACGGACCGGCAGCGGTGCACCTCAACGTGGTCGAGATGCACCCACACCGACCCGTCCTTCGAGAGCAGAGGCTTGATTTGCCGCAGCCGGTCTCGGAGCATGGTGAGCCAGATCGAATGCTCGATGTTGTCCTCGTACTGAGTAAACGCCTGGCCGGTGTTGAAGGGCGGGTCGATGTAGACGAGCTTGACCTTGCCCCGATACTTCGCCGCCCACTCAGGTGTCTTCGCTAGCGCATCGAGAGCATGCATGGCATCGCCCGTGATCAAGAGGTTGTCCACGGTTGGCTCGGGAAGGTCATTGGGTCGATCCGCCGGCGTGGGGGCTTCGATCCGGTCGACCTCGCGTAGGAGTCGCACTTCGCGGACGCGGGGGTCGTCATGGTCAGTGAAGGTGTAGTCGTACTTGCCATCACCGGTCGAAAGGAGCGCCCGGTCCTTGTCCGTCCACGTAAGTTCGAGCCGACCTGTGTGCCTCGCCATGCCCTCGCCCTCAATGACCTTCTGTGACTACTACGGGAACTACCTTACGGCGGGGACGAGGAGGGCCCCAGCAATGCATCTCCCGGTGGCGCGGCGGATGCAGTGGCACCGGAGGAGACCTCGCAATGCATCCCGGTTTCGGCCTACGGTCGAGCCATGGAACCGGACCAGTTGCTCACCATCCCCGAAGCGATCGAGAAGCTGCGCATATCGAGAACCCATTTCTTCCGGCTGAAGCGCGAGGGCATCATCACCGACATCCGCCTCGGGCACCGCACCCTGATCCCAAGCCGCGAGATCACCAGACTGATCGACGAGAGGTACCGTCCGCCGACACCGGGGAGCTGCTACTCCATCGCCGCGGCCTGCACCGCAGGGTCCGCCGCGACCGCGGCGGCGAGCTCGGCGGCGGTCATCTGGTACGCCGCGGCGAGGGGTAAGAGCTCGGTCACCCGCGCCGGACGCTCTCCCCGCTCCGTTCTACTCAAGACCGCCTTGCTGATCCGACTCGCCTCGGCGGCCTGGTAGACCGTCAGTCCGGCACGTTCGCGTACCCGTCGTAGCACTGTGCCGGCGTCGGCGTCGGCGTCGGCTCCTGTGACTCGTTTCGGTGTCCATTGCGGCTCCTCGTCACCCATGTGGCCATGCTCCAGGGATTTACTGAGGCATGGGTGGCGGCGCGCCGGGACGATGGCGAACTCATAGCCCGGTGAACGATCGACCCGCGAGCAAACCTCCCCCAACCTGCTACGTCGCCTGGATACGCTTCGGAGATGGGAGACGATGACGCGGCCGAGGACCGCATTGCGGACCTGAAAGCTCCGCGACTTGGTGAGGAGACCGCCGATGTCATGATCACAGTCAAGACCTACCCCAACCCCAGCGAGACCTACGGCGAGACCGTGTGCGTGGCCGGTGTACGCCTCGACCGCGGCCAGCCCGATTGGATCCGGCTGTACCCGGTGAAGTTCCGCAACGCCGACTTCGATAGCCAGTTCAAGAAGTACGAGATCATCCGGATCAACGGCACCTACCACCAGGCCAACGACAACCGTCCCGAGTCTTTCCGGCCGCGCCAGGACGAGATGGTGCACGTTGAGCGGCTCGACACCAAGAAGAACTGGCTGCTGCGGCGCACCAAGCTCGGCTCCCTCATGGGGGAGACGACGATGTGCGACCTGCTCGCACAGAATCCGAAAGGGGCATGGCGACGCCGTCGCCGTCACTCGGGCTGATCAAGCCCACCGACATCGAAACGTCCGTGGTGAATGGTGACCCGTGGACCACGGCCGAACAGACGAAGGTGAATCTCGCGTCCGAGCCCGACCTGTTCGGGACCTCGATGGAACCGCTGGAACCTGCACCGTTCGCGGTCCGATACAAGTACCGATGCGCCGCCTCGAAGTGCCCCGGGCACGACCAGAAGAATCTCGACTGGGAGGTGGGGCAGGCTGGCCGACGGTGGCGAACCGAATACGGCGACGCTGGTGCTCGCGAAGCAATGTTGAAGCGGTGGCGTGACGACATGGTTTTGTCCGAGAAGGACATCCACTTCTACGTCGGCAACCAGAACCGGTACCGACGCAGCTTCTCCGTGCTGGGCACCTGGTACCCGAAGTTCGAGAACGCTTTGTTCTAGACGTGCACCACAGCGGCGTTGGGGCGGGTCTGAAGCACCCGGTCCACGACGATGTTCCGGTGGCACTCGGCGTGGTCGTGCTCGAAGCACAGCAGTGCCACCGCACCTCCATCCAGGAGCTCGCACACGTGCGCGAGCGCATCGGTCGCGTCGGCGGTGTCGAGCACCTCGCGGTACCTCGCCAGAGATTCGGGCTCGCCAGCGCGGAACCCCGCGCGGTTGTCCTTCGGGTTGCCCAGGGCGCGGTGATGGACGTACTCGATCCCAGCGGCACGTAAGGCCGCGGCGAGCTTCGTCTTCGACAGACCCGGCTTACGGCTGAGGGGTGTCAGGCGCACGTCCACGAGCACTCGCACGTCCTGGTCGAGGAGTTGAGCAACGAGGTCACCGACGGTCTTGCCCTCGTAGCCGACGCTGACCAGGGTGCCGTTCTCGTCGTACTTGAAGTCAGCTGATGCCACCTGACTATCCTGCACCACGCCGTGCGCGGGGATTACAGCAACCGGCGAATACGCGGCGCGGGTCACAACCGCTGCTGGATGAACAGCGGCCGATGGAACCGCTCACCCTCCGGGTGATCGAACCGCTCCCAGCCGAGCGACGCCCAGAACCCGTGCGCCTCCTCCGAGTACGCGAACAACCGCCGATCCGGATGCCGCTCCTGCAGTGCCCGCACCACTCGGGTGCCGACACCACGACCACATTCGGCGGTGGCCACCTCGAGGAACTGGATCTCCAACCGCTCCGGTCCCAACTCCGGCACATCGACGTACTCGGGGTTGATGCCGCCGGGGTCGTCGAGTTCGACGCGAGCGACTTCGGCACCGCCGTCCAGCACCTGTACGTACCAGGGGTCGTCGAACAGGTACGGGACGTCGCCCCACCACCGCTCGTTCTCGTAGGCGGTCTCGAAGTTGAACGGCGGCACCCAGGAGTACCGGTTCGCGTCACCGCGACGCAGGTCTACGAGTTCGAGCGACATCTCGGTGGTCAGTCCTGGAGTTCGAACGGCACCGAGGAGTAGTACCGGTCGAACTCCCGGTACTCCCCGATGTCGCTGAGCAGCCGCGCCACCGCGAGCTCGTACCGGGTGATGCGCAGCCCCTGATGTCCGCCGCCCAAGGGAAGGATGCCGCGGGCGCCGTCGACGTTTGCGTAGTTGAGTCTGTCGACCAGCGATCCGTGCCAGAAGAAGTCGACCAGGCTGATCTCACGGATTTTCGAGTCGGGGAAGTTCTCCGACCACTCGAAAGACAGGTCACGGTCGTCTCGGTTCTCGGCCATCCCGTAGCGATCGTGAGGTCGATGTCGGGCCGGTACACCACTATCTCGGCGTGGCTGTCGTGGTCGAGACCGGAGGTATCACCCGGACCTGACCATGCGCCGAAGCGGTCGCGGTAGGTGGGGCCGATCTTCAGGATGCGGTGCCAGTCGCTCGCGGTGGAGTCGGCTACTAGGGTGCGCAGCTCGTCGAATGTCATGGGGGCCTCCGTATAGGGATGGTCGCGAGCGGAGCGCTCGCGCGGTGGCGTCAGGGTAGGCGGCGGTACCGACAGTCGACGTGGCGTTCGGTGCCCGCGACAAGGCGAGGCGCGGCTCTGGTGCCCACCGGACGGTCGGCGCGACTGGCCTACTCCCGCGCGAACACCTTCGGCCATATGCTCCGCCAGTTCCGTGCATCGCGCTCGAAACGGCTGTTTGCGCGAACCGCGCCTGCCAAACGCTCCGGTGGAACTCCCGCCTCCAGCAACAGGCACACGGTCAGGACCCATCGCAGGGACCGGGTGATGTAGTGCATCTCGGTGAGGTCTGGATTCTCCCCCTCCTGGCGCAGCCCATGTGCAAGCGTGTTCCGCTGATCCGTCACCGCGCGCTTCCAACGGTTGATCCGACCGACACACTCCGGAACAGCCTCGGCCGCCCGGCCCGCCAATGCCTCGATGCGGCTGGGGAACGACGGCTCGTAGAGGTATTGCCCGACTGCCTGCTGAAGCGCCTGTCGCACCTCGTCGGGAATGTCGGCGTCCTCCAGTCCCGCTGCGGCCGCGTCGACAGTCTCCCCCGTCCACCGACGTTCGCCCGGATACAGCCGCCGGTGGAGATTCTCGGCTGCGGTGCACAGGCTCAACGCTTCGGTCTCCACCGTCTGGAACTCCCCGGCGTAGGACGCCGCGAGAATCTGTGGCACCGGCGATACCCGCTGCGAGAGTTCAAGCCACCGGCCGATGAAGTCGGCGCCACCGGCACCTTCGAGCGTGAGGAGAGTTTCCTCGGTGCAGTCGCGGGGCGCGGACGCGTCGACCACGTGGCCGTACACGTCTGCGGAGTCCCCACTCGGGACTGACAGGTTCAGCTGGCGGACGCGGCACTCGGCCCCGTTGAGAATCGTGAGCGCGGTTGCGATTGGTGTCGCGACGGTGGACACAATCGTGGACAACGGAAGCTCGTGGTCGAATGCCAACTTCAGGCGTGTGCCCGTCGTGAGAACGATGTCCGGACCACCGAGCGTCGGGATTGATGCCAGCGGCTCGAACCGCACCTTCCCGGTTGCGGGAGTCGACACAACCCCCTCGGCGGCGTCCGGCGGGTCATAGACCCACTTCATCGGTGTCATACCGGTGTCGGGCAACTCGGTGTGGACCGAAGGCAGGTTGGCGAACGCGTGGAGTCCGGTGACATCCAAGGTCACCGTGTCGAACTCGGTCTCGTCGTCGGGGAGCAGCGCGCCGACGAAGCACCAGTCCGCGCGCAGCACCTCGCGGCTGCGTGGTTCGTCTTCCCCGGGGCTCGGGAACCCGAGCAGGTGGCGACGCATGGAACGCAGACCCCATAGCGACACTTCGCCGGGGTTGATCGCGGTCGCGCCCAGCACGACGGCGTCGTCGGTGACGCGTTGCTGCGAAGGGCCGCCGGCGAAGGATCCGGGTCCGCGCTGGGTCCACTCGACGATCGGGTTGAAGCTGGGACTGACCTCAAGCTCAACGCGGTTGTCCCGGAACCTCAGCACGCCGGTTCGGGGTGGCGTTGCCGTCGTCTCGGCTGCCATTGCCTTGGACACCACCTGGAACTGTCCGATGGTCTCAGGGGTCTGCTCCGGGAACCGATCCACCATATGCAGCTACTCCTCTGCCAGTACAGGTGTCGGCGACTCGCCGAACGGGCGGCGCCAGAGCGCTCCCACTTCGTCGGCAAACTGGATGTCGGCGCGAACCTCGGCGTCACCGTCGACGACGTACAGCACACCGGCAGACTGGCCGGCCGGAATGACCCGGGGAAACCTGTCGATCATCTGCTGCTGCATGTGTTGGAGCACCTGGGACCCCTGCGGCGAGTTCACGAACTGGCCGGACAACATGGGACCGAAGCTACCCAGTTGACCCAGCTGTGACATCTGCGAACCGAATCCGGACCCCGGCGGCAATCCCGAGTACATCGACTGAGCCCGCTGCCCGATGGCGTCGAGACCTCCGCTCAAGCCCTCTGACAGCACATCGTGCACAAGCTGCCGCATGGAGATGTTCCCCTTCGCCGGTCGGCACCGGTCCGACGAATGGTCGCCGTCGTCCTCCACCGTGTACACGTCGACATCGAGATCGGTGATGGGTCCGGAGGTGCCGTTGTTCACCTTCACGGCCCAGAGGTTGGTTCCGATCGGCAGCGCTTCGATCGAGACGGTCACTGCACGGATGCGCCCACCGCTGTTGCCAGCCTCCGTGGGCGCCCCGTAGTTGACGTTGGTGATGATGTCGCGGCCGGCGTTGACGTTGCGCTGCGACGAGGTGAAGGCCTGCGCGGGAGCAGACGAACCGTCTACTGCTCCCGCGCCCGTGGAGGGTGGGGCGGCTCCTGAGGGGCGCGAGCCGACACTCCACCGATCCGCACCGAACCGTCCGCGGCGATGTCCTCGGCGATGACGCCGCTTCCACCGTCGACCGAGACATTCACGACTTCGATGTCACCACCCACCGACGCACGGCGGATGGCGACGCCGACCGTTGCCGGGAGCTCGGGAGCCTCATCCTCGACCGCGGCAATCAGGACCTGCGCGAGGTTGAGCAGTTCTACGTCGCTGCCCGCACCGGCCTGATCTAGCTTCTTCGCGAGAAGCGCGCGACGGAGCTCTTCCTCAGGGTCTTGCTCCAGGCCCACGACCTCGCCGCTGACCGATCCGTACTTGCTCGTGATCCAGCCCTTCACCGCAGCGTAGGCATCGCCGATCGCCTTCTTCGTGGTCTCCCGCGCACCGTCCGATGCGCCGAGTGCGATCGCAGTTGCGATCACTGTGACGGGTTCCATGTGCCACCTCCAGCCGTGGGCGCTGCGTCGCGGCGCCCTGCATTGAAGGTAGCCACCGGTACCGACAGTCATCGGAGGGAGGAGGGTCCAGCTACATCCTCGCTTGGGAGACACGCACAGACTCAGGGTCACGCGGAGGGTCACGCAGGGTCACGTTTTCTAGGAATGTGCAGGTCACAGGGTCATGCGGAGGGTCACGCAGGGTCACGGATAGAAATCCGCCGAAATCTATCGCGTGACCCCCTCCGTGACCCTCTACGCGGAGGATGCACCCCGCGGTTCCACCACCGTGAGGCCCGTCGACGCGGTGTAGACGGTCGCGCCACCCACGTTCCCCGCGGTGATCTTGCCGCCGCCGTGGAGCTTGTTGAGCTTCCGCCGAGCCTTCTCGCGTTGGGCATCGGTCGGCTTCTCCACATCGAACAGGGCCTGCGCGGCGGACGTCACTGTGACCCCGCCGGGGCGCCGCGCCAGCTCCTCGAGGTCGGTAGCGTCGTGGATCGTCATGGTGCCGTGACCCCGTCGTGATTGATCTGGAACGGGCCGACCTCGGCGGAGGGCTGCTTCAGGTGGCTCAGCCGAACGATGGGGTCGCCCGGCTCTCCGCCGAGGTGGATCACCGAACCGGCGCCCGACGTAATCCAGACGCTGCCGTACAGCTTCTCGATTGCCGGCGCGGTGACGTCGCTCGTCTTGCGGTCGTGGTGCAGTTCGAGGACGTCGACCCCAGCCGCGAGCACCGTCTGCCGGGCCCGGTTCCAGCCGGCGCCGACTTCATCGGAGCTGAGTCCGAGCGCTGCGTCTTTCAACGAGTCGACGATCACCACGTCGGCCTTCGCCTTCTCCGCCATCGCCAGCAGCCGCTCCGGGTGCGCTGCGAGATCCTCCGGCGGCGGTCCCTGCCACACGATCAGCCGCTGCGCGAGCTCGTCCTCGGGGACCTCGCCGAGCTGCCGCCGGAGGGCACGCGCGATCTGCTTCGGGCGGTCCATCGCCAGGTACAGGATCCTGTCGACACACTTGACCGGATAGGCCAGCACATCGCCGCCGGTGATCATCGCCGCGACCAGGTTGCCCGCGAGGGTGGACTTGCCGACGCCCTGAGGGCCCGCCACGATCAGACCTTCACCCTCGGCCCACAGGACTTCCTCCCCGGCGCCCCAGACGGCAGGCGTGACGTCGGTGATGCTGTGGATGAAGCTGCCGCCGTCGACGAACCGGTCACCACTCACCTCGGGCTCCCGCAGCCGTTCCCACGCGCTTCGGGCGGTGCGGGAGAGGGCGGCGTCGACCGCTTCCGTGCGATCCGCTCGGGTCATGCTCATCGCCGCTGCGACCTCGATACCGCGCTCCTCGGGCGGCAGCATCGTGAGGTACGGAGCCAGCCTGACGTACAGCGAATTCCGCTCGGAGTTCCGCTCGATGATCGCATCGGCGACGAGTTGCTGCTCGGCGCTCAGGGGCTCGGCCGGGGCAACAGGCGGGAGTGCTACTGCCGGCGCCGGAGGCGTAGGGGCACCCGGCGCGGGCGGCACCGTGAACGGCTCCGCACCTGGAGTCGAAGCTGAAGCTCGGATCGAAGTGGATCGACAGCGGCTACGTCGTCGCGGACGAGCTCGGCGTCGCACCGTACCCGGACACCCTGACCGCTGCGTGGCCTAATGCGCTCGCCGGTGTCGGTCTTCCCATGTCCGGCTCCACGATGCACGCCACTCGTGCGCCACCCTGATGCACCTGAACGGCGTCCCCGTGGTTGTGATCGCCGCGTGGCTCGGGCACCAGGATGCCGGCTTCTCGCTGAGGACGTACGCGCACAGCACGAACGACGCACGCGCTGACGCCGCAGCCACTCTGGGGAGCATCACGGCGGGAAAGAAGAAGGACGCGAAGTGACACGGACTGTGTCACCTTGGGGAGCCGCCGGAGGAATAAGGAATCCGATGTGTCAGGTCGTGTCAAATCGGGCCGATCAGGAACCGTCTCCGGAAACAGAAAAACCACCCGTCACCAGGTGGTTCTTGAAGTGGCCAGGGCCGGGATCGAACCGGCGACCTTCCGCTTTTCAGGCGGACGCTCGTACCAACTGAGCTACCTGGCCGGGCGGCACCGGTGACAATGCCATCTCGTGAACTACACGCAACTCGGAACTTTCGAACCGATTTTGCGACCCTGACGGGACTCGAACCCGCGACCTCCGCCGTGACAGGGCGGCGCGCTAACCAACTGCGCCACAGGGCCTTGCTGTAAAACATCTCCCCTGAAGGAGACTTGCCGTCGCATACTCTAGCAGGCGATAAACCTGCTTCGAACCGCGGCGGCCTGAAAGAGACTGCTGTACTGCTGGCCGGTTTGTCAATTCCGACCTTTTCCTACGTACCCCCTACGGGATTCGAACCCGCGCTACCGCCTTGAAAGGGCGGCGTCCTAGGCCGCTAGACGAAGGGGGCCCGACGAAATCATCCGACCTCGAAGATCTTCGAGACCGAACTGCTCCGCCGTTACCCTCAACGGCGTTCCGTTGGGAGCTGGGATAGCTTAGGACACTTTTCGCGCAAAACTCAAACCGTGAGGTCAGAGGCTGTTTCAGTCGCGTCGAGGCCGAGGTCGCACCATCCCTCGGTGCGCCAACGACCGAGCCACTGGGGCGTCGCCATCGCGTAGAGCACCACTTCCAAGGATTCCTCGAACAGCGCACGGAGGTTGCTGCTGCCAGAGACGAGATCTGCCATGTATCGCTGCCCCGCCATGGAAGCCGCCAGCACGCGCATGAACTTCTCCGGGCCGAACTCGGGATCGAGGTCGCCCATGTCCTGCGCGCGACGTGCGAGCTCCGCGCCTGCGGTACCCCACACGCGCCCACCACCGTTCTGTACCTCGCTGTAGAACTCCGGCTCGACGATCAACCGGAATTCAGCTCGGACGATGACGTCGTCCTGGAAGCTCCGCGCGATGTCGTCGATGATCCCGTGGATCACATCGAACGGGTGCCGAGTGGACGACTTCCACTTGTCGGTTATTGCAACGTACTTCTCCAGCGCGGCGCTCAGCACTGCTCTCGCCAGGTCTTCCTTCGACTGAAAATGGAAGTACATCGCACCCTTGGTGGCATTGGAGCCCTCGAGGATCGTGTTGACCGACGCTGCCGCGTATCCGCGTCGCGCGAACTCCGATGCTGCGGCCTCCACTATTGCCGCTCGGGTTCGCCGAGCGCGCTCCTGTTGTGCCATTGCTTCCGTGCCTCCGAACCCGAGCGACCTGCATCTATCAGCAGGCATGATCGCTTGCCGAGCGTATGTCAAACGACGTACACAGGACCGACCACTTGATCGGAAAACGCATTCGAAACCGGAATTCGGACAAATCTCCGACGATACGCAAACAATCCGAGTGGTACGATCCAAACGGCTCGAGTGCGCTGCAGGGGGTGCGCACTCGAGCTGCCAATCCACGAAGCCGGTCGACTCGACTGCTGTCGAATGCGACACCGCTGCGTGGTCACGAGCAGACTTCGCTCGCCTTACAAACAAGTCGTCATTGTAAGGCACGAATTCGACGAATCACCCCCGAGATCTCGCCCACATGCCCACATGCGCACATCGAATGTCGGTTTCGACTCGTCGACCGGCATTGTGTCCGTTGTGTCACGACGCCTACATCGAGACTTCGCGTTCAGCGACAACAAGGATTCAACCCGCTGCACCGCGACCGAATCGACGGATGCCCGGTTTCGAGAACAATCCGCAGATGGCCGAGAAAATTCGGTGACATCACGAATGTGATTGCCCAACAGAACAATCAGGATCGATCAGCGGCATCGGTCGGCACCGAAATCCGATTTCGTAATTCGTTGTAGTGATTGACTATTCGACGACAATCTCGTCGAATTCCCTGCAGCGGAGCAGTTCTCAATGGGGGTTCGTATAACAGTTGCGCCTCGACCTACGAGGAAATGCCCCGACGTAGCGCCCGAACCCTAATGTGATTCGCAACACATCGTGGTCAGCGTCGACAACGAATTCAGGTGAGAGCATGACTCTTCGAACAACCATCGTCCGCTCGACAGGAACCGTTCTCGCGTGCGTCATGGCCCTGATCGGCCCCTGGACAGCCGGTGCGGATCCGGTCGGTGACTTTCTGAACCCTCCGCAGGACCCGTCGCTGGCGACACCCACACCGCTCGGCGAGCCATGGTTCGTACCCCCTCCCGGATTCGAAAGCGCCTTGCCTGGAACAGTTCTCAACACTCGATCAGTCCAGGTCGGGCCATTGATCACTCCGGTTCGTTCCACTCAGATCCTCTTCCGAACGACCGACTCCAAAGACCGACCAGTCGCGGGCGCGACCACTGTGATCGTGCCGACCGCCCCCTGGACGGGTCAGGGATCGCGCCCAGTCGTGGCCTACAACATGGCCATCGACTCTCTCGGAAACACGTGCGCACCGTCATGGACGCTGCCGCGCGGAATTGCGCCGGAAATTGCTGCGGTACAACTCTTTCTCGCCAAGAACTATGCGGTCGTCGTCACCGATCATCAAGGACCACGCCAGGCGTACGCCGCCGGACGCATGGCCGGGCATGCAGTTCTGGACGCCCTCAGGGCGATGGTCAATCTCCCCACCCTCGGGTTGCCTGCAGAATCCCCGATTGCCATGACCGGATACTCGGGAGGCGCGATCGCGTCGGGCTGGGCCGCGCAACTGGCACCGGTCTACGCACCCGAAGTCAACATCGTCGGAACCGCTTTCGGCGGCGCACCGATCGACTATCGGATTCTGCTCGGTTCGATGAACGGCAATGCTGCATCGACGTTGTTTCTTGCCGCGGCGATGGGCGTTGCTCGCGAATACCCGGAGATGTTCCAGTTGATGAATGCAAATGGGCTGCGCCTTGCCCAGATAGCCAAGGACATGTGTGTCTACCTACTCGCCCCTGGCGGCCTCGTTGCCCCGATTCCGGTACAGGCACTGTCCGATGTTCCCAACGTCGATCGGACCCCGATCGCCGAGGAGATCATCCGACAGACCCGCATGGGCGGCGACCTGGCTCCTACGACGCCGGTGTTCATCTACCACGGTCAGCAGGAATTCTGGATCCCGAAAGAGGGCGCCGAAACCCTGTACGACGAATGGTGCGCCAACGGCACACAGGTTCGACTGGAAGAGTATCTAGGCGAGCATCTGGTCGTTGCGATCTCCGGGCTACCCGGTTCGCATCGATGGATCGACGACAGGCTCGCCGGAATCCCCGCACCCGCCGGGTGCAGCAGTTTCGGCAGATAGTCGGAGGTGTCCAGGGGCGCGTATGTCAGCTCGCAAGTGGACCCACTACACTTTCGATCCGCGCCCCTATAGCTCAGTTGGTAGAGCTACGGACTTTTAATCCGCAGGTCGTAGGTTCGAGTCCTACTGGGGGCACCATTGTGACCAAAAATTCGCTGGTCGAGCGGGTGCAGTGCGAACAATCGACCTCTTTTCCACGATCTGCCAGCAAACACGGAGCAGCAGAGGTCCGCGTCATGCGAGCACGGCCGTACACTCGGTAACGGTTCGACGTCGGGGAACGAACAAGTCCTGGGGGACATTCTCCGACTATCAGCCGGTAGCTGTGGCGCGCCGCGGAACTCGACAGAGTTCCCAGCGAAGTTACGGTGCCGTAGGCTGGCCACGGTTATCCGCAATGTATGGAGGCAATTCAATGGCGAGGGATCTGACACAGCTGGAGCTGCTCCAGGAGCTCGTTCCGGTTGCGGAAGACAACGTCAACCGGCATATGTCGATGGCGAAGGAATGGCACCCGCACGACTACGTGCCGTGGGACGAGGGCCGCAACTTCGCCGAGTTGGGTGGCGTCGACTACAACCCCGAGCAGAGCAAGCTCTCCGAGGTCGCCAAAGCTGCGATGATCACCAATCTGCTCACCGAGGACAACCTCCCCTCCTACCACCGTGAGATTGCCGAGAACTTCTCACAGGACGGCGCCTGGGGGACGTGGGTCGGTCGGTGGACCGCCGAAGAGAACCGCCACGGCATCGTCATGCGCGACTACCTCGTCGTGACCCGCGGTGTCGATCCCGTTGCACTCGAAGAAGCACGCATGATCCACATGACCAACGGCTTCGCCTCGCCCGCCGGATCCCTCACGGGACTGCTGCACTCGGTGTCGTACGTGACATTCCAGGAACTCGCGACGCGCGTGTCGCACCGCAACACCGGCAAGGTGTGCGACGACCCGATCGCCGACCGCATGCTCCAGCGCATCGCGGCGGACGAGAACCTGCACATGATCTTCTACCGCAACATCAGCGCTGCGGCTCTCGACATCGCGCCCGACCAGACGCTCGACGCGTTGTCGGACATCGTCATGAACTTCCAGATGCCCGGCGCAGGAATGCCGAACTTCCGCCGCAACGGCGTGCTGATGGCCAAGCACGGCATCTACGACCTCCGTCAGCACCTCGAGGACGTCGTGTGGCCCGTTCTGCGGAAGTGGAGGATCTTCGAGCGCGACGACTTCACCGGTCGCGGCGAGAACAAGCGCGAGGAACTGGCCGCATTCTTGGAGGATCTGGAGAAACAGGCCACCAAGTTCGAGGAAATGCGCGACCGCTCACTCGCACGCGAGGCCAAGAAGGCGGAAAAGCAGGCTTCCTAGTAGCTGCCTGACCACAGATCACGCCCGGCACCATCACGGTGTCGGGCTTTGATCGTTGAAAAGACCGAACACGAAAACGAACGAGGCTCTCCCCCTATGACACTGCGGATCGGTTCACTCGAACTCCAGAGCCCGGTAGTGCTCGCCCCGATGGCCGGTGTGACCAATGTTGCTTTCCGGACATTGTGCCGTGAGCAGGAACTCGAGCGAGCCGGGAGTACTTCCGGCCTCTACGTGTGCGAGATGGTCACCGCTCGCGCCCTCGTCGAGCGCCAGCCCGCAACGATGCACATGACCACATTCGGCCCGAAGGAGACTCCGCGGTCGCTCCAGCTCTACACGGTGGATCCCGAGACTACATACGCTGCCGCGAAAATGATCGTCGACGACGATCTGGCCGATCACATCGACATGAACTTCGGCTGCCCCGTCCCGAAAGTGACCAGGAAGGGTGGCGGCGCTGCGCTGCCGTACAAACGAAACCTCTTCGGGCGGATCGTGGCGGCAGCAGTGAAAGCCACTGCAGGAACGGACATTCCGGTCACCGTGAAGTTCCGAATCGGTATCGACGACGAGCATCACACACATCTCGACGCCGGGCGAATTGCGGCGTCGGAGGGTGCGGCTGCCGTGGCGCTCCACGCACGAACCGCATCACAGCGGTATTCCGGGACCGCAGACTGGACCGAGATCGCGCGACTGAAGGACCACGTCACCGACGTTCCAGTTCTCGGCAACGGGGATATCTTCTCTGCCTCCGACGCGGTACGCATGATGGCGGAGACGGGCTGTGACGGCGTCGTCGTCGGCCGCGGGTGCCTCGGGAGGCCGTGGCTTTTCGCCGAACTCAGTGCTCGCTTCGCCGGTCGCGAAGAACCTGCCCCGCCGACTCTCGGTGAGGTCGCAGTCGTGATCAGACGGCACGCAGAGCTGCTGGCAGCCCACCATGGCGAGGACAAAGGCCTCCGGGAGCTACGGAAGCATGTTGCCTGGTACCTACGCGGGTTCCCGGCAGGCTCCGATCTGCGGGTGTCGATGGCACTGGTGAAAACATTGTCCGAATTGGACGACCTTCTAGGACAACTGGACCCGACGGTTCCGTTCCCCAAGGACGCTGAAGGTCCGCGCGGGCGACAGGGGTCCCCTGGGGCGGTGTCCTTGCCGGAGGGTTGGCTCGACGACCCGGAAGACATTTCGGTGCCCGTGGGTGCAGACCTGATGCACTCGGGCGGCTGACCCGCTCCTGACGTGGTCGATTGCCGCCGAAGTGGACCGCACAGCTTTCCTAAGTATCATGGCTGGGATCGCCTGACGGACGGCGAATGATTCGCAAGGAAGGTCAGGGAAAGAACACGTGGGTGACGATCGAGATTCGGGCCCCCCTGTGTCCGACGGTCGGGCTCCGTGGGAGCGCCCGATTTCGCAGATTCACCGGCCGACCCCCGACCCTGTCACCCCTGCGAGCCCACCCGAACCCGATCGTGAGACCGACAGCGGACGGCTGAGGCGCCTCGGCAAGCGATCGACTACCAACTCCGACGCAGTCTCGGTGGCCGAATTGATGGGCCGAGGGACCGAGACCAGGGCGCCCGCGGCTCGTCGACCGAAAACGGCCGCCGCGCATCCGGACGTCGACGCTCCCACCGAGAAAATCGACCCGATCACGGCCCACACCCCACCGCCGATTCAAGCGCAGCCCGAGGCAGTCGGCGTTCCCGCCGACGAACGCCCGGCCCTCACTCGACTGGCGATGAGCAAGGTGCGCCGCCGGAAGCGGGTACGCAACGTCACCCGCGGGTTCGTCTCGATCATCGCGATTCTGGCGGTCGCACTCACTGGAGTCGTGTGGGGCTACCTTCGCAGCACCGACCGAGGCTTCGCACAGGTTGCAGCCCTGGATCCGGACTCGGCGGATGTCGTCGATGCCGCAGGCCAGTACGGCGACGAAACCTATCTGATCGTCGGAACCGACACGCGAGCCGGAGCCAGTGGTGAGATCGGCGCCGGCACAGTCGCAGATGCTGAAGGCGCCCGATCGGACACCGTCATGCTCGTCAACATTCCCGCCGATCGCAGCCGAGTCGTCGCAGTGTCGTTCCCTCGCGATCTCGACGTCGAGCGGCCCGAGTGCGAGGGCTTCGACAACGACAGCAACACGTACACCGGCGAGATGTATCCCGCCGCCGACGGCGACAAGCTCAACGCAACGTACGCACTGGGCGGCCCGAAATGCCTGGTGAAGGTCATTCAGAGGATCTCGGGACTGAAGATCGGGCACTTCGTCGGCATGGATTTCGCCGGCTTCGAATCCATGGTCGACGAAGTCGGCGGCGTCGAGGTCTGCACGCCCCAACCCCTCGTGGACTACGAGCTTGGAACCGTATTGCCGAACGTCGGCGAGCAGCGAATCGACGGTCGTACCGCCCTGAACTACGTGCGCGCCCGAAACGTCGAGTCCGAGGGCAACGGCGACTACGGTCGCATCAAGCGCCAGCAGCGATTCCTCTCCTCGCTTCTGCGGTCCGCACTGTCGAACAACGTGCTCCTCGATCCGGGCAAGCTCAACGGCTTCGTCAGCGCCTTCACTCGCGACACGTTCGTCGAGAACGTCAAGACTCAAGACCTGGTGACGCTGGGCCGTTCGCTGCAGAACGTCGACGCGGGGGCAGTCACATTCCTGACGCTGCCGACAGACGGCACCAACGACTGGGGCAACGAGATACCGGTCGACAGCGCGATCGATGCGCTGTTCACTGCGATTATCGACGACCTCCCACTCCCCGGCGAAGAACGAGTCGAGCCGACACCGGCACCCGAGGAGTCGGCAGCGACCGCGGTTCCGACGCTGGCCGTGGATCCGGAGACCGTCTCCGTCCAAGTATCCAACGCGTCGGACATATCCGGAATGGCTGCGACAGCGTCGGCCGAACTGGCGACGTACGGATTCCAGATACTCGAGGTCGGCAACTTCGTCGGAACCGCAGCCCAAACCGTCGTTCGATACACCCCCGGCCAGGAATCCGAAGCCGCCACGGTCGCATCCGCGATCCCCGGAGCCGTCGTCGAGCAGGCCGCAGGGCTGGACAACGTCGTCGAGGTCATTCTGGGCGCCGACTACCCCGGCTATACCGCTCCGCCGGCAGCGTTGGGTACTACCGTCGAGGTGACGGAGGTCGACGGCAGCACCGCGGCACCGCCGTTGCCGGAAAACCTCGCTTTCACCAACGCTGCCGACGACACCTGCGCCTGAGCTGATCCATTCACGCCCCGTTCACCCACGCGACCACGAATAGGTCGGTACGACGCACTAAACTTCGGCCTATGCGCGTCGCCTACAACGAACAGATGAACGATTTGGCCGATCTCCTCGGTGAGATGGCCTCCTTGGCCGGTTCCGCCATGGACAAGGCCACCCAGTCACTCCTCCAAGCCGATCTGGTCCTCGCGGAGCAGGTCATATCGGAACACGACAAGATCACCGAACTCAGCACTGTGTGCGAGGAGAAGGCGTTCTCGTTGCTCGCGCTCCAGGCACCAGTCGCCACCGACCTCCGCTCGGTCGTCTCCGGCATCCAAATCGTCGCCGACATCGACCGAATGGGCGCCCTTGCCCTGCACGTCGCGAAGATCACTCGTCGACGCCACCCCAAACATGCCCTCCCCGAAGAGGTCAACGGGTACTTCGCCGAGATGGGTCGTATCGCAGTCCAGCTCGGGGCTTCTGCCCGCGAGGTCCTCGAAACCCGCGACCCAGAGCGTGCAGCCAAGCTCCGCGAAGAAGACGAAGCGATGGACGATCTGCATCGCCACCTGTTCACGGTCCTGATGGACCGCGAGTGGCAGCACGGTGTGGCAGCGGCGGTCGACGTCACCCTTCTCGGACGCTTCTACGAGCGCTTCGCCGACCACGCAGTAGAGGTCGGCCGTCGAGTGATCTTCCTGGTCACCGGTGAGCTGCCCGTCGAACTGGGCTCCACCTCCAAGATCCCGAACGCCTGACCCTCGGGTCTGCCCGGGCCTGGTCTGCTGGCGCCCGAATTCCACCGAATGACCCATTCGGTCACCGACTGTGGTGACCGAATGGGTCATTCGCTTGTGCAAGGGGTGACCGAAAGAGACATTCGCTCCGCTCACGAGACCGAAAGAGACATTCGCACACTCAGAGTGACCGAACTAGACATTCGCTCCGCCCACGAGACCGAAACAGACATTCGCACACTCAGAGTGACCGAACTAGACATTCGCTCCGCCCACGAGACCGAATGAGACATTCGGTCACACCAACCACGAACCAACCCCCGCGCACGAAAAACCCCCGCACGCGCATGGCGTCCGGGGGTCCTTACGTCACTGCTGGTTATCCGAAGCGTCCGGAGATGTAGTCCTCGGTTGCCTTCTGAGACGGATTGGAGAAGATCTTCTCGGTGTCGTCGATCTCGATGAGCTGACCGGGCTTGCCGGTGGCCTCGAGGTTGAAGAAGCCGGTCTGATCGCTGACGCGAGCTGCCTGCTGCATGTTGTGCGTCACGATCACGATCGTGAAGTCCTTCTTGAGCTCACCGATGAGGTCTTCGATGGCGAGCGTAGAGATCGGGTCGAGTGCCGAGCACGGCTCGTCCATGAGAAGGACGTCGGGCTGTACGGCGATCGCGCGGGCGATGCACAGACGCTGCTGCTGACCGCCGGACAGTCCGCCGCCGGGCTTGTCGAGGCGGTCCTTGACCTCGTTCCACAGGTTCGCGCCCTTGAGGGAGCGTTCGGCGATCTCGTCGAGCTCCTTCTTGCCCTTGCCGCCCTGAAGCTTGAGGCCTGCGACGACGTTGTCACGGATGGACATCGTCGGGAACGGGTTGGGGCGCTGAAAGACCATACCGATGGTGCGTCGCACACCGACAGGATCGACGCCGTTGCCGTAGATGTCCTCGCCGTCGAGCAGCACCGATCCTTCGACGCGGGCACCCGGGGTGACCTCGTGCATACGGTTCAGCGACCGCAGAACGGTCGACTTTCCGCAGCCCGAAGGTCCGATGAATGCGGTGACGCCACGCGGCGGAACAGCAAGGGTGACGTTCTGGACGGCGTGGAACTTGCCGTAGTAGATGTTTACGTCTTTGAGGTCGAGACGCTTTGCCATGGTCGGCTCCTGTTATTTCTCGAGCAGGGTGTCTGGGTGGGGTGAAGTCGTCAGAAGTTCTTGGGCGAGAAGAACTTGGAGACCAACTTCGCGCCGATGTTGAGCAGAGCAATGATCAGGATCAGCGTCAGTGCTGCTCCCCACATGCGCTCGGAAGTGAGCGCGCCGGTTCCTGCTTTCTGCAGGTCGACCATCATCAGCGGCAGTGAAGTCTGCGGCCCGGCAAAGAGATTGAAATTGATTGCAGTGGCCGATCCCACGAGGATCAGCACCGGTGCTGTCTCACCCATCACTCGTGCAAGGGCGAGCATGATGCCGGTCACGATGCCGGACAGAGCCGTTGGCACGACGATCTTCGCGATCGTCTTCCACTTCGGAACACCGAGTGCATACGACGCTTCGCGAAGGTCCTGCGGAACGATCCGCAGCATCTCCTCCGAGGACCGCACGATCACCGGGATCATGAGTAGCACCAGAGCGAACGACACTGCCAAGCCGGATCGTTCGAATCCCAGTGTCGCGATCCACAGTGCGTAGATGAACAGTGCTGCGACGATGGACGGCACACCGGTGAGAATGTCGACCATGAACGTCGTCAAGCGGGCCAGGCGAGTCCCGACGCCGTACTCGACGAGGTAGATGGCGACGAAGATCCCGATCGGGATGGAGATCAACGCGCAGAACAAACCTTGCGTGAGTGTCCCGATGATGGCGTGGTACGCGCCTCCACCCGCGATGAACTGGGTGATGCCGGCCTGCGAGTTCTGCCACCACGCCGGTGCCACTACTGCGCTGATGCCTCGCGAGACGACCGTATAGAGGACCCAGATGAGCGGAACGAGCGCGACCAACACAGCGAGACTGACCAGAACGGTTGCTGCGTTGTTCGAAAATTTACGACGGACGCTGACGCCCTTGAAGGTCGGTTCCTTGACCGGACGATCCATGGTTGCGGTCATGGCCTAGTCCTTCTTTCCTGCGATCGCGGCGCGAGCGCCTGCGTTGACCACGAAGGTGAGCACGAACAGGACCAACCCGGCGGCAATGTAGGCGCCGGCCTGCAGCTGATTGTTGAACTCGCCTGCCGCGAGGGCGATCTTGGTGGCGAAGGTGCTGCCGCCGTCGAACAGGCTCCACCCGAAGCTCGACTGCACGCTGCGGATGATGATGTAGAGCGCGATGGTCTCGCCGAGAGCGCGGCCGAGGCCGAGCATCGAACCGCTGACGAAGCCGGACTTACCGAACGGTATGACCGTCGTACGAACTACTTCCCAACGGGTGGCACCGAGAGCGAGAGCCGCTTCGATCTGTCCCCTGGGCGTCTGTACGAAGACCTCGCGGGTGACCGCGGCGATGATCGGCAGAATCATGACGGCGAGGACGATGCCGCCCGTGAAGATGGTGCCACCACCCGCGATCGAGACCGAGCCGGTCGCGAACAGCGGGAACCACGCGAGATTGGCATTGAGCCACTCTGCGAACGGGCTGATGGCAGGCGCCAGAACGTACAGGCCCCAGAGTCCGAACACGATCGACGGGACGGCCGCCAAAAGGTCGATGACGTATCCGAGCGGCCCGGCGACCTTTTTCGGCGCATAGTGCGTTAGATAGATGGCAATTCCGAGCGCCACCGGCATCGCGAGAAGCAGAGCGAAGATCGACACAGTCGCCGTCACCAGGAACAGGTCGCGGATACCGAACACCATCGCCGCCGTGTCCGAGGTGTTCCACTGCCCGTTGTAGGTGAGGAAGTTGACCGTGTTGTTCTGCAGCGACGGGATTGCCCGCCACAACAGAAACGCTCCGATCGCGGCAATGAGGACGATGATGAAGACACCCGAGCCCGTGGCGAGGGTGGAGAAGATCCTGTCACCTGGGCGAGTTACAGTGCCGCCCTTGGCCTTTTTGTCCGACAATTGCTTGGGTTCTTCCGTGTTCCGCGGCGCGCCGCCAGCGGAGATGCTCGCCGCAGATGGAACGCCGGTGATCGAGTGGGTGTCGCTCATACCGCTCACGTCTCTCGTGTGGTGGTTGACGACGGGGGTCCTGCTTCGACGCCGCAGCCTTCAGACCGGGGCGTCGAAGCAGGATCTCGTCTCATTGAATCAGGCGATTGCGTTGATCGCAGTGACCAAGCGCTCTTTGAAGTTCTCGGGAAGCGGGACGTAGCCTGCTTCTTCCAGGCCCTGCTGTCCTTCGTTGGCTGCACTGAGCAGGAACGACTTGACTGCTGCCGAGGTGTCGGCGTCGTAGCCTGCCGAGCAGACGATCTCGTAGGTAGCGAGGACCAGCGGGTAGGTGTCCGCGGCGTTGCTGGCGTAGAGAGCGTCGATGTCGATGACGAGGTCGTTGCCCTCACCCGAGAACTCGGCGGTGTCGATGGCAGCACCTGCCGTCTCACTGCTCAGCTCGACCGGTCCGTTGCCGAAGTCGACCGACGCCGTTCCGAGGCTCTCCTGGTCGGCGAAGCCCTTCTCGACGTAGGTGATCGAACCGGGGGTAGCTGCCACAGCCTGTGCGACGCCGGACGAACCGTTTGCACCCTCACCGACGCCACCGGCCCAGTCGGAGCTGTGATCCAGCGTCCATGCCTCGGGAGCAGCGGCGGAAAGGAAGCGCTGGAAGTTGTCGCTGGTGCCCGAGGAGTCGGACCGGTATACCGGGGTGACTGCTGTGGCGGGAAGATCGACGCCCTCGTTCAACGCCGCGATTGCCGGATCGTTCCAGGTCGTGATGGCGCCGGTGAACATCTTCGCGGCGACGTCGGGAGTCAGCACTACGGTGTCGACGCCTTCGAGGTTGTAGGCGATCGCGACAGGTCCGAAGACGAGCGGGAGATTCCAGGCCGGGTTGTTCTCGCAACGCACTGCTGCCTCGGCGGCCTGGTCTTCCTTGATTGCCGAGTCGGAGCCTGCGAAGTCGACAAGGCCAGCGACGAACTGAGTGCGGCCGTTGCCGGAACCACTGGTCGTGTACTCGACGGCCTTGCCTGCGCAGACACCCGAGTAGATGGACGTGAAGTTGGACATCGCGTTCTGCTGCGCGGACGAGCCTTCACCGGTGAGGGGCGACTTGCCCTCACACGTAGCTGCCGAGTCCGTGCCCGCAGCAGATTCGACGTTCGCGTCGCTACCGCATGCGGTCAGCATCATCGCGCCGATCGCCACTGCGCCTACGAGAGACGCGCTGCGCTTGAGCTTCACCTGTTTCCTCCGAGGAATCTTGTGCCGTGTTCGTCGTGCGAAGCGAAAGCCTTCGAACGACGAAGATAAAGGTGCCGGCCTCGAGATGACCCTCGCACCGGGCAGCGTCGGCGCCACCCAGTGCAAAAGGTAAGGGCAGCCGGTTGACGGCTGCCCCCAGAAGGGTGAACGGAAGATGAACAGCGTGGTCAGAATGTCCGTTTCAGTGACGCATATATGCGGCGTCGACGTGAAAACGCGTGAAACCAAGGCGTTCGTATGTGTGGACCGCGGCCGCGTTGTCGGCCTCGACGTACAGCAGAACGTCGCTGAGCTCGCGGTTTCGTAGATAGTGCAGCCCGGCAAGCGTCAGAATTCGACCGAGTCCGCGTCCCTGAGCCTGCGGATCGATGCCGACCACGTAGACCTCACCGATCTCGTTCTCGCCTGCTTCGGCGGGGTGCACCTTGGTCCAGTGGAAGCCGAGGAGTGTGTCCGTTCCCTCTTCGAAAGCGAGGAATACTCCCGCCGGATCGAACCACGCTTCGTCTCGCCGCTCGGCGATGTCTTTCTCCGTCCACCCGCCCTGCTCCGGATGCCAGGAGAATGCTGCGTTGTTGACGCGCAGCAACTCTGCGTCATCCTGGTGCCCCCGGTACGTGCGCAGCGAGATGCCGTCCTGCACGACCACGTCGGGCAGCTCCGGCGTTCCGAGGGGACGTCGCATCTGCAGCAGTTCGCGCGCGACTTCCAAACCGAGCGCGCGTGCCACTGCCTGGGCGGGTTCGAGATTGCCGTGTGCCCAGACTCGCGCGCCGGGTCCACCTTCCGACAGCGCTCGCTCGACGAGCATTCTGCCGGTACCGCGCCTGCGAAACTCCGGGTCGACGACCACCTCCGCCATCGGCGGCGTACCCGCGACGACTCCCGCGTAACCGACGATCGTGAATCCGCTTGTGGCTACGAGGTGTGTCACCTCATCCGACGCGACCGCTTTCACGGCCTGCTCGGACAGTGGCGCCGTGCCGTCCACCTCGGTGGCACGCAGCACGATGGAACGGATCTCCTGCGCCACGATCGGCGTGATCGCGGCAGGGTCCAGCCGGGCAATATCGAACGAAACAGTCATCGTCGGTCAGTTCTTGCTTCCGTGAGTCGCGCCGCCCAGAGAACTGAATTCGACGCTGGCGGTATCCGTACCGTCGAGGTCATCGTCACCGTCGACTACGACGGGCCCGCCCTTCGAACTGCGACTCGGCCGAACTGCCTTGTAGCCGACGTTGCGCACGGTCCCGATGAGGGACTCGTATTCGCTGCCTAGCTTCGCTCGCAAGCGACGGACGTGGACGTCGACAGTTCGGGTGCCACCGAAGAAGTCGTAACCCCAGACCTCCTGCAGCAACTGAGCACGAGTGAATACCCGGCCGGCGTGCTGAGCGAGGTACTTGAGGAGCTCGAACTCTTTGTAGGTGAGGTCGAGCGGACGACCACGAAGACGCGCCGTGTAAGTGCCCTCGTCGATGACAAGTTCGCCGAGCGTGATTTTCCCCGACGCTTCAGGACTTGCGACGCCTCCGGAGCGCCCGACCAGAAGACGCAACCGTGCGTCGAGTTCGGCTGGACCGGTCCCTGGCAGCAAGATGTCGTCGAGACCCCATTCGGAGTTGACGGCGACGAGGCCACCTTCGGTGAGTACCGCAACGACCGGAATCGCCGAACCGGTGCTCCCGAGTAGGCGACACAATCCGCGCGCTGCAGCCAGATCCGTGCGCGCATCCACCAGCGCAATATCCGCAGAGCCCGCTTCGAGAAGCGAAGAAACTTCGGTAGGTGCGGGCCGGACATGATGCGCGAGAAGTGCAAGGCACGGTAGAACCGCCTCCGGGTTCGGGTCGGAGGTCAGTAGCAGGAGTTCCACTCGGCCTCCATTCTTACCGCTGTCACGTCGGCTCCTCCAGCGAGGTCGACTGCTTGTCCAAGCAATCAGACTAGCGTGTCATCGGGGTCGACCGCCCGTTGCAGTGCCCGACTCGCGAGAGTGGAGCCTGCGGAATGACCCGGCTTGGCGAGAGTGGAGCCTGCGGAACGACCCGGCTTGGCGAGAGTGGAGCCTGCGGAACGACCCCGGGGGCGCGGGAGTGGAGCCTGCGGAACGACCGGCGCCGATCGGTCACAATGGTCGTCATGCGCAAACTGATCATCGGACTCGTGAGCCTGGCGGCTCTGGCACTCGTCGTGGATTTCGGGGCGGCGGCGTACTCGGAGTACCGCGTGTCTCGCGCGATTCGTGACGGCGGAGATCTGTTGTCCGATCCACAGGTCATCGTTCATGGCTTCCCCTTCCTGACCCAGGCCGCGGACGGCAAATATCAGAACGTCGAGATACGCGCGCAGGATGTGCCCAACGACTATGTGGGTTCGACGACGATCGAAGCGAACCTTCGCGGCGTTTCGGTACCGCTGTCCGACCTCGTGAACGGGTCTGTGAACGCGGTACCCGTCGACGAACTCGACGGCCGCGTGCGCATCGAGGCGACGGACCTCGGCCGCTTCCTGGACATCGTCGACCTGCAGGTGTCCGCTCCGCCGGCTGACAAGTCCGACGGCACGGGCGGGTCGGGGGGCTCGGGGATGACCACGAACGGCGGCGTCGTTCTGACCGGGACGGTGCCGGTCGGACCGATTAGAACCGAAGTGAGCGTGCAAGCCGATCTGATCCTCGACGGTGACAGCGTCGACATCGTCGCCAGTGACTTCTACTTCGGTCCTGAGGGAAATGCCGATTTCACGATTCCCGATTTCGCGAAGCCGACGGTGCTCGGCCTGTTCACCAAGACCATCGACCGGCAGACGCTCCCGTTCGGGGTGCTCCCGACCGACGTTTATGCGGAGGGTTCGCAAATCGTCATCGAAGGCAACGCAAAGAACGTGACGATCGACCTGGAGCAGATCGAAGCGCCATGACCGGTCTCACTGTTTTGCTCGTCGTTCTGATAGCGGCGACAGCATTCGGTCTCGTGTACAGGTCCCGCGCTGGGAAGGTGCGCGTGTCCGAATCCGCAGGTTCACCCGAGCTGCGCGCACTGCTTCTCACTGCGGGCGTCCCTCTCGATGCGCCTGTCGTGCTGCACTTCTCGGCGGATTGGTGCGGTCCATGTGCCGCAGTCCGACGAGTAGTGAGTCAGGTGCTGTGCGACCTCGACGGACCGGTCGAGGTCGAACTGGACATCGATGCGAATCCTGAGCTCGCCCGTGCGATGAACGTCATGTCCTTGCCGACGACATTCGTCCTCGGCGAGGGTCTCGTCGAGCGGGCACGTATCTCCGGCGTTCCGAAAGCCGAGGCACTGCGCTCCGCCCTGGTGAACCCGTAGTTTCTGCTGGTCCGAGTTGTCCGGTAGGATGCTCGATGTGTTGTCCCGCCAAGAGCTGTTGCTCACCAGTCGCCGCACGGTTGACCTGTGCCGTCTGGGCGGTTGTTGCTGTCGCTGCTGCTGATCCGTTCGTGCCGCTGCGCCGTCGTGCGTAGATAGGCCGCTGAGTCCGTCAGGACTCGAGCCGAGATCATCGAGAACGTGCACGTTCGATGCCGTTCGCATTAGCTGCATTTCCCCGACGCAGGAGCATTCACTCACGATGTCAATAGACACCGCACCGTCAGTTTCCCAGGTCGATGTACGGGGCCCACGCTTTGCTGCGTGGATCACCACCGCCGTCCTCGCCGCCGTTCTGGTTCTCTCCACGTTCGCCACCACGGCGGCTGGTGTTCTCCTCGCCGTACAAGCCGTGGTCTTCGCGATCGGCGCCGCTCGTGGACCCCGGAACAGTCCGTACGGCACTATTTTCGCCACATTCGTCGCACCGCGTCTGTCGCCGACGTCCGAACGTGAGCCAGTCGCACCACTGAAGTTCGCACAGCTCGTCGGCTTCGTGTTCGCTGCTGTCGGCGTTCTCGGTTTCGCGCTCGGATCCCCCGTCGTCGGCACCGTCGCCACCGGCTTCGCACTGTTCGCGGCCTTCTTGAATGCCGCGTTCGCGTTCTGCCTCGGCTGCCAGATCTACCCCCTCGTGGCGCGGCTGCGGACACAATCCGCACGCGCCTGATCGCTCGACCCACCATTCACCGAAGTACCGAAAGATCGAAAGGAAACCCATGGCTCGCTCCGACGTCCTGGTCTCTGCCGACTGGGCCGAGCAGAACCTGAATGCCCCGAAGACCGTCTTCATCGAGGTCGACGAAGACGCAAGCGCCTACGACGGCGGTCATATCGAAGGCGCAGTGAAGCTCGACTGGCGCAAGGACCTCCAGGATGCGGTCCGCCGCGACTTCCTGAACCAGGAACAGTTCTCCGATCTGCTCTCGTCCAAGGGCATCGCCAACGACGACACCATCGTTCTGTACGGCGGAAACAACAACTGGTTCGCGGCATACGCCTACTGGTACTTCAAGCTGTACGGGCACAAGGATGTCAAGCTCGTCGACGGCGGCCGCAAGAAGTGGGAGCTCGACGGACGGCCCCTCTCGAAGGACATCGTGACCCGCGAGGCCACCCAGTACCACGCCGAGGCTCCCGACCTGTCGATCCGCGCGTTCCGCGACGAGGTCATCGACGCCATCGGAAACAAGAACCTGGTCGACGTCCGTTCGCCCGACGAGTTCTCCGGCAAGATCCTCGCGCCTGCGCACCTTCCGCAAGAGCAGGCACAGCAGCGCGGGCACGTCCCCAGCGCCATCAACATTCCGTGGAGCACCACGGCCAACGAGGACGGCACGTTCAAGGACGACGACGCTCTCGAAGCTCTCTACAAGGACAAGGGCTACGACGACGGCAAGGCGACCATCGCCTACTGCCGCATCGGCGAGCGCTCGAGCCACACGTGGTTCGTCCTCAAGGAACTGCTCGGCAAGTCGGACGTGAAGAACTACGACGGCAGCTGGGTCGAGTACGGCTCCCTCGTCGGAGCACCCATCGAGTTGGAGGTCCACTGATATGTGCGGTGCACCCGTTCAAGGTCAGACCATTCCTGCAGGAGTCGACGTCGAGAAGGAAACGGTCATCACCGGCCGCGTCCTCGCGACCGACGGTGAGCCAGTAGCCGGCGCGTTCGTGCGTCTGCTCGACGGCACCGGCGAGTTCACGGCAGAGGTCGTGGCATCCGGTACCGGTGACTTCCGCTTCTTCGCCGCACCGGGCACCTGGACGCTGCGTGCGCTCTCGGCGTCGGGCAACGGCCAGGCCGACATCACCCCCGAAGGCGCAGGCATCCATTCGGCGAACGTGACCGTCGGAGTCTGAGTTTCAGCTGACATCGAAGAACCCCGCACCCTTAGGTGCGGGGTTCTTCGTGTTCTATGTGGCTGCGCGCCGGGGCGCTGGGGTGACCGAATGAGTCGTTCGCTCCAGCCCGGGCCGCCACGCGCACCTTCCAGCCCAGGCACACGTTGCAACTTGCGCGCTCGCTGCAACCTGCGCGCCAGGGCGCTGGGGTGACCGAATGAGTCGTTCGCTCCAGCCCGGGCCGCCACGCGCACCTTCCAGCCCAGGCACACGTTGCAACTTGCGCGCTCGCTACAACCTGCGCGCCGGGCCGCTGGGGTGACCGAATGAGTCGCTCGCTCCAGCCCGGGCCGCCACGCGCACCTTCCAGCCCAAGCACACGCTGCGCGCCCGCGAATGCTCAGCCCTGTGCAGGCTCCGGAACGATCGCGGTCGCCGGTTGCTGGGCCTGCTCGGGCACCGTCGAGTACTGCGGCGGAAACACACCGGGGGGCGCGATCCCTAGCGACTCCAGGAATGCTCCGAGATCGCTGTCACGCGTGACGGTCCCGGGTGCCGGCACGACCTGCGAGCTTGGCTCCGCCGACTGCTCCTCGACCGGGGATTCCTCGACGGGAGCGTGCTCGGCGTCGTTGTTCTCCCGCTCGGTCTGTGCCAGATCGGTCACCCAAGCGACAATCTTTTCGCTCTCCCACTCCCGACCGTCGCCGGGATTGTTGTTCCAGTACAGAAGATGCTGGAGGAACCCGATGAAGATGTATGGCTCGACCACGACGTCGACGATGCCTTTGTTGTTCTCGACGAGTCCGACGCCTTCCTTGTGCAACTTCTCGCGAATCTTGTCCGCGCCTGGACCCATCGCCCAGTTGAGGTCGGCCAGCAGCTGGTCAGGCGTCAGCTGCTCCCAGGCTTTCTGTTCGTCGACCTCGTAGAGCTGATCCGAGACTTTCAGCAGAACCTCGAGGAGCGTCTCGTCCGATTCGAGCCAGTTCTTGTTCGTGACGATATCGACGATGGCACGCGTCGCGATCGAGGTGACTGCGCGCGCGAAATCCGCGACGGTCTGAACCGGATTCAGAACAGTCAATCGCATCTGCCCCAGAACCCCCAGGGCCAGTTGCAACGCGACGATGTTGTCCGGTGCATCGCATGCCAGGTCGTACGGCCGGCACGACCACGTCACCTTGTCGTTCAGCGTCCCGTAGTCCTTCGGCGTCCTGGATTGGAAGCCGCCGCGGGTCGGGCCTGGCTCGTCGAAGTTCGGAGCACCCGCCGGGCGGTACGGGTCACCGATCATCATGACGCCGGCAAAGTCGTCGCCGGTCACGAGTGCGTTCGGGTCTCGATGCCCGAGTTCCAACGCGACCCGCTCGACGACCTCGGCGCCGACGCTGTAACCGAGCAGCACAAATTTCGTGTTGTCACCGCACTTGGTCTTGTACTCGTCGAGCAAGCGGTTGGTGGAGGCAATGCCGCTCGCGACCGACTGCTGGTAGGTCTCGACGTCGGACAGCAAACCGACGCCGTACGTCGACGGGTACGGCACGTAGAGCCACCCGACCGAGCCGGGGCTGTTGGCGTTGACCTCGCCGATCGGGAGTGTGACATTTCCCACCCAGTTCGACGCCACCGAGCGGGGCTCCTCGTTCAAAGGATCACGATCGGCGTCGGAGTCCGTCGCTCCCGAAACCGCAAGCATCAGAACGTCTGGACAGTCCTGGGCGTAGTTGTTCGGATCGATGTTCGGCCCCTCCGAGGATCCGGTCCCCGCAGAACCACTGTCCGAAGACCCTGAGTCCGCGGACCCAGTCCCCGGCGCCGCGGACGCTGCACCAGGCACCACCAGCAGCAACGCCGCAGCCATCGTCACCGATACGGACAGAAACGAGCCAGCACGAAATTGGCGCGGCATCAACAGATCCTTCCCCAAGCCTGAAACCCCTCGAACGCACAGCAGCGTCGGACTCGATCGACCCCCAGTCCGACGCTTCTTGGAGAAAGTACCGTGTCGACTGCGTTCTGTAGACCCAGAACGCTGTGTTCGGCTAATCGCACGGCCGAACACTGTGACACGCCACTATCCCTGCGTTCCTCTCATAGGCCGAATTTCCAGCCGTGGTCCCTCTGGGTCTAAACTCGGCGACGTGGTCATCTTCTTCGAGGTTCTGCTTGCGCTCGCCGCAGTCGCCATCATCGCGTTCTCGCTGTACGTCGTCTTCCGCTTGGTCACCGACGAATCGTGAGTGAGCGCGCCGCCGACGAACCGGACGGCACTCGGTCTGCCAATGACGCGATCGCCGAGGCCGCCGAGAAGTTCGCGTCTACCTCGGCGCGCAACATTCCGATTCTTCCTGACATTCCACACCCCGAGGACACAGCGAACCTTCGCCTCGGACCGGATCTGAATCCCGCCCTGCTCGCGCTGCTGCCGTTGGTCGGCGTCTGGCGTGGCAACGGCGAAGGCCGCGACCCCGAGACCGGCGAGGAATACGCGTTCGGTCAGCAAATCGTCGTGACACACGACGGTGGCGCTTACCTCGGCTGGGAGTCTCGCTCGTGGCGCCTGGACTCGGATGGCAATTACGCCCACCCGGACCTCCGAGAGGTTGGGTTCTGGCGAGTCAGTGGCGGCGACGGTGAAAAAGGTAGCGCGAACGAAGAGGTCCTCGAGCTCCTGCTGACGCACAGCACCGGACTCGTCGAGCTCTACTACGGCCACGCACTCAATCAATCTTCGTGGGAACTCGCGACCGACGTCGTGATTCGATCCACCTCGGGCGCACTGGTCGGCGGCGCCAAACGGCTGTACGGAATCGTCGAGGGCGCCGATCTGGCCTACGTCGAGGAGCGCATCGGCGCCGACGGAGAGCTGGCGCCCCGGCTGTCTGCACGTCTTTCTCGCTACATCGGCTGACATCCGCACACGCGAACGGCCCCCGAGCCATACCTGATCTGTCAGGTCTCGGTCGGACGGACCGAGGGCTCGGGGGCCGGGTAGCTGCCGGGGATTCGCTCGCCGCTCGCGCGGGTGTGAATCCGTCAGCGGTAGCGGCTAGCTGGCAGCCACCTCACGCGTCCTAGAGTTCATCAACTTCAGACCACCTCCTCTCTCGTGTACTCGATAAAGTACGCCGAGATTCGTGGGTGCGCAAAGGATTATTCGACTGTTCCTCCGACAGCGAAAGTCCGAGGTCGATCACCTGGTCAGCGACGGAATCGGCGGGTAGTCGATGGGTGACGAGCACGACTGTTCGGTCCCGCTCGACCACCCCGCCGTCACGGTCGAGCAGGCGCCTGAGTAGCTCGGCGCCGCTGCGGTCGTCGAGGTGTTCCGTCGGTTCGTCCAACAGCAGAACCGGTGCTCTGGACAGCACAGCCCGAGCCAACAGAAGCCGTCGTCGTTGACCTCCCGAGACGGCCCGAGCGCCCCCGATCAAGGTCGTATCGACACCCTCGGGCAACTCCGCCACCCACTCCCCCAGCCCCACCGTCGCGAGCGCATCACGGGCTTCGTCGGCAGAGACGTCTCCGCGAGCGACCCGCAGATTCTCCAGTATCGAAGTGTCGAAGAGATGTGCATCCTCGGCGAAGAACAGAGCGCCGTCGACATGCTGCACTGACGGAATCAGGCCGGCGAGACCCACCAGCAGGGTCGTCTTTCCCACCCCACTCGGCCCGACGACGGCAATCCGACTCCCCGCAGGAATATCGAGCGGCTCCGCCGTAGCCACACCGGACGGCTCCACCGTAGTGGCACGGTTGAGTGCACCCTGGTGCGCTTTTCCGTGCCACCGGGGTTCAGCAGCATCCAGCAGCCCCATGATCCGTGACGCCGCCACCCGAGCCCTCGTCAGCGCGACGGCTGCGCCAGGCAAGACGGACGTCGCCTCGAACGCCGCCAGCGGTACGAGCACGATGATGGCCAGGGCCATCGGAGTCATTCCGCCTTCGGCGCCCCCGGTCGGTCCGTACAACGAGATGCCGACGAGCAACGATCCGAGCACCGACGCCCCGATCGACAACGGGAGCGCGGCGTCTGCGAATGCACCGGGCAGTGCAGCACGATCCCTCGACGTCACCGACGAACGGTTGGCCGCTGCGGCCTCCCCGAGGGTGTCGTCGAGTCGACCCGCGACCCGAAGCTCTGCCCCGTGGTCGAGCGCACGAACCGCAGCTTCGGTGAACTCGGTGCGGGCCGTGGCGCCCTCGGTCTCGGCCATGCGCGCTGCCCGTCCCGCGAGAACAGGGGCAAGTACACCGGCCAGCAGCAGAGCCAGGAACAGAATCGACGCAGCTGCGGGCGAGACGAATGCCACCAATGCCACCGCAGCAACCATCATGATCACCGACACGCAGATCGGCACGATCGCGCGCACAACCACGTCGCCCAGCGCATCGATATCGGCGCCTGCCCTGGCCATCAGATCGCCTCGGCGGAGTGTCAGTGTGGCGGCCGGGGGTCCGTCGGCGAGTCGTTCGTACAGGCGAGTTCGTGCGGACGTCATTCCGCGCAAGGCGGTGTCGTGCGTTGCGAGCCGCTCCAGATAGCGGAAGACTCCACGAGAAATTCCGAGAGCACGCACTGCAACGACCGCGACCGTGAGGTCGAGGACCGGGGGCATCTGCCATGCTCGCGTGATCAACCACGCCGATACGGCAGCCAGCGTCAGCGCGCTACCGAGTGTGGCGACACCGGCGAGGGTAGCAATGGCAACTCGGCCAGGTCGAAGCTCGAACAATCCGAGCGCGCGACGCAAGTCAGTGAACATGACGAGCGCTCACTTCCACGACCTTGTCTGCGGACGCGAGCACTGCAGGTCGATGTCCCACCATGATCACCGTGCGGCCCTGAGAGGCGAGTTCCCGGATCGCGCCGAGCACACGCGCTTCGGCAGCGTCGTCGAGATGGGCGGTCGGCTCGTCGAGCAACACCACAGGGGCGGGCGAGCCGAGGACACGCACCAACGCGAGACGCTGGAGCTGACCGAGGGACAGTCCTACTCCTCCAGATCCGACCGTCGTCTGCCAGCCGAGCGGAAGTTCGGCCAGAACATCGTCGAATCCAGTTGCTGTGCAGACTTTTTCGAGAATTCGAGCGTCGGGCTGGATGCCGGTGAGCGCGAGATTGTCCTCGAGGGTTCCCGGCAACAACAATGGACGTTGGGGCAACCAGGCGACCTGCGACCACCACGACGCCAAGTCCACATCTGCCAGCTCGGTGCCGCCGATCGTGACAGTCCCCTCGCTCGCAGTCGTCAGACCCAGCAGCACGTTCAGCGCAGTCGTCTTTCCTGCCCCGTTCGGCCCCGCCAGCACGGACACGGAACCGGGAGCGAAGGCCGCGTCGAGGCGATACGGAGCACTCCCGTTGCGCGCGTCTGCCGAGATCGACCTCAGTGTGATCACTGCGCCCCTCGCGTCGACGATGTCCGTTCCGCGTGCCACATGACGTGGACGATCCAGGATCCCGAACGCCTGGTCGGCTGCCGCAACACCATCCTCGGCGGCATGGAACTGAGCGCCGACGCGCCGCAGCGGGACGTACACCTCTGGCGCCAGCACGAGCGCGATGATTCCTGCTTCGAGCGCCATGTCGCCGAACACCAACCGCAAACCGATACTCACAGCGACGAGCGCAACACACAGTGTTGCAAGTAGTTCCAGCACCATCGAGGACAAGAACGCAATCTTCAGCGCTCTCATCGTCGCGCGCCGATGTGCATCTCCGAGCGCACGCACGCGAGCCGCCGGGCCCCTCTCACGCCCCAGAGCGCGAAGCGTCGGCAATCCGGCAAGCAAATCCAGCAGCTGCGCCGACAGCCGAGTCATCGACTCCAGTGTTTTCTCGGCTCGTCCTTTGGTCAACAAGCCGATCAGGATCATGAAGATCGGAATGAGCGGCAACGTGAAGAAGATGATCAACGCCGACGTCAGATCCTGCGTCACGATCACCACGAGCGTCAGAGGTGTGAGCGTTGCCGCCAGGACCAGTGAGGGAACATAGCCGGTCAGATACGGCTCCAGGCCGGTGAGAGCACGGGTGACGACGGTGGCAATGGACTCCCGCTCGGCATCGAGGTCCCTCGGATCCATCTTCGACGCCACCGCGAGGACCTCGTTCTCGAGTTCCTCGACGACCCTCGACGCAGCGCGGTGGCCGTATCGCGACTGTGCCCACGCCGCGACGGTACGAACTGCGATGGCCCCGAACAGAATCCACAGGTGCACCAACCAGTCCGAGAGCGAACGCGCGTCCGAGGTTATGACCCCTGCCAGCACTGTGCCCAGCGACACCGCGGTGACGATGATCGCCGCGGTATCGATCAGCGCAAGGACGACGATCAGCACCAGATAACGGCGAGCCGACCGCGAGTAGCGCCACAGCCGTGGGTCGACCGGTCCGCGTGACGTGCGCTCGGTGGTGGTCACTTGGAGCGGCCGAGCGACAATCCGATCGAATCCGGAATATGTGTGGTCGAGATGCGCTTGCGGAACACCCAGTACGTCCACGCCTGGTACCCGACGACGACCGGTGTCATGAACGCGGCGGCCCACGTCATCACCTTCAACGTGTACGGGCTCGACGACGCATTCTCGATGGTGAGGCTGTAGGCGACGTCGGTCGTCGAGGGCATGACATCGGGAAACAGCGAGCCGAACAGCAGCACGACGACGGAGACGATCGCGATCGTCGTGAACACGAACGCCCACCCCTCACGGACGCGCGCGGTGAGAGCCACGACGGCGATCAGCGACACTGCAGCGAGCGCGACCATGATCCACGTCCACGATGTGCCGTAGGCGAGCTGCGTCCACACTGCGAATGCGCCACCCACCACAACCGCTGGAATCGAGAGCCGCACAGCCATTTTCACGGCATCTTCGTGGACGTCGCCGGACGTTTTGAGCGCGATGAACACTGCTCCGTGCAGCGCGAACACGAGCGCCATCGTCGCACCACCGAGCAGCGCGTACGGTCCGAGCAGGTCGAAGAAACCGGCTGTGACCTTCTTGTTCTCGTCGATCGCCACCCCACTGACGATATTGGCGAAAGCAACTCCCCACAACACCGCCGGGACCCAGGATCCGATACCGATTCCGAGGTCACAGCGTCGCCGCCACACCGGGTTGTCGATCTTTCCGCGGTATTCGATGGCGCAGATCCGCAGGATCAGTGCCACGAGGATGAGCAGCAGCGGAATGTAGAAGCCCGAGAAGAGCGTCGCGTACCACTCGGGAAACGCGGCGAACAGCGCTCCACCTGCGGTGATGAGCCACACCTCGTTCCCGTCCCACACCGGGCCGATGGTGTTCAGCACCGCGCGACGACGCTTTTCACCCATCTCCGGGTCAGCGTGTCGGCCGAACACCGGCATCAGCATCCCGACGCCGAAATCGAATCCTTCGAGAACGAAGTATCCGGTGAACAGAACGGCTATAGCGACGAACCAGAATTCTTCGAGTCCCATGGTCTTCTTCCTCAGTACGCGAACGAAAGTTGCGTGGTCTCATCGTCGTCCGACTCATCCTCCGTGTGCGGGTGCGCGTCGTGTTCGAGCGGCCCCTCGATCACGTATCGGCGAAGGAGAAAGAACCAGACGCCTCCGAGGGCCGCGTAGATCAGGGTGAACGTGACGAGCGAGGCGACAACCAACGTCACGGGATGATCGGACACCCCTTGGTCGACGGTGAGTCTGATCTGATCGATTCCATTGAGATTGGGCGCTACGACCCAGGGTTGGCGGCCCATCTCGGTGAAGATCCAGCCTGCACTGTTGGCCAGGAAAGGCGTCGGGATGGCGGCGAGACTGAGCCACGAGAACCATCGCTGGTCAGGGACTCTGCCACCCCGCGTCACCCACAGCCCGGCGAAGGCAAGCAGAGCCGATCCGGCTGCGAGGCCGATCATCATGCGGAACGCCCAGTAGGTGACAAACAAGTTCGGCTTGTAGTTGCCCGGTCCGAATTGCTGCTCGTACTGCTCCTGCAGTTGGTTGACGCCCTGCACTGTCGCGTCGAAGTCGTTCTCGGCGAGGAACGATGTCAGGCCTGGAATCGAGATCAAGTGGGTCACGGACTCGCAGTTGTTGTGCGTGCCGACGGTCAGCAGGGAGAACGACGCTCCGGTTTCGGTGTCGCACAACGATTCTGCCGATGCCATCTTCATAGGCTGCTGCTCGAACATCAGCTTGCCCTGGATGTCACCGGTGAGCGCGAGCGCTCCGCCTGCGACGATCATCACCACGAACGACAGACGTGCAGCCGGTCGGAACATACTGCGCGAGTCCGTCTGCTTGCCCTTACGAGCCTCTCGCACCATCCACCACCCCGAGATGCCGGCGACGAACGTGGCCGCGGTCAGGAATGCGCCTGCGACGGCATGCGGGAATGCCGCCAATGCAGTGCTGTTGGTCATCAACTCCCAGATGCTCGTCAGTTCCGCGCGACCGGTCTCGGGGTTGTACCGGGCGCCGACGGGATGCTGCATCCACGAGTTCGCGGCAATGATGAAGTACGCGGAGGCGTTGACTCCGATCGCGACAAGCCAGATCGTCGCCAAGTGAACGAGTTTCGGAAGCCGATCCCAGCCGAAGATCCACAGCCCGAGGAAAGTCGACTCGAGGAAGAATGCGACGAGCCCCTCGAGCGCGAGCGGTGCGCCGAAGACGTCGCCGACGAAACGGGAGTATTCGCTCCAGTTCATGCCGAACTGGAATTCCTGCACTATTCCGGTGGCCACACCGAGGGCGAAGTTGATCAGGAAGAGCTTGCCGAAGAACTTGGTGAGCCGGTACCAGGAGTCCTTCTTGGTGATGACCCACATCGTCTGCATGGCGGCGATGATCGGCGCGAGCCCGATCGTCAGCGGAACGAGGATGAAGTGGTAGACGGTGGTGATGCCGAACTGCCACCTCGAGACGTCCAAGGCGTCCATGGATACTCCGAACTCTTCGGCCCCGCGGGAAGGTAACGATGCGTTACCGCTGCACAAGGGCTTGCCGCAGCAAGTCCGAGACTACTACTACGTGTAGTAGTAGTTCAACCGGCGCTTGCCTCGTCGCCGATCGTCTCGACCGCCAGATCGACCATCGAGCGGAACTCGTCGGCGATGGCAGGCGTACCAAGGGCGACGCCGTTGAGCGAGACCACCCGGGCCGCAAGCGTGATACTCGAGATCAACCAAACGCCATCTGCCGCAATGAGATCGGCAGGGAACACATCGGCCCGCTCGCACGTGTATCCCTTGTCGGCGGCAACGCGGAACAGGGCCTCGACTGTCGTGCCCGCGAGAATGCCGTGATCAGGGGGTGGTGTGATGAGTGTCTTACCCCGGGCGATCACCACCGTCGACCGCGGTCCTTCCAGGACTCGCCCCTCACTGCTCGTGAAGATCACGTCGTCGGCGCCACGGCGCGCCGCGTGGCGCAGTGCCGCCATGTTCGTTGCGTACGACAACGTCTTCGCACCGAGCAGCTGCCATGGTGCCTGGGCTGCGAAATCCACCGAATACCCGCGTTCGAGGGTGATGACCGCCACACCATCGGCCCGCGCCTTGGCTACACGCTCGTGCAGCGGGCCCACCGTCGCGTAGCCGGTAGGTTCGCCGCCGCATTCACGCCCGCGACTCAGAACTAGACGCAGGACCCCTTCGTCCTCGGACGTCCGAGTCCATTCGTCGACGGCGAGTCCGATCACCAGACGCCACTCGTCCGGATCGGGCGCCGGAAGATCCAAGGCACGCGCCGACGCCAGCAGTCGTTCCACGTGGAGTTCGACGGTGCACGGCGCACCACCGCGTACCAGAATCGTCTCGAAGATGCCGTCGCCACGCACCGCCGCCAGATCGTCTGCGTACAGAAGAGGCATGTCTGCGTCGTGAACCTGCCCGTCGAGGGTGACTACTACGCGTTCGGACATGCCGCCACCCTAGAGCAGTGGGGTCAGTCGGCCCGATCCGCTTGGGCCATGACGTCGCGGTACTCGTCGAGATCGATCTCCTCTGCCACGACCGTCTTGGTGCCGTTGTACACGTCACGGTCGATCTCGTCGTCTGCATTGGCTACCAGCATTGCGACGAACGTATCGCCGTTGACGTTGAGGAAGGTACGGAAGATCCCGGCAAACCAGTCGACGGCGATGAGCAGGCCGACCGCCTCGAACGGCAGATCCAACGACGTCGCGAGGAACATCGCGACGACAGGGAACCCGCCGGGCACGGTGATGGTGCCCATGTTCAGCAGAATCGCCAGACCCATTCCGAGGGCGATCTGGCCGAAACTCAAACTGATGTCGCCGGCCTGTGCGAGGAACATGACGACGATCATGTAATTGAGGACCGCTCCGTAGGAGCCCATCGTCAATCCGATCGACAGCGTGAAGTTCGCGACCTTCTGACTGACGCCTACCTTCTCCACGGTGTTCTTGAGAACCGTCGGGAATGTCACTGCCGAACTGGTGGTCGTCACCGCGATCGCTGTCTGCTCGGTGAGCTTGCCCGGCAATTTCCTGGGATCCAGCCGGGTTCGGATCGTCACGACCACCACGAACAGAACGAAGAGGATGAGGACGCCGAGGAGGGTGGTCCCCAGGTAGCTCAGTGCAGTAGAGACGACGGAGACACCGACATCACCGGCAAGAGCAGCGAGCAGGCAGAACACACCGACCGGCGCAATGAACATCACCAGACGGATCATCGTCAGCACGATTTGCTGGATCTGATCGACGAACGTGAGTACCCCGGTGTCGCCGGTCTTGTTGATATGACTGCGCAGTGCAATGCCGAAGAGGAGTGAAAAGACGATGATCGGCACCATCGTCGCCGTCGACATCGCGCTGAAGATATTGGTCGAGACGAAGTTCAGCAGCGTGTCCTGCCAGCCCAACGCCTCGCCTGCGGATTCCTCGAGACTGGGATCGAGGGACTGGCTGAAGACCATGCCTGCACCGGGCTGGATGAGGCTGCTGAGCAACCACGCCAGTACGGCTGCAACGACGGAGAATCCGATCATCCACTTGAAGGTTCGTAGCGCGATCTTGCCGGTGCCGGTGCCGGACATGGATCCGGTCGCCACGATCACCGACGCCATCACCAGCGGCACTATCGACATCTGGATCAACCGGATGAACAGATCACCGACGAATTTCAGGTTTGCGGCCCAGTCGCCGACCACGAGACCGAATACGATTCCTCCGACGGCAGCGAGACCGATTTGTGCTGCCGGGTGACCCATGATTTTCACGTCCACGAAACTAGATCCGACGAATCGCGAGACGGTATCGGACGTGTTGCGCGCACGTAATTCGTCGGCCATGTGCCGCCGACAACCCGGGACTTCCATCGATGCTCCTACTATGGAAGCCGTGTCCGATTCCGCCGTCATCAGTCCTAGCCCGCTTCTCACTCTCCCCGGCGCTGTGCCGTCACCGGAGGACACCGCCGACAGCGCTGTGGCCTGGCATTACGGCAACCCGTTCGGTGAGCAACGCGACGCGACATCGGGAGCGGCAGTCATCGACCGCTCGCACCGCTTCGTCATCGCGATCAGCGGTGCGGAACGACTGACGTGGCTCAACACGATCTCCAGCCAGCTCGTCTCCGACCTTCCCGACGGGCGGTCCGCAGAGAATCTGTCCTTGGACGTCAATGGACGTATCGAGCACCACTTCGTTCAGACCGACCTGGGCGGTGTGACGTGGATCGACACCGAACCCACGTCGGGCCTCGATCTTCTGTCGTTTCTGAAGAAGATGGTGTTCTGGTCCAAAGCCGAACCTCGTGAGGGCAGTGAGCTCGCCGTCGTGAGCCTGTTGGGAGCCGAGTCGGCCCGGATCCTCGAGTCGGTCGGCGTCACCGTACCGACCGAGTTCTACGACGCCAGTGCGCTCGAGGGCGGCGGCTTCGTCCGGCGGATGCCGTGGCCGGGCCCGACGGCATTCGACCTGCTGGTCCCCCGCGCCGCGCTGACCGAGTGGTTCACCCGGCTGCGCGACGCCGGCGCCACACCTGCCGGAACCTGGACGTACGACGCCCTCCGCGTGGAATCGATTCGTCCTCGCGTCGGTGTCGACACCGACGAGAAGACCATCCCGCACGAGGTCCGTTGGATCGGGGGCGTCGCCGAACTCGGAGCGGTGCACCTCGAGAAGGGGTGCTACCGCGGCCAGGAAACCGTGTCGCGGGTGCACAACCTCGGTAGGCCACCTCGGCACCTCGTCCTGCTGCACCTCGATGGATCCGCCGACGGCCGACCGGTCACCGGCGACCCGGTGACCGCGGGAGGACGCACGGTAGGTCGACTCGGCACCGTCATCGATCATTTCGAGCTGGGGCCCGTTGCGCTTGCCCTGATCAAACGCACCATCCCGACGGACACCGAACTCGTCGCCGGACCGTGTGCCGCGTCGATCGACCCGGACTCGATTCCGAGCTACGACGACGTTCAGGCGGGTCGGGCCGCCGTCGACCGGTTGCGCGGCCGGTGACAGGACGGGTCGAAGCCGTGTGCGTCGTGCACGCCGATGTTCCGCTGGGCCGACGTGGGGTTGTGAGCAGTGCCATCGACAAGAGGCCCGTGGACGGCCCCGTCGACGTCCACGAACTCGGTCTTGCCGGCGATCACAGCAGCGACACCAAGTTCCACGGTGGCGTCGACCAGGCCGTGTACGCCTACGACGAAGCCGAGGCCCAGCAGTGGGCGTCGGAATTGGGACGCGACATTCCATCGGGCTGGTTCGGCGAGAATCTGAGGACGTCCGGTGTCCCGGTGACCGACGCCGTCGTCGGCTCGCTCTGGCGCGTCGGCGACCTTGCGTTGGAAGTGACGATCGCGCGCACGCCGTGCGGGACGTTCGCGCGCTGGGTCGGTGAGTCCGGTTGGGTCAAGCGGTTCACTGAGCGAGGGGATGTCGGCGCCTACCTGCGGGTGGTGGAGCCGGGCACTGTCGAGCGCGGCGCAACGATCCTCGTCGAGCATGTCCCGGCGCACGGAGTCACCGTCCGGGACCTCTTTCGGGGCACCAACAAGTCGGGGTTGACTCGGCTTCTCGAAGACCCGAAACTACCGGTCAAAGTCGCCCGCGACGCGCGGGCTGCGCTGAAAAAACCGGTGTGAGTCGAAATCGTTACCTTAGCGACGGGTATTTGCGCTGGTAAAGGGTACTGAGAGCAACCGAACAGCTCGGACACGGACTCCGTATGAGCATCTAAGCGATTCGCGCGCTAGAGTGTGTGCCAGGAAGAAATACCAAATCTAACGGGGCGCCCAAATTTCCCCAGGCCGCCCCGCAAGTCCGCGAGGGGGCAACGCCATGGGCCGAGGCAGGGCTAAGGCAAAGCAGACAAAGGTCGCTCGTGAGCTCAAGTACAGCTCGCCGACAACGGACTTGGAGAGTCTGCAAAGAGAGCTCTCCGGTGGTTCGTCCAACTCCCACCGTGGCGGTATCACCTCGGGCGGCATCTCTTCTTCTGACGCGGACGGCTATTCCCGCGTCGAAGAAGATGAATACGAGGACTGGCGACGCTGAGAAAAGCGATAGACACGAATGAGGGGGAGCCGCAGTGCGGCTCCCCCTCATTCGTGCGCTGTTGATTCAGAAACGCGGGTGGTTGCCCACGAGCAGCGCACGTTCGGTCGTGGCTGTCTTGTCCGTCGACTTCTTGACCGATCCGAGGGTCCAGCAGTCGATGTGACGAGCGGTCAACACAGCAAGTGCGCGATCGACGTCCTCGGGCGCGACGATGGCGACCATTCCGACGCCCATGTTGAACGTCTGCTCCATCTCGGCGCGCTCGACTCGTCCGCGCTGTGCGATGAGCGAGAACACCGGTGCTGGACTCCACGTGGTGCGATCGAGTTCGGCGACCAGTCCCGCAGGCATGACCCGTCCGAGGTTGTTCGCAAGTCCACCGCCGGTGACGTGGCAGAACGTCCGCACGTCGGTTTCCGCGGCAAGCGCAAGGCAGTCCTTGGCGTAGATCTTCGTCGGCTCGAGCAGTTCCTCGCCCAGGGTGCGACCGAACTCCTCGACGTGACTTCCCAGGTCCATGTGGTTGATCTCGAGCAGGACCTTGCGGGCAAGCGAGTAACCGTTGGAGTGCAGGCCCGAGGAGCCCATTGCGATGACGACATCGCCGGGGCGCACGCGATCGGGTCCGAGCACTGCGTCCGCCTCCACGACACCGACTCCGGTGGCCGAGAGGTCGTAGTCACCGTCGGCCATCAGTCCGGGATGCTCAGCGGTCTCCCCGCCCAGCAGCGCACATCCGGCGATGATGCAGCCCTCGGCGATGCCCTTGACGAGCTCGGCGACCATCTCCGGGACGACCCGGCCGACAGCGATGTAGTCCTGCAGGAACAGCGGCTCCGCTCCGCAGACGACCAGATCGTCGACGACCATAGCGACGAGGTCGAGGCCGAGGGTGTCGTGCTTGCCTAGGGCCTGCGCGACGGCGACCTTGGTGCCGACGCCGTCGGTCGATGCGGCCAGGATCGGCTCGCGGTAGTCGCCCTTGAGCGCGAAGAGTCCGGCGAATCCGCCGAGGCCGCCCATGACCTCGGGTCGCGATGCCTTCTTCGCGAGCGGCGCGAACAGCTCGACTGCCCGATCACCTGCGGCGATGTCGACACCTGCCGCGGCGTAGGAAGCACCACCCGAGGAGGTTGCGCGGGGTGGTCGGGTTTCCTCGGTCATGCGGCTCCAGCCCTTGTACTCGTATTCGTGTTGCGCGTTGTCTGCACGCAATTGCGCTCTAACGGTACCGGAGCCGGGATGCGGTGCGGCGACTCCGTCGCCAGTGGCACGGTTGAGTGCGCCAGGACACACTTAACCGTGCCACTAGCGCGGAGCGGCTCGGTACTCCTACGGTCGACTGAGTGCACTCGCGTTGGCGTTGGAGGACTCCGAGGGCTGACCGGCCGCGGAGGCAAGCATCCCTTCGAGAACGTGCTTACCCAGCGCATTGTCCGCGGGCAGTTCGATGGGGTACTTGCCGGTGAAACAGGCTGTGCACAGCCTCGATTCGGGCTGCTCCGAGGCTGCGATCATGCCCTCGGTCGAGATGTACCCCAGAGAATCGGCACCGATCGCTTGCCGGACTCCTTCGAGGATGCCGTCCTCGGAGTCGACACCGTTGGCGATCAACTCTGCCGGAGAAGCGAAGTCGATGCCGTAGAAGCACGGCCACCGGACCGGAGGAGACGCGATGCGGACGTGGATCTCCAGCGCACCGGCTTCACGCAACATGCGAATGAGCGCGCGCTGGGTGTTTCCGCGGACGATCGAATCATCCACTACCACGAGTCTTTTGCCGCGAATGACCTCTTTGAGAGGATTGAGCTTGAGCCTGATACCGAGCTGACGAATGGTCTGCGACGGCTGAATGAAGGTGCGTCCGACGTAGGCGTTCTTCATCAAACCCTGGCCGTAGGGAATCCCCGAGCCCTGCGCGAATCCCACGGCTGCGGGAGTACCGGACTCCGGCACAGGAATGACGAGATCGCCCTCGGCGGGGTGCTCTTTAGCGAGCCGGCGGCCGATCTCGACACGAGTGGAGTGCACCGACCGTCCGCCGATGACACTGTCCGGACGCGCGAGGTAGACGTACTCGAACACGCACCCCTTCGGCTCGGGCGCAGAGAACCGTGAGGAGCGAACTCCGTCCGCGTCGATCGCGAGCAACTCTCCCGGTTCGATGTCGCGGACGAACGCAGCGCCGACGATGTCGAGCGCGGCAGTCTCGCTGGCGACCACCCAACCGCGATCGAGACGCCCGAGGCACAGCGGGCGAACCCCGTGCGGATCACGCGCGGCATACAGGGTGTGCTCGTCCATGAAGGTCAGGCAGAACGCGCCCTTCAGCGTCGGCAGCAATTCCATCGCGGCCTGCTCGATGGTGCAGTCGGCTGCCTTGTGCGCCAGAAGAGCTGCCACGACATCGGAATCCGACGTGCCATTGCCCTGCAGACGGTCACTGATGAGTCCCTGCTCGCGGGCACGCGTCGCGAGTTCGGCGAAGTTGACCAGATTGCCGTTGTGCCCGAGCGCGATACCCGTCCCCGCTTTGGTGGTACGGAATATGGGCTGTGCGTTCTCCCAGGTCACCGAGCCGCTGGTGGAATAGCGGCAGTGTCCGATGGCGACATGACCCGGCATCGCGCCGAGAGTCTGCTCGTCGAACACCTGACTGACCAGGCCGAGATCCTTGAAGACCAATACCTGCGAGCCGTCGGACACCGCGATACCCGCGGCTTCCTGGCCCCTGTGCTGCAGCGCATAAAGCCCGTAATACGAGAGCTTTGCCACATCCTCCCCCGGTGCCCAGACTCCGAAGACACCGCACTCTTCGCGCGGCTCGTTCTCGGGTTCGTCTACGGGTTTGCCTAGCAGAAGATTTGGACTTGTTACCGACAGATCGGCAGAGGTCACAGCACTGCTCCCTAAGGGGGCCGGGGCGGGGGGCACGGCCTAGTCTACTGGCCGTCAGGGCGTAGCAACGCATCGTGGGCGTTCTTCCATTCCCGAGTCGGCCATCTGCCGTCCATGTGTCGCTCAGGCGCGAAGGATCGGCAGCCAATGCCCCACTTCGCTCGCGCGGCTTCCCGACGCGGTGATCGACCCGTCTTTCAGTGCGTCGTCGAACTCTCGAACTCCTGTGGCGACCTCGAGCCAGGTGCGCGGATCGGTCTCGACGACGTTCGGCGGCGTCCCACGGGTATGTCGCGGTCCTGGAATGCACTGGACTGCCACGAACGGCGGTACGCGCACCTCCACGCTTGAACCGGGCGCACTCTGAGCGAGTGTGCGGGCGGTGGTGCGGACAGCATCGGCCAGGGCGGCGCGGGGCGGGGCGTCGCGCGAACCGTCGCGCACCCACTCCGAGACGGCGAGCACGGCCGCTCGGACTTGTTCAGGGGTCACGGTCTTGCTCGGAGCCATGCGGATCAGCCTAGGACCAGGGCTGCAGGGCCGGTGCGTCGCGCAGCCAACACTGCACCCGACGCATTCACCGCGTAGTGCAGCAGAGCGGGCGCCAGCACACTGCCGCTTCGCCGACGCAGGCACGAGAACACCCCTCCCGCCAGGGCAGTGCCGACGACCGTCCCGAGCACCGAATCTCCGGCCGCACGAGCCGGGTGAATGTGCCACAGCCCGAAGAAGATCGGCGACAACGTGGGTGCCACCGCATCGAAGACGCTGCGGAACACCAACTCCTCTGCCACTACCGTTCCGACGGGTATCCGCAGCAGCACCCACTCGGCCAGGTCGTCGTCCGACGGTCGAACCCGCTGAGCCAGCGCCGGGACGGACGCGACCACCGCCGATCCCACGACGGGCACCGCCGCGGCGCCGAGACCCCACGCCAGACCGCTTCTCCAGTTTTTCAGGCCGAGAGGTGCTCGGGTGACAGCGACGAGCGATACCCCGAAAGCTGCGTTCACGACTGCGCGACTGCGGTCGGAAAGCGCCAGATGAGGGACGACAGCACCGCTCCACGCCGTCGTCACTGCACCGAGCACGAGGGCTTTCACTTCTCCGGGCCGTCCCGGCCCGCGTACTCGTCCATGACGGCGCGAACCTTCTCGGTGTCCTCGTCCGTCCAACCTTCCGGTGCGGCGATCGCGACCCATCCGTCGAGCACGAGCGTTCCGTAATTGTGGCCGTGCCCGTCGGGGACTCCCGCGGCGTTCGTGAGGTCTGCGGCGACCTGCCAGAACGTGACGATCGGGAACCAGCGCATGTCCGGCAGTCGATCCGGCCCCGGGGCTTCGGACAGCCAGTCGGGACGGGAGAACAGCAGATCGGGCGACCACCAGACCACAGGATCCGACGCGTGTTGCACGTACAGGACTCGCGGACTGAGCCACGGCTCGCCCTCGGGCGGGATGCCCGACGAGTTGTCGGCGAATCGGACGACGAGCCCATCGGCGTAGACGGGCCGCACCTCGGGGCTACCAGGGTCGCGGCGGGTGACGAACTGCCCCCACAGTCGGTTCGCGTTCGGTGGGCCGACCCACAGGACACCGTCGACGCTGTCGCGGATCTCGGCCAGACCGTCGAACGCGCCCTCACCGGACTGAGTGCCGAGGCTTTCGCCGTACACGTACAGGCGCGGACGCGTCTCCTCCGGTTCCTGCAGCCAGCGCGCGCGAACCTTGTCGATGAGCGCCTTTCCGGCTTCTGCTGCTTTTTCGCGCTCCGCGAGGAAAGATATCCAGCTCGGCAAGTACGAGTACTGCGCGGCGACGGTGGCGACGTCTCCGCCGAACATCAGCTCTTCGGCCTCGATCGCGGTCGGGTTGACCCACCCGGTACCGGTCGTGGGAACTACGACCAGGGCTTGTCGTTGGAAGGCGCCGGTTCGTTCGAGTTCTCGCACGACGATGTCGAGTCGCTCATCCTGCGTCCCAGCGGTCTCCAGACCGGAGTAAACACGAATCGGCTCGAGCGCAGGTCTGCCGAGCCCGTCGGAAATTTCCTCGGCACTGAGACCGCTGGCGACGAAGTTGCGTCCCTCGAAACCGAGTGTGTCCCACGGCGCCGAAGATTCTGGACTACCCGAACGTTCGGACCTGGCCGGTTGTTCTACGCCCTCACGAGTTTCGTTGTTCTGCAGGCTGAAAGCCGAGTTGGTGACGTCGGAGACAGCGCGCAGCAGTACGCCCTGAACGAGCGCGATGACGAGCACAAGAACCAGCACGACGCCGATGACGTTGGCGACCTCGCGAGGCATCTTGACGACCCGGTTGATCTGACGGGCCACGAAACGAACCAGATCTCGCAGCACACGCGTCGCCGAGATCGACAGTGCCCCAACAGCAATACTGAGAGCGCCGGTGCGGAAGTATCCAGTAGTGGTGGTGCCTTCGGCGTCCATCAGCTCCGCGAGCTCTCGTTGCCAGCCCGCGGACAGGAAGAGCATGTACAGAGCTGCCAGCGCCGCAATCGGAGGAATGGCGTACTTGATCCGCAGTTCGACCCTCCGCGGCAGCGGCCACCACGACTTGCTCGCCAGGAACCATCGTCGCACCGCCCACCCCACTGCGACGCCGAAGCCGTACCCGATCGCGGCATTGATACCGCCGATCAGCCCCTGAAACAGCCAATCTCGCGGCAGCAACGACGGTGTCAGAGACCAACAGAAGAACAGGGCGCCGAACGCGATACCGGTGAAGTCGAGCTGGAGCAGCCCCCACAGCCACATGACGAAGGGATGCTTGCCGGGAGAGGGTACGGCGAAATCGAGAGCATGACGGTGGTGCGTGTGTTCGTGCTCGACCGTCTCGGTGCCTGCCCGCCGGGCCTTCGGAGCTTCCGATGCCTCCGGGGTCTCCGAAGCCTCTCCCGTGGACACAGACCTACCCGAATAGTCTGGGAAGTGTGCTCTCGAAGGTGTCACGGAGTTCGGTCATCTTGACCGCGAACTGACCCTGTACCTCGATCTCGTCCGAGCCTTCGTCGACGACGCCGATACGCGTCCACGGCAGACCACGGGCGGTGCACATGCCGGTGAAGCGAGTTTCCTCGGTGCGCGGGACAGCCACGAGAACGCGACCGGAAGACTCCGAGAAGAGCGTGACGAACGGGTCCGCACCTTCGGGAAGCAGGATGCGGCAACCGGTTTCGCCGGCCAACGCGGCCTCGACGACGGCTTGCGCCAAGCCACCTTCGGACAGGTCGTGTGCGGCGCTGACGAGGCCGTCGCGTGATCCTGCCAACAGAATATCGGAGAGCAGCTGCTCCCGAGCCAGGTCGACTCTGGGCGGAACTCCCCCGAGGTGATCGTGCTCCACCTGCGCCCAGATGGATCCGTCGAACTCGTCGTGGGTGTCACCGAGCAGAATCAACGTTTCGCCCGGTTCCAGACCAAGGCCCGTCGGAATGCGGCGATGCACGTCGTCGATGACTCCGAGAACGCCGACCACAGGCGTCGGCAGGATGGGCTCGGAACCGGTCTGGTTGTAGAAGCTGACGTTTCCGCCGGTGACCGGGATGCCGAGCGTGACGCAGCCGTCGGCGAGACCGCGTACTGCCTGCTGGAACTGCCACATGACGCCCGGGTCCTCGGGCGATCCGAAGTTGAGGCAGTTGGTGACGGCTTTCGGCGTCGCACCGGTGACGGAGACGTTGCGGAACGCCTCGGCCAACGCGAGCTGGGCGCCCTGGTACGGATCGAGCGCGGTGTAGCGACCGGATGCATCTGTGGCGAGCGCGATTCCGCGGCCAGTCTTCTCGTCGATCCGAATCACTCCGGCATCAGCGTTCTCGGCAAGAACAGTATTCCCGCGGACATAGCGGTCGTACTGTTCGGTGATGAACTTGCGGCTGCACAGCTGCGGCGAGCCGATCATCTTCAGAAGCGTCGCCTTCAGCTCGTCAGCGGTCTCGGGACGCTTCAACGACGCCGTGGTGTTCGCGACGAGCGCGTCCTGAGTCGCCGGACGCTGCACGGGGCGCGAGTAGACCGGGCCGTCGTGCGCCACCGTCTTCGGCGGGACGTCGACGACTGTCTCGCCGTGCCAGGTGATCTCGAGGTTGTCGCCGCCGGTGACCTCGCCGATGACCGTCGCGAGTACATCCCACTTCGCGCAGACGGCCATGAACTTCTCGACGTTGTCGGGCGTCACCACAGCACACATGCGCTCCTGGGATTCGCTCGACAGCACCTCGGCGGGCGTCATACCGGTTGCGCGCATCGGCACCTGCTCGAGCGCGATGTGCATGCCACCACTACCGGCGGACGCGAGTTCGGACGTGGCACAGGACAGGCCTGCGCCACCCAGATCCTGGATCCCGACGACGAGCTTGTTGGCATATAGTTCGAGGCAGGCCTCGATGAGCACCTTCTCGGTAAAGGGGTCCCCCACCTGCACCGCCGGAAGCTTCTTCCTGCCCCCTCCGGTCTCGTCACCGTCGAAAGTCTCCGAGGCCAGGACGGACACGCCGCCGATTCCGTCAAGACCCGTGCGGGCGCCGAACAGAATGATCTTGTTTCCCACGCCCGACGCGAACGCAAGGTGCATGTCCTCGACGCGCATGACGCCTGCACACAGCGCATTGAGCAGCGGGTTGCCGGCGTACGAGGCGTCGAACACCGTCTCGCCGCCGACGTTGGGGAGGCCGAGGGAGTTTCCGTACCCGCCGACTCCCCGCACGATGCCTTCGAGGACACGCCGGGTGTCGGGCGCATCTGCAGCACCGAAACGCAGCTGGTCCATCACGGCGATCGGACGCGCACCCATGGCCATGATGTCGCGAACGATGCCGCCGACACCGGTCGCGGCGCCCTGGTAGGGCTCGACGTACGACGGGTGGTTGTGGCTCTCGACCTTGAACGTGACGGCCCACCCGTCACCGACGTCGACGACGCCCGCGTTTTCACCGATACCCGCGAGCATCGAGGTGCGCATCTCGTCGGTGGTGGTTTCACCGAAGTACTTCAGATGGACCTTCGAGGACTTGTACGAGCAGTGCTCGCTCCACATGACCGAGTACATCGCAAGCTCGGCATCCGTGGGGCGGCGACCGAGGATCTCCCTGATACGGGCGTACTCGTCGTCCTTGAGCCCGAGTTCTCGGTACGGCTGCGCCACATCGGGCGTAGCAGTAGCGATCGAAACGGTGTCGGTCTTTGCTGAGCTAGCGGACACGAGGAGTGGGGTCCCTTCCTGGAGCGAAATGCCAGTGGGAGTCTATCCGTGCAGGGCGACAGGCCCCAAAGTGAGCATGCGAACATACCTGCGTGGACATTGCACTGACGGAGAACGATCTGGCCTTTCCGGGCGTCCTGACGCCTCAAATGGTGGTCAAGGGTGTCGATATCCCCAGCAAGGCCGTCGTGTGCTTCTTTGCCGAAGTGATCGAATCCATAGCCGGTCAGGGTCGGGCACGAGTGCTGTCGATCCTGCGGTCCGAGCACGGTGAACATCCCGTGTACGAGATCGAGCGCGGCGGCGAGCGGCTCGCAGTGTTCCATCCAGGCGTCGGCGCGCCCCTTGCAGCGCTGTTCCTCGAAGAGGCCATCGCGCTCGGATGCTCGGAATTCGTGGCCGTCGGCGGTGCGGGAGCGCTGACCGATCAGCTAGGGATGGGCCACGTCATGGTCGTCGACAGTGCGGTTCGTGACGAGGGCACGTCGTTCCACTACCTGGCGCCGGGACGTGTCGTCGACGCCGACCCGGACGGGGTCACGGTGCTCCAGCAGGTGCTGACCGAGGCCGGAATCGATCACGTTACGGGCCGATCGTGGACGACCGATGCGCTGTACCGCGAAACCCGCAGCCGAGTGTCGCGGCGGGTCGAGGAAGGGTGCCTGACGGTCGACATGGAGGCGTCTGCGTTCTGTGCGGTCGCGAAGTACCGCGGGGTGCGGTTCGCACAGCTGCTGTACGCGGGCGATTCTTTGGCCGCCGACTGGGAGCACCGCGGCTGGACCAAGGCCGGCAGCGTCCGCGAGCAGCTGTTCTGGCTCGCCGCCGATGCGTGCCTGCGGTTGGAGCCCCAGTTGTCGAGCTAGCACGCTTTTTGCCGAGCGTGGACTCCTGCTCGGAAGCTAGCAGGGGTCCATGCTCGGCAAAACTGGTCCTAGTGTCGCGTGTTTGAATTGGTTTGACAGTGTCGGGATGCGAAAATGAGGGATGCGAATCGCACCTCTCGGGTTGATCGACGGCGACAGGGACAAGCTCGAAGCGATCTTGCGGGCACCGACCGCGCCTGCAGGGTTGGCGTTGCGGGCGAGGATCGTGTTGCTCGCCGCCGATGGGGTGTCGAATTCGGAGATCGCACGCAGGTGCGGCGTTTCGCGTCCGACGGTGATCACCTGGCGTGGACGGTACGGCGAACGAGGCATCGACGGCCTGTCGGACCTGCATCGATCGGGCCGGCCGCGGACGCTCGATCACTCGGCGATCGTGACAGCGACGTTGATGCCGCCACCGAAGAAACTCGGTGTCACACATTGGAGTTCGAGGTTGCTAGCCGACCATCTCGGGATAAGTTTCTACGCTGTAGCCAACGCTTGGCGTGAGTACGGTGTGCAGCCGTGGCGGGCGGAGACGTTCAAATATTCCACCGACCCGGAGCTCGTCGCCAAGGTCCACGATGTCGTCGGTCTGTACCTCGATCCACCCGAGAACGCGATCGTATTGTCACTGGACGAAAAGTCCCAGATCCAGGCCCTCGACCGCACCCAACCGATGCTCCCGATGCAGCCCGGTTCGGTCGAGAGGCACACCCACGACTACAAACGACATGGCACCACAACACTGTTCGCAGCACTCGATATCGCCACCGGCAAGGTCACCGCCTCCTGCAAACCGCGCCACCGCAGTACCGAATACCTGGCGTTCCTCAAACAGGTCGCACGGGCCTACCCCAGCCAGGAGCTGCACCTGATCGCCGACAATTACGCCACCCACAAGACCCCCGAAGTCAAAGCCTGGCTAGCCGAGAACCCCCGCATCGCAGTCCATTTCACTCCGACATCAGCGTCGTGGCTCAATCTCGTCGAAGTGTGGTTCGGGGTCATCCAACGTCAAGCACTCGGCCGCGGCGTCTTCACCTCCGTCACCGATCTGACATCGAAAATCCGTGCGTTCATCAACGGCTGGAACACCCGCGCCACACCATTCGTCTGGACCAAAACCCCGGAGGAAATCCTCAAGAAAGCGACCCGTAAAACGACTTCAAACACGAGCCACTAGCTACTCGGCCGGCGCGAGGAAAGCCCCGAGTGCATCGGAGTACGCCGCGACATCCGACGCCCCCATCAGCTCGCGCGAGCTGTGCATCGCCAACTGAGCGGCGCCGACATCGACGGTCGACAATCCCGTGCGTGACGCAGTGATCGGCCCGATCGTCGACCCGCAGGGCAGATCGGCTCGATGGACGTACCTCTGCAACGGCACGTTCGCCTGATCGCAGGCCAGCGCAAAAGCGCCCGCACCGGCCGAATCCGTTGCATACCTGAGGTTCTGATTCACCTTCAGTACCGGTCCGCCGCCCAGTTCGATGCGATGGGCGGGCTCGTGCCGGTCCGGATAATTCGGGTGCGTCGCGTGTGCCATGTCCCCGGATGCGCAGACGGAACCGGCCATGGTTCGCAGGAATTCCTCACGCCCACCGCCGCGTCCGAGAACGATGCGCTCGAGCACCGTGTTCAACAGGTCCGAAAATGCCCCGCGGTCGGACATACTGCCGACTTCCTCGTGATCGAACAGCGCGAGGACAGGTGTCACCGCAGTCGGATTCTGCACTGCTGCAATCAAAGCCTGAGTTCCGGCGTAGCAGGTCCCCTGATTGTCCAGGCGCGGCGCACTGACCAATTCGGATTCGACTCCGACCACCGCGCTCGGAGCGAGATCGTGCGTCATCAATTCCCACCCCAGCACTGCCGACGGGTCGACTCCTTCACGTTCGGCAACGTATCCCAAGAACGACCGGGGCGAATTCCCCACGCCCCACACAGCATTGACGTGGCGCTGCGGATCGAGGGTGACACCTTTGCGGTCCTCGGACAGATGAATCGCCAACTGGGGTACCCGCAGGATCGGTTCGTCGACCTTGACGAGAACCTCACGCAAGCCGTTGCCGTCACGAACGCTCAGTCGACCGGAAACTCCGAGATCGCGATCGAGCCACGAGTTCAGCCATGCACCGCCGTATGGTTCGAGGCCGACCATCTGCCAGCCTGCGGACTCGAGATCTGGATGCTGCTTGACCCGCAAGTTCGGACTGTCGGTATGACCGCCGACGATACGGAACGGTCCAGAGCTTTCGGTGCTCCACGCGACGAGGGATCCGCCGCGGATGAGGTAGTAACGCCCGGCCTCGGTCGGCCACGCGTCGGTTTCGTCGACGCGAACGAATCCCACCTCCTCGAGCTGCACCGACACCGTCCGACACACATGGAACGGCGAGGGTGACACATCGACGAAATTGCACAGACCGGCAGCAGACGCGTTGGACGACATGGGAACCATTGTGTCAGTTGCTGCGTCGAACAGACCAAGGAGCACAGAACCAAGTCCATTGAACTTCGGAGGAACAGTGAAATTCGAATCGTCGTTGGCCGAGCAGGCCTCGTACGCAACAACCGTCGCGTTGATCCGCAGGAAGGTGATCGCCGCGTTCGAACGGCACGGCGTCAAGGTGACGAAGGTCGACGCCATGACCTTGAAGTCCGGCTCCGATGGCTACATGGGACTGGACAACCTGGTCGAACGGTGCCGAAACGCGCAACGCCGACATTGGGACGACATCATCGAAGCGCACGTGAAAATCATGATCGAGTCGCAGAAACTCAGCGATCCGGACTACGTGCTGGGCCTTCCCGACGACGAGTTCTACATGCGCCTCCGTGAGCGCGTCGTGCCCTTGGGCATCCTTCGGGATACCGAAGAGCATCAATACTCTCGGCCGCTGGTGGACACGCAGGATTCACCGAGGCGAGTGCTCAATCTGACGTTTCCAGACCTCGCCTTGACCCTGTCGGATCGATACCTGAAGAACCGAGACATGGAGGCTGCGTGGGCATTCGGCCGCGAGAACACCGGTGCGATGGCATTCGACACATCTGAAGCCATGGTCAAGGACGGCATAGCCATCGAAGTGCAGCGGGGCGACTCGATCTACCTGGCGTCGAAGATTGCCGACATGCCCACCCTCATCGCAAACCATCTGGGAGAGGCACCGTTCGGCGTGCTGTTCGCCATTCCGAACGCGTACGAGATCGACTACTACCGCCCGCGCGATCTCGACGAGATCACGCAGGCGACAGAGCTTTTGGTAGGTCTTGCACAGGCGTTGTCCAAGAACACCCCGAACCCGCTGTCACGAGATGTGTTCTTCTGGAGGGACGGCGAATTCTGCCAAGTGTCCGATCGAGATGAGATCACCCCGAACGGAATCTTCGCAGACACACTCGTCGAACTCGCGGACCGATGAGGGCTAGTGCATACCCGATATACAGAAGACGTTGCCGTCCGGGTCGGCCAGCGTGACCCACCTGAAGTCACCCATGGTGTGCTGTTCTTTTTCCGACGCACCCGCTTCGACGAGCCGAGCGAGTTCGCTGTCCAGATCGGCCGTCGTCAGATCCATATGGATACGGTTCTTGCCGGGCGTCGGATCGTCGGTCTTCTGAAACGCAAGCCGATACGGGGCCCCGGCGAGAGCGACGACGTAGAACCAACCCTCGTTCTCCTCGACGATCTCGCCGCCGGTCTGCTCGGCCCACCACCGCGCGAGCGGGCCGGGGTCCAGGGAATCCATCGTGATCATGCCAAGTGTCAGAGTCATGTCGGCAGACTAGCCCGAGCTACCGACACGTCAGGCGGAGACGATGGCGTCCAATGCCGAGTAGAAGATGCCGAGACCGTCGTCGCTCGGGCCGGTGAGTGGCTCGGTCGCGTGCTCGGGGTGAGGCATGAGTCCCACGACGCGCCCGTTGGCCGAAGAGATGCCGGCGATGTCTCGCTGGGATCCGTTCGGGTTGGTTCCGCTGTAGCGGAAAACCACCCGGCCCTCACCTTCCAGCTCGTCCAGGACATCCTTCGACGCCTGGAAGCGGCCCTCGGCGTTCTTGACCGGGATGAGGATCTCGGCACCGGTTTCATAGCGCGAAGACCACGCGGTTTCGCTGTTCTCGACCTTCAGCCACTGGTCACGGCATACGAAGTGCAATCCTTCGTTGCGAGTCAAGGCACCCGGAAGCAAACCGACCTCACAAAGCACCTGAAATCCGTTGCAGATACCGAGCACAGGCATGCCGCCCTCGGCTGCTTTCACGACCGATTCCATGACGGGAGCAAACCGGGCGATGGCGCCTGCGCGTAGGTAGTCACCGTAGGAGAACCCACCGGGGACGACGATGGCGTCGACGTTCTTCAAGTCGGCGTCGGCATGCCACAAGCTGACAGCCTCGCCGCCTGCGAGGGTGACTGCGCGGGAGGCGTCGACGTCGTCGAGAGTCCCGGGAAAAGTGATGACACCGATGCGTGCACTCATGAGAGGCGGGTTACCTTCCAGTCCTCGATCACCGTATTGGCGAGCAGGGACTCGGCGATCTTCTCGAGTTCGGCGTCGTCGACACTGTCGTCGACCTCGAGCTCGAAGCGCTTGCCCTGACGGACATCGGTCACTCCGGCCACGCCGAGACGTCCGAGCGCACCTGCGATGGCCTGACCCTGAGGGTCGAGAATTTCGGCCTTGGGCATGACGTCGACAACAACACGGGCCACGTGGGAGCTCCTCGAGATATAGGTACCGGCAGGTGGAGAGTCTACGCAGGACCTCGTGCAGGCGCGAAACTGCGCTTACTGTGGAGTCATGCGGCTGACTCACTTCGGACATTCGTGTGTACTCGTCGAACTCAACGGAACGACCGTCCTCTTCGACCCCGGCAATTTTTCGCACGGGTTCGACGGAATCACCGATCTCGACGCCATCCTCATCACTCACCAGCATCCGGATCATGTCGACCTGGAACGACTTCCGGCTCTCCTGGAAGGCAATCCAAGTGCAGCGCTCTATGCCGACCCGATGACGGCGTCGCAGCTGGGTACGCGGTGGACGGCCACTCAGGCGGGCGATGCCTTCTCCGTCGGCGGCATCCAGGTGACGGGCGTCGGCGGCACCCACGCCGTCATCCATCCCGAACTGCCCGTGATCGACAACACTGGCTACCTGCTCGGTACCCCGGAGAATCCCGGTCAGCTCCTGCATCCGGGTGACTCGCTGTTCGTGCCCGAGCAGAAGGTCGACGTTCTCGCGCTGCCTACCGCCGCGCCGTGGTCGAAGCTGTCGGAGACGATCGAGTTTCTCCGCGCCGTGGCACCCCGGACGGCCTTCCCGATCCACCAAGCCGTCGTCGCCGAACAAGCGCGCGGAATCTACTACGGGCGTTTCAAGGACATGGCCGACGAGAACACCGAGTTCCGCACGTTCGACGAGGAAACGAGCGTACAGATCTAGCCGGTGACCTCGGGCGGCAGCACATCGAGCATCATGACCTGCGAACCGTCCCACTGGTAGCGGATTGCCACCGGTCCGCCCTCAGGGGCGGCAAATGCTTCGTCGCGCACGAGCCAGCGATAGTTCACGGTCACGGTGTCCACGGTCTGGCCCACCACCGACGAGAATCTGTACGGCTCGGCCGTCGCCGTACCGAGGTAGACGCCGTCGTGGAAGAACAGATGGTGGTCTGGGGTGCTGGCAGTTGCCCGTTCCGACGTGGCGGAAACCCAGGTGAACGACGCGCACGGGTCGCCCATCGAGTAGGCGACCCACGGCGCATCGTCGAAATACAGCGGCAACGACGCCACTGCATCCGTCACGACGGGAGACTTCAGGGCCAGGCACACCACGGGCGGCCCTGGAAGGGCTTCCGGTTCCGCGGCCGGAACAGTAGGAATCTGAACCTGCGGTGGGAGGGCTGGAACCTGGTCGCTGACGTCGGGTAGCGCTCCGACCGACGGCGCGATCGTCTTGGTGACATTCTGCCGCCCCGGTGCTGCGGACGATTCCGAGACAGCTGTTGCCGTTCCGTTGTCGGACTGCGCGCATGCCACCAGGGAAATCGCACTGAGTCCCACGAGCAGAAGTCGTTTCATGAGCCACCTCGAGTTCGTTGCACGTCTCGAGGGAACATCGTCCGGAACCAATCGGTCTGTTACGGGCATCCCGCCCAGTGGCACGATTGAGCGCATCGGAGTGCACTTAACCGTGCCACTAGCGGCGGAGCCGCGGCCACTAGCGGCGGAGCCGCACCGGCAGAACAGCGGCGGAGCCGAACCTTCGACTAGGCCGCCCGACCGATCTTCCGGACGTGCTCGTACACACCGGGCGTCGCTCCGCTGTACAGCGAGAGATCGACAGCATCGAGAATCGCTTGTCTCGGACCGGAGCGGCCGAGTTGCTTGGCGCTCACGGCCAGTCGGACCAATCCACCGCGACGCGCGGTGCGCCCTGCACCGATCACGAGCGCGCGGCACCACCACGGTTCGGCTTTGAAACCCTCACCGATTCCCAGAACACGCCCTCGCACATGCGAACCCGATTCGAGATCGTGAATTGCAGTCACCCCTGCAATCATTCGGAACCCGGCATCCGGAAGTGCGGACACAGCACCGGGCGAGGCGATCCAGCGAGGCGCTGCGAAAACCCGTGTACGCAAACCGGTCTGCTCCATGACGCGGTCGGCGGCCATCAATCGAAGTCGGGCTTCGTGCCGCGGCAGAGTCGCGAACTCCGCGCGACGACGCTTGGTCGCGGCCTGGTCGTAGCCATGAAGGATGATCGCATCGCCCTGATCCCGACGTCCTCGCAACCAGTCCTGCGTGCTCTCGTCCTGTGTCAGGCGATATTTGTCCTTGAGCCTGGGCGCGACCAGCAGCGAGAGCGCAACGCCACGCTTGTCGAGTTCACGGGCGAACTCTGCCGCGTTCTCGCAGGTGTCGTCCTTGATTCCGCTCACCGACACGATCAGTGCTCCTGACATGAGTCGAGCCTCGCACACCAGGGTGAACGAGGCTCGACGGCAGAATTGATCGCGTCTAAACGGCGATGGTTTCCTTCGGCAGGATCTTGTCGATCGCGGCGAGGACCTCGGGCGCATCCGGTTCCGTGCGAGGGCGGAATCGGTTGGTGACCACACCGTCCGGAGAGATGAGGAACTTCTCGAAGTTCCACTGAATGTCTCCCGCGGTGCCGTCGGCATCCTCGGTCTTGGTGAGTTCGGCGTACAGCGGGTGCTGATTCTCGCCGTTGACGTCGATCTTCTCCATCATCGGGAAGGTGACGCCGTAGGTGGTGGAGCAGAATGTCTCGATCTCCTCCGCGGTGCCCGGCTCCTGTCCACCGAACTGGTTGCAGGGGATGCCGATAACCGACAGGCCCTGCGATGCGTAGTCGGTAGCGAGCTTTTCGAGCGTGGCGTACTGGGGGGTCAAACCGCACTTCGAGGCAACATTGACGACCAGGACCGCCCTGCCTGCATACTCATCGAGCGAGGTGGGCGCACCGCCCAGCGTATTGATGCCGATATTCTGGACTTCAGTCATTTCTTGAACTTACCTGTGAGTACCGACATGTGGTGAGTCGGCATGCGAGAACACAAAAGAGCGACCCTCTTGGTACGAGGATCGCTCTTTTGCTACACACCTGATGACGGGGGGTGCGCGTCACCAGGTGGGGTCCTACGCCTTGACGGCGGTCTTCTCCAGTTCGACGTGCTTGTCGTCTTCGGGAAGGTGGTCGTCGACCATGGTCTCCTCGTCGAAAGGCAGGCCACCGTCGAGCACGGTCTTGACGCGGGAGGCGTCGATCGTCTTGGTCCACGTTCCGATGAGCAGCGTAGCGACAGCGTTGCCGGAGAAGTTCGTGACTGCGCGAGCCTCGGACATGAACCGGTCGATGCCGACGATGAGGCCGACCCCGTCGAGCAGTTCGGGGCGGTGGCTCGACAGGCCACCTGCCAGCGTCGCCAGGCCGGCTCCGGAGACACCCGCCGCGCCCTTGCTGGCGATGATCATGAACAGCAGGAGCGAGAACTGCTCGCCGAGCGAGAGCGGCATGTTCATGGCGTCGGCGATGAAGATCGAGGCCATCGTCAGGTAGATCGCGGTGCCGTCGAGGTTGAACGAGTAGCCGGTCGGGACGACGATTCCGACGGTGGTGCGCTCGACGCCGACGTGTTCCATCTTGGCGATCAGACGCGGCAGTGCGGACTCGGAGGAGCTGGTGGCGACGATGAGCAGGTACTCACGGGCCAGGTACTTGACCAGCTTGAAGATCGAGAAGCCGGAGACGAACTTCAGGATCAGGCCGAGGAAGAAGAAGACGAAGATGAAGCAGGTGATGTAGAACGCCAGCATCAGGGTGCCGAGCTGGATGACGGCGTCGAAGCCGGTCTTACCGACGACACCGGCAATGGCACCGAATGCGCCGATCGGAGCGAGCCACAGGATCATCGTCAGAATGCGGAAGACGAGCTTCTGTACTGCACCGATTCCCTTGAGAATGCCTTCACCCTGCTTGCCCATTGCCTGCAACGCGAACCCGACGAGGATCGCGACGAACAAGGTCTGCAGAACACTGCCCGCGGTCAGCGACGACAACAGGCTCTCCGGAATGATGCCGGCGATGAAGTCCATCGTGCCGCCCGCACCCTCTGCGGTCTTGGCGTACTCCGAGCCACCTCCGGGGACGATGTTCAGACCCTGTCCGGGCTGGATCAGGTTGCCGACGACCATGCCGATGCCGAGGGCGATGGTCGACATGGCGATGAAGTAGGCGAGCGCAAGGCCACCGACCTTGCCGACACTCGCTGCGGCCCGCACCGAACCGATGCCAAGAACGATGGTGCAGAAGATGACCGGGCTGATCATCATCTTGATCAAGCTGACGAACAGGGTACCGAGCACCGCCAAGTCGACCGCGAAATCCTTGGCGGTCAGACCGACGATGACACCGGCGACCACGGCGATGATCACGGCGATGTAGAGCCAGTGGGTCTTGTCGCGCTTCTTCTTGGGTTCGGGAGCCGGGTTCCGGTTCTCGTCAGCAACGATGCTGGTAGTCATGGTTACGTCCTTTGTGACTTATGGAGTGAGTTGGATCACGCCTTGCTAAGGGACGATGTTGGTAGAGATCGTGATGACAGTCACGAATACGTTCATTCTGTTCACACGGCACGTTCACGAAACGAGGCAGCACGTGGCAAGACGACCGACGAGTGTCGCAGGACAGGTCCTGGTCCTGCAGTTGATCGTCATGGCAGTGATCGTCTGCGCCGGCGGCGTGCTGACGATCATCAACGAGAGAACCAACAGCGACGAAGCCACGCGCCGCGAAGTGATCGCTGTAGCAGCAAGTATCGCGAACGAACCGTCGACGCCGATCTCGATTCAATCCGAGAATCCGAGTGCCGTTCTGCAACCGGAGACCGAACGAATCCGAATGATCACGGGCGTCGATTTCATCGTCGTCATGGCGCCGGACCGCACCCGGTTCACGCACACGACCGTCGACCTCATCGGCAAACCGTTCAGCGGCAACATCGACCGCGCGCTGGCGGGCGAGACGTTCACCGAGACGTACGTCGGCTCGCTCGGCCCGTCGATACGGTCGGTTACGCCGGTGACCGATGTGAACGGCGACATCGTCGGACTCGTCTCTGCCGGCGTCACGCGAGACAAGATCAGCGACCAGTTCGTGAAGGGTCTGCCGCTGATCGTCGGCGTCGTCGTCGCGGCCTTCATCGTCGCGGCGATCGGTTCGGTGGCCCTCAGCCGGAGATTGCGCAGGCAGACATTGGGGATGGCGCCGGACGAACTGCGGTCCATGTACGAGCATCACGACGCCGTTCTCCACTCCATCAGCGAGGGCCTGCTCGTGTTCGGAAAGAACGGAACCGCGGAGATCGTCAACGACGAGGCCAGACGCTTGCTCGACCTTCCGGATGGCCCGGTCCGTCGCGCAGATCTTCCGGAATCGTTGCAGCACATGTCTTCCGGTGGCGAACTTCACTTGACGGACACCCGGGTTCTGGTCGTCAATCAAGATCCGGTGATGTGGGAGGGGCGCACGCTCGGGGACGTTCTCACCATTCGCGATCGAACCGAATTACAGGGCATGATCGGCGAACTCGACTCGGTGCGCAGTTTCGCCGAGTCCCTGCGATCGCAGGCACACGAATCGGCGAACCGTCTCCACGCTGTCATCACGATGGTCGAGCTCGGCCGTCCACAGGAAGCCGTGGAGTTCGCGACGGCGGACCTCGAGTTGTCGCAACATCTCATCGACCGGTTGATGGGGTCGGTGAACGAACCTGCGCTTGCCGCGTTGCTGCTCGGCAAGGTGAGCCAGGCGGCCGAGCAAGGCGTCGAACTGACGATCACCGAGGACACCGCCCTCGATCACGCCGGAATAGTGACTCCGCGCGAATTGGTCACGCTGGTCGGCAATCTGATAGATAATGCAATCGATGCGTCGAAGGAGTCCGAACAGCCGTGGGTCGAGGTAACAGTGCGTGACTCGACGTCCGAACTAGTGGTCCGTGTATCGGACAGTGGTCCCGGAATGCCCGCCGAGGTGCTCGAGACCGCGCTGACGCGAGGATATTCGACCAAATCCGGCTCTCGCGGCCTCGGACTCGCGCTTGTCACCCAGGTCGTGGCTCGCTATCGCGGCACGTTGACGTCCGAGGTGACGTACGGGTCCGTGCTGACGGCGAAAATTCCCACGGAGCATACGGCGTGATCCGAGTATTGATCGTCGAGGACGAGCCACTCATCGCCGAAGCGCACCGCACGTACGTCGAGCGCATGCCGGGGTTCACCGTCGTCGGGATGGTCCACACCGGATCCGCGGCGCTCCGAGCGGCAAGCGAGGCCACTGAGCCGATCGACCTCGTGCTTCTCGACATCGGGCTGCCCGACTCCAACGGAATCGACGTCGCCGCCGCGCTCGGCGGGCTACGTCCAAGTCCCGACGTCATCGCCATCACGTCGGAGCGAGATCTGTCGGTGGTGCGATCGGCGGTCGCCCACGGCGTCGTGCTGTACCTGCTGAAGCCGTTCACCTTCGCGGCGTTTCGTGACAAGCTCGAACGCTACAGCGAATTCCATGATGCGTTGCCTGCTGGCGAGAACGCCGCGAGTCAACGTGACATAGACCGAGCAATGTCGCACCTGCGCACCGCGGACGAGCGGTTGTCGACGCCGAAAGGTATTGCGCCGCAAACCATGGACGGGGTCACCGCGATCGTCCGAGATGCACCGGGTGGCCTCAACGCCTCCGAGGCCGCCAAGCTGGTCGGGGTGTCACGAGTGACGGCTTGGCGCTACCTCGAGCGACTCGCCGACGATGGCCTGGTCGTCCGAAACACCGAGTACGGCAAAGCCGGTCGCCCCCAGGTTCGATACGTGTGGAAGTAGGCGCTCCGCGCCCAGTCACCCCAGGTCGCTCCGCTCCAGTGGCATGGTTAAGCGCGCTTGGGTGCACTTAACCATGCCACTGGGCGGGACGCCCTGACCTCTAGGCTTTACGCAGCGCCGGTCTGCTGCACGATCCAGGCGTACTCGAAGGCTGCTTCCTTCCACTTCTCGTACCGCCCACTGACACCGCCGTGCCCGGCACTCATCTCGGTCTTCAGCAGCAGCTCGGAGTCACCCGTCTTCGTTGCTCGCAGTGCTGCAACCCATTTGGCGGGCTCGACGTACAAAACGCGAGTGTCGTTGATGGAGGTGATCGCCAGAATGGACGGGTAGTCCTTGGCCTCGACGTTTTCGTAAGGGCTGTACGACTTCATGTACTTGTACACCTCCCTGTCCGCCAACGGATTACCCCACTCGTCCCACTCGATGACGGTGAGCGGCAGCGACGGATCGAGGATCGAGGTCAGCGGGTCGACGAACGGTACGTTCGCGAGGATGCCGTTGAACAGCTCGGGTGCCAGGTTGGCCACGGCGCCCATCAGCAGTCCGCCTGCACTGCCACCGTCGGCGACCAGATGTTTCGGTGACGTGCGACCCGTATCGATCAGGTGCTGTGCCGCTGCGACGAAGTCGGTGAAGGTGTTCTTCTTCGTCAGCGTCTTGCCGTTCTCGTACCAGTGCCGCCCCATTTCGCCGCCCCCACGAACATGCGCGACGACGAAGACGATCCCGCGGTCCAGCAGCGAGAGCCGCGCCACGGAGAACCCAGGATCCATCGACGCCTCGTAGGACCCGTAGCCGTACAGCAGCGTCGGAGCAGGCCCCTGCGGAACGTCCTTGCGCACTACGATCGACAGCGGAATCCGCGTACCGTCCGATGCCACAGCCCAATCACGATGTTGTACATAGTTGTTCGCGTCGAAGTCACCCAGAATGGGCTGCGACTTGCGGAGCAACAACTCACCGGTCGACAGGTCGTAGTCGTAGACCTGCCCCGGCGTGATGAACGAGGTGTACACCATGCGTAGCAATGGCTGCTTCCACTCCGGGTTCGACCCTGTCCCGACAGCGAACAGTTCTTCCTCGAACTCGAGCTCGCGATACTCGCCGTAGCCGTCGGCTCCGAGCGGCCAGATCGCCAATCGCGTCAGCGCCTCCCGACGGTAGTTGAGCACGAGGTGATCGGCGAATGCGTCGACATCCTCGAGGCGGACATCGTCGCGATGCGGAATCAGGATGGTCTGATTCGACGGGTCGTCGACAGGTGCGTCGGCGAGCAAGAAATTCTCGGCCTTCTCCCCCTCTGTTCCCCAGCCGTTGACGGATCCGTTGTGCTGGATCAGAAATCGATCCTCGCCCTTGACGACCGCGTGTTCGACGCTGTACTCGACACCGGCAACCCGAGGGAGTACGACGCGGAACTCGCCTTCGGGGTTCTCGGATTCGAGGACGAGGCACTCGGAGGTGATCTTCGAGCCGACCCAGATCATCAGGTACTTCTCGCTACGGGTCGACCCGAATCCGACCCAGTAGCTCTCGTCGGGCTCGTGGAAGACCTTGACGTCGTCCGAGGACGGCGTGCCGAGCCTGTGCCGCCACACGGTGTCCGGGCGCCAGGATTCGTCGACGGTCTGGTAGAAGACGTGCCCGTGGTCTATCGACCACGTCGCGCCGGTAGAGACCTTCTCGATCTCGTCGGGGAGCATCTCTCCGGTCCGAAGATCCTTGAAACGCAGCGTGTACCGCTCATCGCCCTCGGTATCGGTGGAGTACGCCAGCAGGTTGCCGTCCTGACTGATGGAGAATGCGCCGAGCGAGAAGAAGCTGTGCCCCTCGGCTTCGAGGTTCGAATCGAGCAGAATCTGCTCGTTCGGCACTTTGGCAGGAGCGGAGCCTGCGGAGTGACCATCGGAGGCGGGACCGGAGAGGTCGGGCGGCGTCCAGTCGTCGGGCGAGGCAACAGGGCAACGGCATTGCAGGCCATAGGACTTGCCCTCGATGGTCCGCGAGTAGTACCACCAGTCACCCATTCTTGTCGGAACGGACAGGTCCGTTTCCTGGGTACGTGACTTGATCTCGTCGAATATCTTTCCGCGAAGTTCCTCGAGGCCGGCAGTCTGCTGCTCGGTGTATGCGTTCTCCGCCTCGAGGTGGGCGATGACCTCTGGGTCTTCCTTCGCACGCAACCACTCGTAGTTGTCGACGAACGTGTCGCCGTGGTGCGTCCGCTCGAGCGGTACCTTCTTGGCAATGGGTGGAGTTACTGTCATGGCTTGACCCAATCGTCGAAGTTGAGGCCCGAAATACGTTCGTATGCCTCGATGTACCGTGCTCTGGTTGCAGCGACGACTTCGTCCGGAAGCGCGGGCGGAGGGACGTCACTTCGTCGGTCCCACCCCGATTCCCCCGTCAGCCAGTCGCGGACGTACTGCTTGTCGAAACTAGGTTGCGTTCGACCCGCTTCGTATCCATCGGCGGGCCAGTAGCGCGAGGAGTCGGGAGTGAGAACCTCGTCGGCGAGCACGAGATTGCCATCGGAGTCCCGGCCGAACTCGAACTTCGTGTCTGCCAATATGATTCCGCGGTCCAGCGCGAAGTTCGCAGCGCGAACGTAGATTTCGAGTGTGTCCTCACGGAGCTTGAATGCGAGCTCCTCGCCGACCTTGTCGACGACGGCCGCGTAGTTCACGTTCTCGTCATGCTCACCGAGTGCAGCTTTCGCGGCGGGGGTAAAGATCGGTTCGTCGAGTTTGCTCGACTCGACGAGACCGTCCGGCAACGCGACGCCGCACACCGCTCCGGTCCGCTGGTAGTCGGCCAGTCCCGAACCCGTGAGATAGCCGCGGGCGACGCATTCGATCGGCACCATCTGCAGCCGCTTCACCACGAGAGCCCGACCGAGCAACTCCTGCGGGATTCGTTCGTCGAGGGGGTCGCCGGCGAGATGATTCACACCGCCGAGTTGGTCGAAGAAGAACACGCTCATCGCCGTCAGGACGCGTCCCTTGTCGGGTATCGGCGTATCGAGAACGTGGTCGTAGGCGGAGATGCGATCGCTCGCGACGAGCAATAGATGGTCGTCGTCGACGATGTACAGATCGCGAACCTTGCCGCCGGCCAGATGCTGGTAGCTACTGAGAGTTGGGCGCACGCGGTCAACCATATCCGGGCCTGGTTTCGCGCACTGTCGGTGACAGGAGAACAATGGTTGGTGATGGCAACGAAACAAGAGGTAGCAGGAGTCGGCTTCAGGTCTGAACGCGGACCCGTACTCATCGCCCTGATGCTCAGCACGTCCCTCGTCGCGCTGGATTCCACGATCATCGCGACGGCAGTGTTGACGATCGTCGGCGATCTCGGTGGATTCAGTCAGTTCCCGTGGTTGTTCTCGATCTACTTGCTGGCACAGGCTGTGTCGGTACCGCTCTACGGCAAGCTCGCCGACCTCTTCGGGCGCAAGAAAATCATGTTGTGGGGAATCGGAGTGTTCCTGCTCGGCTCGATTCTGTGCGGCCTGGCGTGGAGCATGCCTGCGCTGATCGTGTTCCGCGCCATCCAGGGACTGGGCGCTGGAGCCGTCCAACCGATGGCGATTACCATCGCAGGCGATATCTACACGTTGCAAGAGCGCGCGAAGGCTCAGGGCTACCTCGCGAGCGTGTGGGCGATGTCTTCGGTGCTCGGACCGGCCCTCGGCGGATTCTTCTCGGAGTTCTTGTCATGGCGATGGATCTTCTTCGTCAACATTCCGCTGTGCGCGCTCGCAGCATGGATGCTGATCAGGCGGTTCCACGAAGAACCGGTCAGCGGCCCAAGACCCAAGATCGACTACCTCGGTGCCGGCTTGTTGACCGTCGGCGCTACTGCAGTGCTGCTCGGCCTGCTCGAAGGCGGACAGTCCTGGGCCTGGGGGTCTGGCATATCAGTCGGGATATTCGCCGCCGGCATCGTCTCGCTTGCTCTGTTCACGTGGCAACAGACCCGTGCCGAAGAGCCCATCCTGCCGCTGTGGGTGTTCACGCGACGCGTCCTCGTCGTCAGTAGCCTGATTTCGCTGCTCGTCGGCGCGATCGTGCTCGGTCTGACGTCGTACGTTCCGACGTTCGTCCAAGGTGTTCTCGGCACGGGAGCCATCGTGGCGGGCTTCGCGCTGGCGACCCTGACGCTCGGGTGGCCGATCGCCGCGTCACTGTCGGGGAAGTTCTACCTCCGATTCGGCTTCCGGGCGACGGCCTTGACCGGCGGCTCCATCGCGGTTTTCGGAACCGGCCTCGGCGTTCTCATCGGCGCCGGCTCGCAGATCTGGATGGTCGCGGCCGTCTGCTTCGTCGTCGGACTCGGCATGGGGCTCATCGCCAGCCCGACGCTCATCGCAGCGCAATCCAGCGTCGAGTGGGACGAGCGAGGTGTCGCAACCTCGACCAACATGTTCGCCCGATCGATCGGCAGCGCAGTTGGCGTCGCGATCTTCGGGGCGATCGTCAACTCACGGGTCTCCGGGGATCCGGAGCCCGAACAGCTGTCCGACGCCATTCATCTGGTCTTCATCGGAGTGGCTGCCGCCGCAGTGCTCATGCTTCTTGCCGCGATGCTCATGCCGGGCCGCGGTTCCGGCCCATCGTCACCCGACTCCGCCTCAGCACCCTCGAACGGCTCCGCCACAGCACCCTCGAACGGCTCCGCCACAGCACCCTCGGACGGCTCCGCCTAGAGCGTGTCTCTTAAATTGGGTCCGTTTTCGTTTTCATCGCCGGGCGGTGGTTGTGGTTGCGGGAGTGCAGAACTGCCGCGCACAGGACAACGCCCCCGAGGAATGTCATGGCGTACTTGTCATATCGAGTGGCCACACCACGCCACTGTTTGAGCCGCCCGAAGCCACGCTCGACGGTGTTGCGGTGCTTGTACATCGTCGGATCGAAACCCGGTGGACGACCACCGGCGGACCCCTTGTCGGCCCGTCGCTGCTTCTGGTCGCTGCGCTCGGGAATGGTGTGTTTGATCTTGCGGCGACGCAGTTCGGTGCGGGTACTGGGATGGGTGTACGCCTTGTCGGCGAGCAATCGGTAGTCCTGGTCCCCACCGGCAGCTCGGTGGGCATCGAGCAACGGCACCAACTGTGGATTGTCCCCGGCTTGCCCACCGGTCAGCAGCATCGTCACCGGCGAGCACGTCAGGTCGGTCAGTGCATGGATCTTCGTGGTGAATCCTCCGCGAGATCGACCCAGCGCGTGGTCAGCGGGTTCGTCGACGGATTTCTTGTAATTCGACAAGGCCCCCTGTGAGAGTGTCGGCTCGCGCACCGGCCGCATGCTGATGCGCCCGGACGCTGGTCGAGTCGATCGAGAGCACCGCCCCGATATCGCCGTCGAGTTCTTCCGGGTCGAGACCGAACACCTCGGCCACCGCGGCAAGCATCTCGTCGTAGGTGCCATCGAAGGACCATCGGTGGTGGCGTTTCCACACCGTCTGCCACGGACCGAAGTCCTCCGGCAGATCTCGCCACGGACACCCGGTACGGAATCGGTATGCGATGCCCTCCAGAATTCGCCGGTGCTCGGCGAACCGCCGCCCACGTTTTCCCACGTCGGTGGGTATCACTGGCTCGACGATCTCCCAGAACTCGTCACTGATCACTCCCACGCGCGTCATCGAAATATCATCGCTGACAGCACCTCTCAAATTTGGGAGACACGCTCTAAGTGGCACGGTTGAGTGCACCAGAGGAACCCTAAACGTGCCACTGGCGGCGGAGCCGCCAGTGATCCACAGCCCTACAGCCTTACAGGCCTACACGCTCGAGCATGGCGTCGAATTCTTCGCTCGCTTCGGCTTGACTGCGGCCCGCTTCGAGTGCGCCGTTGTACACGGCGAGGGCCTCTTCTTGGTACTTCTCGTACTTCTTGAGCCACTGCTCGGAGTTGACTCGCCAGTAGCCGATGATCTCGAACTGCCTTACGGGATAACCGAGTTCCTTGCGAAAGTACTTGCGCACCGTACGCGAGGATGCTGCTTCTCCGGCGAACCAGATGTATCCCTCACCATCAGGAAGCGTGTACTGGCGGACTGCGTCCTCGAGCACGCTCGCGCAATCACCGTTGCCCGAACCGATTTTCCAGTCGTACGTGACGTCACCTGCAGTCTCGAACTGCTGGATGTCCCCGCGCTCGAGTACCTCGACGATCGCGTGCGCCTTGGCGCCCGCTGAAAGTTCCTCGACGATGCGGCCGAGCGCGGGCAAGCCCGTCATGTCGGCAACGAGCAGCTGCCACTCCACAGAATCAGGAATGTTGTACCAAGATCGAGGACGGGTCCACAGAACAACCTGTCCCACCGAGGCATTCAACGCCCACGTGGCCGCTACTCCCCCCTCGTGCGCGACGAAGTCGATGACGAGAAGACCTGCATCGGAGTCGAATCGACGCACCGTGTAGTTGCGACCCGCCGGGACAGGATCGACGTCGTGATACCACCACGCCCCGTCGATCTCGGTCATGGCCGGTGGTCGGTCCTCGCCTTCGCGCGCGAAGAAAATCGTGATGCACTCGTCGGGAGCCCCGATCGAGGTGTATTGCGCTACTTCGTCACCACCGAACGTGACCCTCACCATGTGTGTGGTCAATTGCTCGACGCCCACCACCTCGGCGAAGTAGAAACCTCTGTCAGTCATGTTCGTCCCATCCAAGCGTCCACCGCGTACCTATCGGGTGATCGCCACAAGCCATTCGTCAGCGTAAATCTCTCGTGAGCCAGGCTAGCCTAACTTCCCTCGGGGCTGGAGGTCCGGCATAGGCGAACGAGACCTCGGACCGGTGAGTCACTCGACCGGGAAGCCGTGCGCAGTCGGTCCGCAATGCCCAAGATGAATTAGGTAAGACTATGGTGTGTGTCGGTTGCCATCAGTATGCGCGTTTCGGACACCAGAAGGACAGGTAGGAGACATGGCGAAGCTGCGACGCGAGGAGCAGATCCAGGGACTGAGCTTCGGGAGGACACGCGCCTCGAGTCCAAGAACGTCCCTCGCACCCCCGGCTTACTGCAGCAGACCGCGCTTGCGCACGCGATCAATCACCGGAACCCCGACCGTCTGTCCCCTCCCACCGAAGCATGAGCCTGCCTACATATGACATCCGCCTGGAATCCGCCCAAGCACATACCCGTTTTCTTCGACATCCCGGACACGCCGCCCCAGCGCCGAATCAGAATCTACGACGGCATGTCGCCGCTGCGCCTGGCGGCGTCGATCATCCGATCGGCCGGCTGGCATGCGGCACTCGGGTGCCTGCTCCTGGTGCTGTACAACACCGCGATGACGCTCGTGCCGCTGGCATTGGGTGCTGCGATCGACCGCGGCATCGGGCCGGTCACCACGGGCACCCCTGCCGGTGAGGCCGTCGGTGGGTTCCTGCAGTGGCTCGCCGTCCTCGCAGGCCTCTACGTGGCCATCAACCTGACGTACCGCTTCGGCGGGCGCATCGGTTGGTTCGCTGTACAGCGTGCGAAGTACGAGCTGTCGTCGCGAGTGATCGAGCGCATCCTCGACGCACGCGGAACCGCCGGCGGACCCCAGCTTCCAGGTCGGCTGCTGTCGGTGGCAACCTCCGACAGCGACCGGGCCAGCAGCGCACTCTATTTCGCGGTGTACCCACTCGGCAACATCGTCGCTGTGGTCGTCGCGGCTGTGTCGCTGTTCGCGATCCACCCGATGCTCGGCCTGACCGTCATCCTCGGGTCGCCATTGCTGTTGGCACTCATGGCCGTTGTCGCACGTCCACTGCAGAAACGCGCGGAAGAGGAACAGGAAGGCATCGCGGACGCCGCAGGTATCGCCGCCGACCTGGTGTCCGGGTACCGAGTGATCTCGGGCATCCACGCTCAGCGCGCCGCCGCGAACCATTACCGAGGCGTGTCCCGATCCGCCCTGCGTGGCACTCTCGCGGCCAACAAGGCAGAGGGCGCGGTCATCGGCATCAACAATGCTCTCACCAGTCTGTTCGCGGGCGTGGTGACCGTCATCGCCGCGGCGCTCGCATTCAACGGCTCCATCTCGATCGGTGGTCTGATCGCCGCTGCCGCCATGGCACAGGTGCTACTCGACCCGCTGAGAAGTCTCATCGAAGACGCCGCAACGCTGGGTGCGATGGTGTTGTCGTCAGCCAAGCGTGTTCTCGATCAACTCCACATCGGCCCCGATCCGGAGGCACTCGGAACCCATCGGATCCCGGCGTCTCCGACGCTCAGCATCCACTCGCCCCAGATGACCGACCCGATCGACGTCGGCCCCGGCGAATTTCTCGTGATCGACCCGTCCGCGATCGACGCCGACGGGCTTGTCACCGCGATGACCTTGACCTCGCGCGGCGAGCAAGACAAGAGCCCGAACATCACACTCGACGGACGGCCCCTGCGAGAACATGACCCTGCCGAGGTCCGCCGCCACATACTCGTCGCACCCCATCAGCCGGATCTCCTCGAACCGACGTTGTTCGCCAATGTGGCATCCTTGGAGGCAGTTCCAGGGTCGGACGAGCACGCCCGAGCCCGCGACGCCCTACAGACCGCCCGCTGTGACAGCCTCGAGCACGAACTCCCCGACGGCTACGACACCCATATCGGCGACGGCGGCAGAACCCTGTCCGGTGGCCAACGACAACGCGTGGCACTCGCCCGCGCACTACATCGCCGGCCGCCGGTACTCGTCCTGCACGATCCGACGAATTCCGTGGACTCGGCCACCGAGAACGACATCGCCATCAGAGTGCGTTCGGCGCGAGAAGGATTCACCACGATCGTCATCACATCCTCGCCCGCCTTCCACGCAGTGTCCACGAACAGCATCGCAGGAGAACTTTCGTGAGCGATTCCGAACTGCAGCGCCTCCCCGTCGCCGACTGGCGCGAGATGCGCAACGAGATAACAGAACTCGCAGAGGGAAAGAAGGCGAGGATCGCGGGGATCCTCCTGCTGCTGCTGATCTCGGCGGCCACGACGCTCGTCCTCCCACTGACCATCGGATGGATCGTCGACACGGTGACCGCCAGCGGCGCGTCGGAAGTTCCCGCGGTGTTCTGGTGGCAGTTGACTGCATTGGTCGCGGCTGCCCTCATCGGCGGCGTCGTCGAGTTCTTCGGCATGGTCGCGCTCGGGCGCGTCATCGACACGATGGTCGCGGACCTGCGTGAGAAGTTCATGTCGGCGACACTGGATCTGCCGGAGACCGAAGTGGAACGAGTGGGTGTCGGAGACATCGTGACTCGCGCCGCATCCGACACGCGCAACGTGTCCGAAGATCTCCCTTCGATCCTGCCGACATTGTCGGCAGCGATCTTCACGATCGTGCTGACCGTCATCGGGGCCGCGGCCATCGACTGGCGCTTCGGCATCGCTTTCTTGCTTGCCACGCCGTTGTACGTGCGGGCATTGAAGTGGTATCTCCCTGCGGTGCCGCCGGTGTACGGAGCACTGCGCTCGGCAGACAGCACCCGCGGCGAACGTGTACTCACCACACTCACGGCGCTTCCCACTGTTACCGCATTTCAGACCGGCCAGGCGCGTGTCGACGAAATTCAGAGCGCCACATGGGGTGTGGCACGTTGGGAGGTGCGCGCTCGAATCATGCAGAACCGTTTCTTCGGCCGCATCAACCTCGCCGAGGCCGTCTGTCTGCTTCTTATCGTCGGATGTGGGTTCGTCCTCGCTGCACGCTATGGCACCTCGCTGGGTTCGATCACGGCCGCGTCGCTATTGTTCCTGCAGGTCACCGGACCGATCTCGATGCTGATGTTCGTCATGGACGATTTGCAGTCCGCCGCAGCATCTCTCGCACGGGTCGTGGGTGTCACGAAGAACTACGCTCCCCCGGCGGCCGTGCCGGCTTCAGCAGTCGGGCAGGACGGCCCCGTCGTCGAAGTTCGTGATGCATCCTTCTCCTACCTGCCGGAGCACCCAGTGCTGAACGGCATCGATCTGACTCTCCACGCCGGGGAGCACCTCGCCATCGTCGGCACGAGCGGTTCGGGCAAGACAACGCTCGCCCGCCTGATTGCCGGGGTGCGCGAGCCGGGCAGTGGAACCATCGACGCATCGGTGCACCGATCACAGATCGCGTACCTGAATCAGGAGGGACGGGTTTTCTCGGCAACTCTGCGCGAGAATCTTGCGTTAGCCGCGACGGACGCTTCGGACGAGTCACTCACGCACGCACTGTCACTCGTCGGCGGAGATTCCCTTCTCGCGTCGCTCCCAGATGGCCTCGACACCGAACTCGGCGAGGAAGGCCACCGCATCACCGCAGCGGACGTTCAGCTGCTCGCGCTGGCCAGGCTGGTCCTGCACGACCCCGTAGTCGCGATCCTGGACGAGGCCACGGCAGAAGCAGACTCGCGCAACTCGGCTCTGCTCGACGAGGCGACGGCGAAGGCGCTGGAGGGCCGGTCGGCGATCGTCATCGCGCATCGACTCTCGCAGGCCCGCGCGTGCGACCGCATCGTCGTCCTCGAAAACGGGTCGATCGTCGAGGAAGGCACACACGAGGAGTTGCTCGACGCCGCGGGCCGCTACGCCGAGCTGTGGACCGTGTACAGCGCCGACATACATCACCGAAATCAGGTAAGGCTAGGTTAAGCTGAACAAGGTTAGGCTATCTGACGTCAGGCCTCGCCGGACCTATGCCGAGGAGCACCTGTGAAGACCTGCATCGCCACCGTGTCGCTCGGCGGAACCCTCGCCGACAAACTCGACGGCATCGCCGCGGCAGGCTTCGACGGCGTCGAAATCCTCGACGCGGACCTCGCCGCATCACCACTGACGGACGCCGAAGTCGCCCAACGCTGCAACGATCTCGGCTTGACGGTCGATCTCTACCAACCCTTCCGGCGCGCCGAGGGCGTCACCGGCACCGAATTCACCCAAGTCCTCGAACGCTTCCACCGCGAATGCGACACCATGGAAGCTCTGGGGGCCGACGCCATCCTCGTCGTCTCCAACACCGACGCCGACGCCATAGACGATCGGGACCTCACCGCATCACAGTTGCACGCACTCGGCGCCGCCGCAGCCGAACACGGCGCCACCGTCATGTTCGAAGCCCTCGCCTGGGGCACCCACATCAACCGAGTCGCCGACGTCGAAGACGCGCTCACACGCGCCGACCACCCTTCACTGTCCCTCGTCGTCGACACCTTCCACCTCTACGCCGTCGGCGACGACATCACGGACGTGCAAGCCCTCGTTCCCCGCAGCATCGGGTTCGTCCAAGTAGCCGACGCTCCCTGGATGGATCTCGAACTGATCCAGTGGAGTCGGAACCACCGCTGCTTCCCCGGCGACGGCGACTTCGACGTCTTCGCCCCCGTCGCCGCACTCCTCCAATCCGGCTACACCGGACCACTGTCGCTGGAAATCTTCAACCCCGGTTACCGCGAACGCCCTGCGGCCGAAGTCGCCGCACACGGAGCGGAATCCCTCAGCGACTTGATCAACCGACTCGAATACACGACCACCTGAACCACGGAAGGTACAGATGACTGCGTCCACGCACGCCCTCGCACCCCTCGTCCTGGACGGAGTCGTCCCGTATCCGCCGGAGTTCGCGCAGAAATACCGCGAGAACGGCATCTGGCTCGACCAGACGTTCACCGAGTTCCTGTTCGCCTCGATCGAGCAGCACTCGGAGGATACTGCACTGATCTTCGGTGACACCCGAATCACATACGGCCAACTGGGCGAACGGATTCTGACGCTCGCGGCCGGGTTCGAGCGGCTCGGGATCCGGCGGGGCGACCGCGTCGTGGTCCACCTACCGAACATTCCCGACTACGTGGCGCTGGTGTTCGCGCTCTACGAGATCGGCGCAGTACCCGTCCTCACCCCGATTGCGCTGCGCCTGCACGAAATCGGCTACATCGTCGAAGAGTCCGCGGCCCGCGGGTACATCACCACCGCCGCACACGACGGGAACGATCTCGCGGCTCTCGCAGCCGAGCTGAAGTCGTCGTCGTCCACGCTCGAACACACGATCATCGTCGGTTCCGGTGGACTCGAGCCGCTTCTTGCACAGGGCACACTGGAACACCGACGGCGATCCCTGCCGTCGGATGTGGCGTTCCTGGCACTGTCCGGCGGCACGACCGATCGCCCGAAGCTCGTTCCGCACACCCACGAGACCTACCTCGCGTCCGTCCGAGCCGCAGCGGCGATGACCGACATCACCTCCGACACCGTGCAACTCGTCGTACTGCCGATGTCGCACAGCTTCGCGATGCGTTCCCCGGGATACCTCTCCACCCTCGCGGCCGGCGGCACCGTCGTCATGGCCCCCAACGGCAGCCCCGACGTCGCCTTCCCTCTCATCGCCGAGCACGGCGTCACCATCGTCGCGCTGGTCCCCCCGCTTGCACTCGCCTGGCTGAACTCGTCGCTGAAACTGCAACACGACCTGTCCACGCTCGCCGTCATGCAGGTCGGCGGCGCCAAGTTCAGCCCCGACTCGGCCCGTCGCGTCCGGCCGGAGCTCGGCGCAACCGTCCAACAGTCCTTCGGCATGGCCGAAGGACTGCACACCTTCACCCGACTCGATGCGAGCGAGGACATCATCACCACCCGCCAGGGCCGGCCGACCACCGACGCCGACGAGATCCGCGTCGTCGACGCTCACGACGTGGACGTCGAAATCGGCAGCGCCGGTGACCTTCTGACCAGAGGGCCCTCCACAATTCGTGGCTACTACAACGCCCCCCAGCACCAGCATGTCTTCACCGAGGACGGGTTCTACCGAACCGGCGACATCGTCGTCCAGGACGCGGACGGCTACCTGACGGTCACCGGACGATCCAAGGACCAGATCAACCGCGGCGGTGAAAAAGTCGCACCCGCCGAGGTCGAGGATCTGCTATTGGCACACGAATCGGTCCACGAAGCATCGGTACAAGGCATTCCCGACGCCGTCCTCGGCGAACGGGTGAAGGCCTTCCTGCTGCCGCGCGCGGGTGTAGATCCGAAAACGCTGTCGCTACCCAAGGTTCGCCAGTTCCTGAAGGGCAAAGGTCTCGCCGCCTACAAGCTGCCCGATGTGGTCGAACTGGTCACCGAGTTCGAGCGGACAGCTGTCGGCAAGATCAGTAAGCGAAAGTAAAAAGACTGCGCTGCAACGAGTGTGGGCTCGGATCTGATCCGGGCCCACACTCGTGTCTCCTTACACCGACTCCGCAGGCTGCTGCAGGTCCGCCAGGACCTCGAGCCAACGTTCGAGCCGTGGATCCTCCGCCAGCACGATGTAGTCGACCTTCTCTACCCCTGCGGTGCGCCACTGCTCGACGAGTTGCATCACGCGCACCGAATCCATCCCCTGCTCACGTAGGTCCAACCCGTGGTCGAGTTCTTCTACCTCCACGTACAGCACGTGTGCGACATCTTCCTGTGCCTGTTCGCTACTCAATGTCATTGCTGTTCGACTCCTTCGTCGCTTTGTTCCAGTAGTCGTGTGAGCTGTGCACCCCAGTGGGCTCGGCCGCGTGCGGTGAGGATCACCGACGTGTGGTCTTCGCCGTCGGCCTGTGTGATCACGGTCCGCGGGAGATGGGTACGCCAGGCGTCGAGTCCAGCGGTGAGTCCCTGGGCTTCCAAACTGTCGATTGTTTCCCGCGCCACCACGACGAGCGACGCGCAGTCGAGTCGGCCTCTTGTGGGTTGCGCCATGAGTTGTTCACATCGGCTGCCTGACACCGCGAACGCTTTGACGAGCGTCTGGTTCGCAAACAAGGCGCGGCTTCCTTCGTCGCCGAGAATGGCGAACAAGTCCTCGCGTCTGCTTTCCAGGTACTCCAGCTGGGCATGCCGGTCGTCGACGAGCGAGACATCGGGCGCAGGCGTCTCGCGGGCGCTCGTCGGATAGGTGTCGATGATCGTCAAGGAATGGATCTCCTCTCCTCTCGAGCGAAGCTCCTGTGCCACGGCGAACATAATGTGTCCGCCGTAGGACCAGCCGAGGAGGTCGTACGGCCCGGTCGACTGCACACGTTGCACCGCATCCGCGTAGACGACCGCCAGTTCGGCGAGCGTGTCGAATTCGATGTCGACGCCGCCGTGTGCCGGGTCCTGCAACCCCACAACACCCAGCCCGTCCGGTACGTACTCGGCCAACACGTCGTACGCGGCCGCATCGCCTCCGTACATCGTGTGTGCGCAGAACAGATAGCGCCCGGACGAGGACGGCGACAGCGGGACGAGTATCGCGTCGCAGACGTCGGTCGAGGTGACCGTACTGTCCGCGCGCACCTGCGCTGCGACAGCCAAACTTGCAACGGTCGGGTTCTGGAACACGTCGTTCAGAAGCAACGACGTGCTGACTTCCTCATTCGCCCGAGCGACCAACCGGACGGCGAGCAACGAGTGTCCGCCGAGACGGAAGAAGTGGTCGTCTGCGGCGAGCACAGTGTCGTCCGCGAGTCCCAGAACCTCGCGGAACAACCGCCCGATGGCCTTCTCCACGTCGGTCGTGGGTTCCCGTCCGCCGGTGCGGGTGGTGGTGAGGTCGGGTGTGGGGAGGGCGCGGCGGTCGAGTTTGCCGTTGGGTGTGGTGGGGATGTCGGTGATGGGGATGAAGACGGTGGGGACCATGTAGTCCGGTACCCGGTCGGTCATGAACGCGCGCAGTTCCTCACCGGTGACGTCGGTGGCGTCGGGGGTGTCGGGGCGGGTGTGGTAGGCGGCGAGGTATTTTCCGGTGCCGTTGGGGTGGTCGACGGCGGTGACGACGGCGGTCGATACTGCGGGGTGATGTTCGAGGACGGTGCGGATGTCGTCGAGTTCGATGCGGAATCCGCGGATCTTGACCTGATCGTCCGAACGCCCCAAATATTCGAGGTGTCCGGTGGTGGTCCAGCGCACGAGGTCACCGGTGCGGTAGAGACGTTCGCCTGCGGTGGTGGCGATGAAGCGGGTGGCGGTGAGGTCGGGGCGGGCGAGGTAGCCGTCGGCGAGTTGGATGCCGCCGAGGTAGAGCTCACCGGTGATCCCGGCCGGGACGGGTCGTAGCCAGGTGTCGAGTACCCGCACGTGTGTGTTGGCGACGGGCACACCGATCGGGACGGTCACCACGGTGTCGAGTGCATCGGCGTGTACTGGTTCTGCGGTGACGTCGACGGCGGCTTCGGTGGGGCCGTAGAGGTTGTGCAGGTCGGCGCCGGTGAAGAGTCGGTCGGCGTCGGCGGCGGTCCCGGCGGGGAGGGCTTCGCCGGAGAAGAACACCCGCCGCACCGATGCCAACCGGTCCGGGTCCGGAGAGGCGGTGACGAATGCGGCGAGCATCGCGGGTACGAAGTGCAGCACCGTGACCTGGCGGCGGTCGATGATGTCGGTGAGGTAGTCGGGGTCTTTGTGGCCGCCGTCCTTCGCGACGACGAGGGTGGCGCCGACGACGGCGGGGAGGAAGAATTCCCACACCGAGACGTCGAACACCGACGGGGTTTTCTGCAGAATCCGATCACCGGCGCCGATCTGGTAGTCGGTGGCCATCCATGCCAGGCGGTTGACGATCGCCCGATGGGAGATCGCGACACCTTTGGGGCGTCCGGTGGTGCCGGAGGTGAAGATGACGTAGGCGGTGTCTGCGGGGGTCAGGGTTCGGGCCAGGACCGGTGCTGCACTCTCACCCCGGTTCAGGCGTGCCGTTACTGCCGGGTCGGCCAAGAAATCGTGGGTGATGATCATGGCCGGGGTGGCGTCTTCGAGGATGTGGGTGATGCGTTCGGTGGGGTAGTCGGGGTCGATGGGGACGTACGCTGCGCCGGCGCGGATGACGGCGAGGAGTGCGGTCACCAAGTCCACACTGCGGGGGAGTTGGACTGCGACGCGGTCTCCTACGTGTACTCCGTGCTCGATCAACACATGCGCGAGCGCGTTGATGCGTGCGTCGAATTCGGTGTACGTCCACTCGGTTCCGGTGTCGTCTATGACGGCGAGCGCATCCGGAGCGACAGTCACACGGTTCACGATCAACGCATCCAACGTCGAATCCACCACCGACACAACCGGACCGGCGGACCACGCAGCCACCGCCGCCACATCGCGCGAGGGCACCACGTCCAGCGACGCGATCGAGCGGCCCGGGACGGTTGCGAACACGTCGACGATGCGCTTCAGAACAGTGGTGAACCTCGCGGCAACCTCGGCGTCGAACAGATCAGGCCGATACGACAACCGCACCCACGTCTCGGCGCCCGCTTGCGCGGCGAACGTGAGCGGGTAGTGCGTCGCTTCCCGCCCGGACTCGCCGAGAATCTTGATTCCAGCGTTGTCCCGGACGAGTTCGAGCGTCTCGGAGTCGGACGGATAGTTCTGGTAGACCATCAACGTGTCGAACAGCGGATGGTGTCCGCTCAGACGCTGCAGCTCGGCGAGCGATACCTGATGGTGCTCGATGAGCGCGGAGTTCTGGTCCTGCACTCGGCGCACCGTCTCGGCGAGGCTCGCATTGCCCTCGAGCTGCACGACCACCGGAACCGTGTTGATGAACGAACCGACTGCGTCCTCGACCGCGTCGACCTCGGGGGGACGACCCGACACGACGGCACCGAAGACCACAGTGCTCTGACCTGTGATCGTATTGAGGAACACCGCCCACACGGTCTGCAGCAGGCTGCTCATCGTGGCGCCGGCCGATCGCGCCACATCGGCGAGCGCGGCGCTCGTCTCGGCGTCGAGAGTCACCACGATGTCTTCGGGCAGGCCCGCGACGCTCGCGGCGGCACCGGGCGCGACGACGGTCGGCTCGGTGACCGGGGCGAGCACCTCGGCCCACCGCTGCAGCGAGGCTTGCGCATCGCGTGCAGTCATCCAGGACAAGAACTTCGCGAACGACAGGTCCGGCTCGACCACATCGGTCGGCCGACCGTACGCCTCCCACATCGTTTCGAGGAGTCGCACCATCGACCAACCGTCGACGAGTGCGTGGTGAATGGTCAGGATGAACGCGTGCCCGGTCGGATACCGCACAACCGTCGCACGCATCAACGGCGCACGGGAGAAATCGAAGCGAGTCGCGCGGTCGCGTTCGGAGACCTCACCGACGGCGAACTCGTCAGCGACGTCGATGACCGTGACCGGGAGGTCCACGGCGGCCGGCACGACCGCAACGGACTCGCCCCGTGCCGTATGAGCGATCGCGATCTTCATGTTCGGGAACCGCTCGAGCAACTGGTCCAGGGCAACCCGGAAGCGCTCGGGCTCACCGGCACCGTCGAGGTGATACACGGTCTGAGCCGCGTAGACGTCGACTCCCCCGTCACTCGAACCGAGCATCGACTCCAACACGAGCCCGTGCTGTAGCGGAGTCAGCGGGTGCACATCGGCGAGCTCACCGTAAATGCTTTCCCAGCGCTCGAGGTCGGCTTGCGTCACGCCGGGGGCGAGTACGTCCGACGGAGAGCGCCTGACCGGGACCGCAGAACGCGCGTATTCGACGAGAGCGCCCAGCGCCTGGACCCACAGCTCGACGAGCTCTGCGACCTCGTCCGCGGACAGGACGCCGGACGCGTAAGCGATGTCGCCGCTGAGCATCCACCCATCGCCTTCGGGCACCGCGGCGATGTTGATGTCGGCCGCCGAGTCGATACTTTGACCGGCAGTCTCGTACGCGTCGATACCCGGCAGTTCCGGCGCGAGATCCCACGCCGCGTTCTCATCGGCAGCGTCTCCGCCGGCGAACTGACCGAGGTAGTTGAACCCGATCTGTGGGCCGCGCCCGGACCCCAGCCGCTTACCCACCTCGGGATTGAGCTGCCACAGCATTCCGAAACCGATACCGCGGTCGGGGACTGCGGCGAGTTGCTCCTTGATACGAAGCACTGCCTCCGCCGCGCTCTGCGGGTCGAGGACGGCGCGGACCGGATCGACATCTGCGGTGTCGAGCACCACGGGGAAGAACGACGTGAACCAGCCGACGGTGTGCGACAGATCCGCACCGGGAACGATGTTCTCCTCCCGGCCATGACCTTCGAGGCCGATGAGCACTCGCCGATCGGTCGTTCCCCGTCGTGAACGCCATGCACCGACCGCGATCGCCAAACCGCCGAGCAGGACGTCGTTGATCTCGGCCGAGAGCACATGGGGCACATCGGTCAGAAGCGCCGACGTCAACGCAGGCGGCACGCGTACGGCGGCGACGGCCGTCGTGTCGGTGGTATCGATCGCCGGGTCGAGTTCACGTGAACCCAGCAGTGGCTCCTCGATTTCCGACGCCGACCAGTAGTCGGCCTGAGCGAGAAGGTCAGCGTCACGAGCGCGCGCGGCCAGTGCACTCGACCACGCCGCGAGTGAAGTACCCACCGCAGGAAGCGGATCCGTCGCCACGCCGGTTTCCAATTCCCAGGCATGGGTCAAGTCGTCACCGATGATGCGCCACGACACACCGTCCACGACCAGATGGTGGATGCCGAGCACCAGTCGCCCGGTGGGCTCGGCGTCACTGGTCACCCAGCGCGCCTGCCACAGCACACCGTCCTGCAGGTTCATGGACTGTCCGAACTCGGCGACCAACTCGCCGGCACGCGCGACCCACTGCGGATCGGACCACATGTACGACGTCGACTCGGAGCGTAGGCGACCGGCCGTCGAACTCTGTGATGCGATCTCGAATCGCCAATCCCTCTCTCGCACAAGCCTGCCGCGCAGTGCCGCATGGTGATCGACAACGCGGCTCAGTACCCGCGACACGAGCTTCTCGTCGGCACCCGCGGGTGTCACGAAGACTGCGGACTGCACGAACGTACCGAAGGTCGGTGAATCCACCATGGGAACCGCAATCGGCCACAGACCTGACGACAGCACCTCGGGGCTGGCGTCACCCGATTCCTCCGCGGCGCGCGCATCGGCCAGCCGGGCCAATGCCGAGACCTTCCGCGCGGTGAAGACCTCGGAGGCCTTGATCGTGACGCCGGCACGCCGAGCCCGCGACACCACCTGGATCGACAGGATGCTGTCACCGCCCAGCCGGAAGAAGTCGTCGTCGACCGAGAAGGCTGCGTCCGCCGACAGCCGGAGCACGTCCCGAAAGATCTCGGTCAGCGTGCGTTCGGTGTCGGTCTCCGCGGCTCGTCCCGAACCACCCGTCGGCGTCAACTCCGGCGCGGGCAGAGCGCGTCGATCGAGCTTGCCGTTCGGTGTCAGCGGGAAGAAATCGACGCGGATGTAGCTACTCGGCACCATGTATTCGGGTAGGCGTTCTTCCGCGTGAGTGCGCAAGAACGTGCTCACATCGTCGGTAGCGGTGTAGTACGCGGCGAGCATTTTTCCGCCACCCGGATGATCCGCCGCGATGACCGCAGCGGACACCACGTCCGGATGGGTTTCGAGCACCGCTCGAACTTCGTCGGGTTCGATGCGATAGCCGCGGATCTTGACCTGCTCGTCGGCGCGACCGAGGTAGTCGATGTTCGCCGAGGAGTTCCAGCGGGCCAGGTCACCGGTGCGGTACATACGCTCGCCCGGTTCCCACGGGCACGCGACGAAGCGGTCCGACGTGAGGGCGGCTTGCCCCCAGTAGCCGCGGGCGATTCCCGCGCCCGCGAGGTAGAGCTCACCTGCAACGCCGGGGAGGGTCGGCTGCAGGTTTTCGTCGATGATGTATGCCCGCGTGTTGAAGATGGGGGTTCCCACGCTCGGCGTGGCGCTGTCGGCAAGGTCTGCGCCGAGCGCGTTGATCGTGTACTCGGTCGGGCCGTAGAGGTTGTACGACTCGACCCCGGGTGCATCGCGCAGTTGCTGCCACAGGCGCTCCGGCACAGCCTCACCACCGAGCGAAACGAACACGACTCCGGGTGCCTCGGACGACACCGATCGTCCCGCCGGACGGTCGCGTTCGAGGAGTCCCTCATCGACCAGTACCTGTCCGTACGACGGCGTGACATCGAAGCCGTCGACGCGTGTGTGGTCGTAATGAGTGAGCAATCCGTGTGGATCGCGGCGCAGCTCGTCGTCGATGACATGCACTTCGTGGCCGTTCAGCAACCAGAACAGCTGTTCCCACGAGGCGTCGAACGAGAACGACGTGGTGTGCGCGATTCTCATCCGTCGTCCGGCCTGATGCGCGACGACGCGGTCGAAGATCTTCTCGACATGGTTGACGTACATGTTCGTCAGGCCGCGGTAGCCCACGGCGACGCCCTTGGGCCGACCCGTCGAGCCAGAGGTGAAGATGATGTACGCGAGATGGTCGAGCTCGATCCGGCCGCCGCGGTCGGCATTCGTGATCGGGCCGGAGTCGAAGGCGGCGATGCGCTCGCGGGTCGCGAGATCATCGAGGTCGACGCCGCGCGTTTCACCGATCCGGTTCGCGTCCCGACCGGTCACCAACGTCACCGTTGGACGCGCGAGACCGAGCATGTAGCCGATGCGGTCGTCCGGTAGCGCGCTGTCGATCGGCACGTAGGCCGCACCGACGGCGAACACCGCGAACATCGCGATGACCATGCGCTCATCGCGTGGCAGAAGCAGCGCGACGCGGTGCTCGGACCGGACGCCCGCGTCGAGCAGCAGTCGAGCGTATCGATTGACCTCTGCGGCGAACTGCGTGAACCTGAGAACACGATCTCCCGCGACGAGCGCAGTTTCCGCCCCGGACAGGCGGACCTGCTCGTCGAGCAGGTCCGCCACCGTGACTGCCGGGACCTCGCGGACCAGGTCCGCGGCGGTGCCGGTGTGCGGCACTGCTTCGTCGGCCAGCAGGGCGGAGAGCTGCCCGACCGGGCCGTCGAGATCTGCCGCGAGCGCGATCAGCACCTGAAGGAAACGTTCGAGCAATTCCTGCGCAGCCGCCTCGGTGTACGCATCGTGGCGGTACACCAGCCGAACATGCAGGAAGGGCTTACCGTCGACCTCGGACGGATCGATCGCGAACGTGACCGGATAGTGCGTCTCGTCGTCGACGTCCGTCGCCACCAGCTCGAGGTCGCCCTCTACGGCCGCGGCCTCCGGAGGAAGGTTCTGCACCACGAACAGCGTGTCGAACATCGTCGACATGTCGGCCGCGGCCTGGATTTTGGTCAGCGACGCGTAGGGATGATCGATCACCTGCAACTGCTCGTGCTGCACGCGGGTAAGCAGGCCTCGTACCGAGTCGAACGGTGAAAAGCTCACTCGCAACGGGACAGTGTTGAACAACAGCCCGATGATTCGGTCGGAGTCGGCGAGCTCCGGCGGACGTCCGGAGACGGTGTTGCCGAATACGACATCGTTGCTGCCGACCAACTGCCCGAGAGTGACACCCCACGCTGCCTGCAGCACCGTGCCGACGGTGACACCGGACGTCCGCGCGGCAGCATGTACTGCGGCCGCGGCGGCGCTGTCGAGATCGTGATGCAGTTCACCCGACCCGTCGCGCCCTTCACCGACGCCGAGCCCGGCCGGCCAGACGAGCGTCGGACCGGCCAGCTCGGCGAGGTACGAACTCCACGCGTCATATGCAGCGTCGACGTCCTGATCGGCCAGCCAGTCGAGGTAACTACGGAACGACGCCGGACGCACTCGCGCCGGGTACTCGGGGTCTCGGTAGGTATCGAAGATCTCGTCGAGAACGGCGCTCGTCGACCAACCGTCCAGCAGGATGTGCTCGAACGTCATCGCAAGTTTCCACTCGTCGACACCGTGTTCGATGAGGGTGAAGCGAATGAGCGGCGGCGTTTCGAAGTCGAACGGCACACCGCATTCCTCGGCGAGGAATTCCGTTGTCCCGACACCCAGTTCGCGCCACTGCGCCAACCGGATGAGCCGGATCGGTGCGTCAGCGACAGCCGGGATGACCTGAGCCTCGCCCGACGGCAGGAACGCCGAGCGGAGATTCGGATAGCGACAAAGAACTGTGCGGACGGCCGCCACCAGACGGTCCGGATCGAGCGCGCCGACGACGCCCTGCGTCACCTGAGACATGTACGAGTTGTGGCCACCCGACTCACGGGCCCGCACCATGTGATAGAGCAAACCCTGCTGCAGAGGTGACAGCGGAAGCAGTTCGGCGGCAGCACCGTAGCGTGCTCGGACGCTCTCCTCGTCGGCGGCGGAGAGGGTCAACCGGTCCGCGCGACGCACACTGAGCGGTGAGCCTGCCGGGGCCTGCGGGGCTGGCTGCACTGACGGGGCCGCCACGATGACCGCGTCTGCGATCTCGTCCACGATGGCTGCAGCGATCTCGTCGGCCGGCAAGACAACCGCAGCATCCGCGTCGACCTCGACCCGTACCGACCGTGTCCCCGAGTCGGTGCCAGGTCTGCCGACGAGTACCCGAACCGCGATCGGCGTGGTCGCTGGACCGGCCGCCGTACTGTCGGCGTCGGTCGTGAAGACACTGACCCGCGCGTGCGGTGTCGGAAGATCGTCGAAGAACGAACCGAATCGGGCATGCCCAGCAAGTCCGGCATAGTCCGCGGCGCGTTCGCGAATCGGCTCGAGGCGTGCGGCAATCGACGCACCCGTGAGATCCGCGGCGATCTGCAAGTCGTCGACGACAACTGGCAGGCCCACCACCGTGTCGGTGTTCAACGGTGCGGCGACCTCGAGAACCAGATCGCCGTCGACGAGATCGCTCGATTCGAGCGCGCGTACCACCGCGGCGACGATCGCCGCCCGCACAACGCCCGCATCCGCAACCGCGGGAGTCTCGCGGACCGTGATCGCGGAAAGCTGCCGTGCCGATTCCACCGGCCCGCGGGCCGGCTCTGCGCCGTCGCAGTCGGCAAGTTCGTCGACCCAGTCCTCCCAGAACGGATCGTCGAGAACGGCGGTCCAGTCCTCGTCGGAACGCGAATCCCGATCGGTCGGAACAGCGACGATCTCCATCGCGGTACCAGCGCGGTACGCGGCAACAAGGGCGGCCACGACCTCCCGCGCAGTGTCGAGAAGCTCTGGGTTGACCACGTCTGCGGACAGTTCACCGCTGCCGTCGTCGCGGACGCCCAACCGAAGTGACGCCAAGTGCGGCGCCGCGAGTGCGAGGTGCGAGGTCGCCGCGAGCCACATCGAGTCGTCGCGAACATCGAAGTCCGGCAGAAGAATTCGGGTGCTGTACGAGACGGCGGCGGGCCGTTGCGCCGTGCCGTGGAGTGCCGCACGAACGAGCTGGGCAAGCTGCCGTACAGGCAATCCGGGGTGACGGGCACCCAAGACCAGGAAGTATCGAGCGGTCTCGAGCAGGCGTGATGTCGTCTCCTCGACGAACAGTTCACGGGTGGCGTCGAGTCCGATGCGCAGGGTTCCGTCGGGCCGCCGATCGAGGGAGTACACCAGGTCGTACAGCGCCGGGATCGAATCGTCGACGCCATCGTGGGAAGGCAGTAACGGCACGAGCGACGCGTCCGGATTCGCGGCGGCCTCGCGATTGTCGCGGAATGCGGCCATGACCTGAAAGATCGGACTCAGACCGGGGATTCGCGTGGGGTTGACGGACTCGACCACGCTCTCGAACGGCACGAGTTTGTGTTCCACCGCACCGAGGAGGCGGTCCCGGACGCCACTGAGCGTGTCGCCGAAGCCGAGCGCCGCATCGATGTCCACCCGCACGACCACCGAGTTGACGAAATATCCGACGAGGTCGGCCAATTCGGGTTCATCGCGCAGGGTCACGGGCGTACCGACCGGCACGCGTGGACCGGCGCCTTCGTTCCACAGGGCGAGCGAAAGCGCTGTGATGACCGCGTGCAGCGGCGTGGCCCGCTGTTCGACGAGGAGATCGTCGACCGTGTCGGTGTCGCCCTTCGACAGCACTGCCTCGGCGGATCGAATCGTGCGCTCGTCGGTGTCGCCGCGAGCATGATCGAGCGGCAGCGGCGTTTCGACCGGCAGACCGACGAGCAGGTCCCGCCAGTACTCGAGTTCGACCTGGTGACGCGAACCGACATCGTCTCGGTCGCCGAGGACTTCGCGGTGCCATACCGCGAAGTCGGCGTACTGGACCGTGAGTGGTTCGACGTGATTGCCCGTGTAGAACGCCGTCAGGTCGCGGATGAGCGGCTCGACCGAATTCTCGTCGGTGACCATGTGATGAGCATGTGCCACCAGTACATCGCCGTCTTCGTGCCGCAGCAGCGTGAACTGCATACCGAAGTCGGTGGCCAGTTCGAGTGGTGCGACAAGGAGTTCGCCGATACGCGCGTCGACCTTGCTGCGCTCGATCTTCTCTTGTCTCAGCAGGCCCTGCTGAGCCTCGTGCACGACCTGAATCGGTCTCGACGATTCTTCGTCGAAGACGAACGTGGTGCGTAGCACTTCGTGTCGGTCGACCAGTCGGCGAATCGAGTCCCGCAGCGCGTCCACGTCTGCGCGATCTCGGAACTGTAGGGCCTCGACTGTGCGGTAGATCGTCCGGTCCGCGACCTGCTCGGCCAACCACAGCGATTGCTGACCGTACGACATCGGCAGCTTTTCGGGTCGTTCGACGTGACCGACTCGAACCACCGGACGAGTGACGCGTGAGGCGTCCCCGACGACCCGGGCCAGTTCTGCGATCGTCGGATTGTCGAAAACCTCACGCAGAGACAACGACACGTTCATTGCCGCATTCACTCGGGAGACCACGCCGCTCGCGAGCAGCGAGTGGCCGCCCAAGCGGAAGAAGTTGTCGTCGACGCTGAGGACGACGTCATCGCCGAGATGCAGAACTTCGGAGAACACGCGCGCGAGTGTCTGCTCGGACGCGGTTACCGGCAGTCGGCCGCCGAGGCCCGCGCCTGCTCCGAGATCGGGGGCAGGCAGGGCGCGACGGTCGAGCTTGCCGTTGACTGTCACCGGGAACGCATCGAGCACGGTGAAGGTCGACGGGACCATGTAGTCGGGCAACGTGCCTACGGCTTGCTCTCGGAGTACCTCGACGAAGTTCGCAGGCGACTCGCCCGTGGCCGTGACGTAGGCGGCGAGGAACTTGCCACCTGCCGGGTGATCCAATGCGAGCACCGCTGCGCGCCGAACCCCGGGATGCGCTGAGATCGCAACTTCGACCTCCTGCAGCTCGAGTCGTTGGCCACGGATCTTGACCTGGTTGTCGGCGCGGCCGAGGAACTCGAGCGTCCCGTCCTCGGTCCACCGTGCGAGGTCTCCGGTGCGATACATGCGCGAGCCGTCGGCATCGAACGGGTTCGCGACAAAGCTGCCCGCGGTGAGGTGCCCACTGCCGACGTATCCACGGCCCAAAAGGAATCCGGCGGCGTACAACTCGCCGCCGGTACCGACCGGAGTCGGCTCTAGGTCCTCGTCCAGGACATAGAGCTGGGTGTGTGGATTGGGGCGACCGATCGACGTCGCGATTCGCTCGGCCCGCTCTCGGTAGATGACGTGCGAGACACCGATCGTCGCTTCCGCCGGGCCGTATCCGTGGTACAGCGTCGTCGTCAACTGATCGCGGAACCGGCTGAACAAGTCGGGGGTGAGGACTTCGCCGCCACACCACACGTGCCGGACGCCCGTGAGCGCCGACGCGCCACTTGCCGACCGTTCGAGGTCGAGCACGAGGAGCGCGTCGAGCATCGACGAGACGAGGTACAGGTACGTGACCTGCTCCTTCGCGATCAAGTCGAGCAGGTACTCGGGGTCCTTCTCGCTGCCGGTCGCCGCGACGACTACACGTCCACCGGACACGAGCGGAAGCAGAATCTCGTTCACGGAGATGTCGAACGCGAGGGGCGCCTTGAACAGCGACGCGTCGTCGTTGCCGAACATGAGCACGTGGTCCCGCTGCCACGTGAGTCGCTCGCAGATCGCATCGTGTCGGATCATCGCGCCCTTCGGCGTTCCGGTCGATCCCGAAGTGAAGATCACGTATGCGAGCTGACTGCCGTCGAGCTCGAGCTGCGGGGCCACCGACGGGAAGTCGCCGTACTGCCAGTCGTCGAGATTCACCACGATCGATTCGATCGGAAGCGACGGCTGGTCCTCGGCCGCGACGACAGCGATCTTCGCTGCGGAGTCTTCGATCACGCGGTCACGCCGAGCCGCGGGCCATTGCGGGTCGACCGGCACGAAAGCACCACCGGCGGTCATGATCGCCAGCGCCGCGACGACCATCTCGGCCGATCGCGGCAGGCAGATCCCGACGACCCCTTCGGTGTCGAGGCCGGACCGGAGCAGCCGATGCGACAGTTGTGCGATCTTCTCGGACACGTCGCGATACGTGAGTCGGCGGTCGCCGTCGACGAGAGCGACAGCATCCGGAGTTGCGCGAGCCGCTGCCGCGAACAGCTCGGGGACAGTGGCGGTGACCTTGGGAGAAGTGTGGTCGTTCCACCGTTCGTGCAGGTCGGCAATGTCCACGGACGCGGTCATGAATCTCCCAAAAGTTAGCTTAGCCAAACCTATTGTGACAATACTGTGGTGCCCACGTTGGTGATGTCAAGCTGACTGCCGGGCACTCCCCCGGTTGCACAAATCGATACCTCCGGGGACACAAGATCTCAGCGTCGACGACGGACCTCTCGGATGAGCAACCACACGAGATATCCGCCTCCCGCAACCACGGTCACGACACCGACCGGCAACGCGACCGGGAGTAGGTGCTGCGCCGTGACGTCGGCCCCGGCCAGCAAGAACGCTCCCGTGAACGCCGCAGGCGCGAGGGTCATGCCTGGGCTGCGAGTCAGGCGACGGGCGATCTGCGGGGCCGCGAGCGCGACGAACACGATCGGGCCTGCCGCCGCCGTCACGGTCGCGGTGAGCGCGACACCGATCACGAGCACGACGAGGCGGACACGTTCCACACGCGCGCCCGTGGCCTTCGCGGCGTCGTCGCCAAGTTCGAGTTGCTTGAGGGCGGGCGAGAACACCGCCATGATGCCGAACAGTAGAACGACGACTCCAGTGCCCCAGAGCACTTGATCCCAGCTGGTACCGGTGAGCGATCCGGCACCCCACGCTGCGGCACTCAGGGCGACCTTGAGCTTTGCGCTGAGCATCAACCACGTGTTCAGCGAGGTCAACATCGCGGAAATAGCGATTCCGACGATGATCAGGCGAAATCCCTGCACCCCACCCCGCCACGCGAGGAGGTAGACGACGGCCGCCGTAGCGATACCGCCGACCAGCGCCCCTGCGGCCAACTGCAGATAGGAACCGTGGATCAAGATGATCACGATCAGCGCGCCGGAGTAGGACCCTGCGGTGAAACCGATGATGTCCGGTGACGCCAGCGGATTGCGGATCAGCGACTGGAAGGCTGCGCCGGACACCCCCAGCGCGGCACCGAAAACGACCGCTGCGACTGCCCGCGGTGCCCGCCATTCGACGACGACAGTGCGTGCGAAAGCGGCGTCCGGATCTCCGGTAATTGCAGCCCATACCTGCGTAAGGCTCAGCGGGTAGTCGCCGAGTGTCAGTGCCCACACCGTCACCACGAGCGTCGCCACCGCCAGAACGGCGCACACCACGGTACTGCGGCCATGCCAGCGCACGGCGTAACCGCCCTTGCGAACCACGAGCGTGCGGTGTCCGAAATTCACCCGCCGCTCGGTAGCAGTCGCGAGACCCACCGGATTCACAGGCCACTCACCTTTGCTCGGCGGACCAGATAGATGAGCACTGGGGCGCCGACGAACGCGGTCACGATGCCGACCGGGAACTCGCCCGGCCGGATGACGACGCGTCCGACGAGGTCTGCGGCGAGCACGAGCGATGGGGCTAGGACGAGCGTGTATCCGATGATCCAGCGCTGATCCGGGCCCACAATCCAGCGCGCGACGTGCGGCACCATCAGGCCGACGAATCCGATCGGACCGGCGATCGCCGTCGCGCCGCCGGCCAGCAGCGTCACCGCGACGATCACGATCACCCGCGTGCGAACGACGTTCGCGCCGAGCGCGCTGGCCAGGTCGTCCCCCAGTGCGATGGTGTTCAGTGAACTGGCCGCGATCGCTGCCAGCACCACTCCGATGATCAGGAACGGGAGCACCGGCAGCAGAACGTCCCAACCTCGATCGACGAGACTGCCTGCGTACCAGCCGCGCATCTGGTCGAACGTCTTCGGATCGGTCAGAACCCAACCGGTCACAATGCCGGACAGGACCGCTCCGAATGCGACACCCGCCAGCGTCAGTTGGACGGGGTCGGCACCGCCGCGCCCCATCGATCCGATCACGTAGACGACGACGGTGACGACCAGCGCGCCGAGAAATGCGAACCACACGTACCCGCTGACGGTGGTCACACCGAACGCAGCAATGCCGACCACGACGAAGAATTCGGCGCCGGCGTTGACTCCGAGAATGCCGGGATCGGCAAGCGGATTGCGGGTCAAAGCCTGGATGAGCGCGCCGGACACCCCGAGTGCGAAGCCGACGGCGAGACCCACTGCCGTTCGTGGAATGCGCATGTCCCACACGACGAACGCGTCGCCCTTGCCCGTGTTGTGCAGCAGTGCGTCGAACACGACCGACAGCGGGATGTCCTTCGATCCGACGGCGATACTCAGGACCACCAGGACGACCAGCGAAGCGATCGCGACGATCAATCCCAGCGCGCGACGTCCGAGGCTCGTCGACGCGGTTGCGCGGCGAACCCCCTCCGGCGTTTGTGCGGGCGGAGGAGTATGCCCGGTTCGTGTTGTCACTCGGCTTCTCTCCTGACGGTGGACGCACATCCAGCCGCCTCGTCTTCTACGAGGCGGCTGGATCAAAGACGGGTCTGGCCTAGGCGCCCGTGTTGAGCGCCGATGCCTCCAATTGCGGAACAACTTCGTCGAGCCACCACTGGACGCTCGACGGAGTCGGCGGATTCACCGCGAGCCACTGCGGTCCGTAGAGGTAGACGAGCGTCCCGTTCTTCGCGGCGGCAAGCTCGGGAACGCGGGGATCGGCTTCGAACGCCGTCCTGAACTTGTTTTCCGGGTCAGCAGACTCGTGAGTGACAATGAATACGACGTCAGCGGAGAACTTGTCGATGTTCTCCAGCGAGTACTTGGGCGCGTTCGCCCCGATACTGTCGCCCTCGCCTGTCGGCTGCCCGTCTCCGGGTGTCAAGCCCAAGGCCTCGATGGGCTCGTTCGCATATTCGGTGAGCTGAAGCTGCTGATCCTCGCCATCGAGCACACCCAGCTGAAAAGTCTTGCCCTGCAGGCCGGGCAGCTTCGCTGCGGCCTCCGACAGCGCGGCGTCGTACTTGGCTTCGGTCTCTTCGACGATCTTCTCGTCATGCCCGGTGAGCGCCGCAAGAGAGGTCAGGTTGTCCTGCCAGCTGGTGTCGCCACCTTCGTCCGTCGTCTCCAGACCGACATAGGTTGGCGCGATGGAAGAAAGCCGCTCGTAGAGCTGCTCGTCGACGCCCCATACACTCGTCAGAATCAGGTCCGGCTCGAGCGCCGCGATCGCCTCGGGCGAGTCCGTGTATTCCGCAGTGAATAGGTCCGCGTTGAACTCGCCGTCGTAGAGGCCCTGCAACCACGGGTAGTCGTCGAGGTCGGACTCTTCACCCGAAACCGCGATGGGCTTCTCGTCGAGGATGTCCAACAACCCGATCCAGTCCACTCCCATAGCGACGATCCGCTCAGGCTTCTTCTCAACGGTCACGTCACCGTAGGCGGCGTCGACCGTGACCGGGAACGCACCGGTGCTCGACGCACTGTCGCTCGACGCACCGTTCGTGGCACCGTCGGACGAGTCGCTCGCGCAACCCGTGAGCGCCAAGCCGACACTGACCAGGCCGGCAAGTAGTGCTGTCGCGCGACTTCGCGCGGAAAGCGGTTTCATTGAATTCCTCTCGTTTACTTCTAAGGTTTCGGGTCGGTCAGACGGTCGCAGAATCCGCGACGGACTCGCGCTGCGCGATCACGTCACGGAGCGACTTGGGTCGCAGGTCGGTCCACTGCTGTTCGATCCACTCGAGCACTGCGGCGCGCGGCGCACCGTCCGGGGCTCCGAAAACGATCGCCCATCCACCTGGGACCGGCTTGAAGGTGGGCCACAGCGAGTACTGCTCTTCATGGTTGACGAGCGCGAAGAAGCGGCCCTCGTCGTCGTCGAACGGGTTGTTCGCCAACTCTTCTCCTTCGGTTGGTCGCCTGCAGCTACTCGGTACAGCGATACGGATTGTCCGACAGGTTGCTCGCGCAGCGGACATATCGCACAGGAGAGTAGCAACGAAAGCGAGTTAAGGCTAGGCTATCTTCAGCACCACACGGTCGCCCGGGTCCGCGATTGCCGGATCCAAGCGTGAGGCCACCGGGCTCAGATAGAAAGACCAGACGATTGCCGAAAATGACCATCCACCAAGACGGTCGCTCCACCTCGTCTGGTCTCGCCCCCACACCGGTTTCCACTGACCGACTCAGCGTCGATTCCGCCACGATCGGTTACGACCGACGAGTTATCTCCGAGCAACTGAGCGTGTCGATTCCCGACCAGTCGTTCACCGTCATCGTCGGACCGAACGCCTGCGGCAAGTCGACACTGCTGCGTGCTCTGTCTCGGCTCATCAAGCCGAACTACGGGCAGGTGATTCTCGACGGGGTGGACATTCGTACTTATCAGACCAAGGAAGTCGCCCGCCGCATCGGCCTGTTGCCGCAAAGCGCTATCGCACCGGACGGGATCACCGTCGCCGATCTGGTTGCCCGCGGCCGGTTCCCACATCAGAAGCTCATTCGGCAATGGACCGCATCCGACGAGTCGGCAGTGCTGACGGCGATGGATGCAACGGGAATCACCGAACTGTCCGGACGATTGGTCGACGAACTGTCCGGCGGACAGCGCCAACGCGTCTGGGTGGCAATGGCTTTGGCGCAAGAGACCGAGATCATGCTGCTCGACGAGCCGACCACCTTCCTCGACATCGCCCACCAGATCGAACTTCTCGAGCTGTTCACGGACCTGAATCACCTCGGCCGGACGCTCGTCGCGGTACTGCACGACCTCAACCATGCGGCCCGGTACGGAACCCACCTCATCGCGATGAAGGACGGCGCCATCGTTGCCGAGGGCGCGCCGTCGGAAATCGTCACCGCCGAACTCGTGCACGAGGTCTTCGGACTCGAGTGCGTCGTCCAGCCCGACCCGATCACAGGCACGCCGGCGGTCACACCGCTGGGCCGGCAGCGCAAGTAACTGCCCACAGCTCCTCCTCACAATGGCTCCAACACTAGTGTTAGGTTAGGCTAAGCATTTTCCTAGTGAAGGAGTTCGGTGTGATCGAGGTTCGTCTTCCGCTGACGTCCGCGCAGTTGGGCGTTTGGACTGCAGAGCAGGTCACACCGGGTGCCGACGCCTTTCGAATCTCGCAACTGATCTGGCTGGACGGCGACATCGACACCCCGCTCTTGGAGCGTGCGATCGACGTCGCGATATCCGAAGCAGACGTCCTCGGCCTTCGCCCCGTCGAGGATGCCGACGGACTACCGGTGTTGCACCGGACGAGCGGGGCAGTCGGCACGACGACAGTGGTCGGCGTCGCCCAGCCGGACACCCGGATCCGGACCGGAGCGTGGACGAGGTGCCACGAATTCGGCGCAGGCGACGACCGGTTCGAATCGATGTCGGTGATCCACCGCCGAGCGGAAGGCTGGGCGTGGGAGTTCGCCACCCATCACCTGTTCCTGGACGCCTACGGCCTCGGATTGGTGACCCGCCGCGTCGCCGAGGTGTACACCGCACTCGTCGACAACGAGCCGATCCCGCCGCGATGGTTCGGGGCGTACTCCGAACTCGCAGAAGCGGGCGCCGCGAACGTCGACGACCACTGGTTGCAACGATTCGAAGCCGTCGACGACATCACTCCGATCACCTTCGACGCGTCCCGACAGTTCTTCCTCACCGACGCTCGAACGCACGTCACGATCTCGGCCACCGTGGCCGAGTCGATCGACCAGTTGGCTCGTACTGCCCGCGCGACGTGGTCCGATGTCGTCGCCCTGGGCTGGGGCCTCTACACCGCAGCCCTCGTCGGCCGAGATGCGTTCGCCGTGCGATTGCCGCAGATGAACCGGTCCGGGCGGCCCGCTCTGACAACTCCGGCGATGCTCGTCGGAGCAGCCCCGGTGGCCTTCCGTCCGAGCCCGTCGGCAACCGTGCGCGAACTCTTGCAGCAGGTGAGCAGTGAAGTGCGAACCGCTGCGCGTCACACCGTGGCCGGGGAGAAACTGGCGCGCATGTGGCCGAACGGGCCCGACGACTACCAGGCGATCCCACAGTTGAATATCAAGGCGTTCGACTACAACCAGTCCTTCGGTCCGATCCGTGGGCGCCAAGAAACGATCGCCAGCGGACCGGTCGGCTTCCTCGACCTCATGGCGTATCGCGATTCGGTCCACGGATTCCTATTGGACGTGGCTACGAGCGATCCTGCAGTGGCGGCTTCCGGAGTGATCGACACAGCGAATGGATTCGTGCGGTTCCTGGGTCGGCTCGCTGCCGTTCCAGAGAGTCGGATCGCGTCGGTGAGGGTGGTCGACGCTGATGTCTCGTTCTCGGCCGGTCCGGTTGTGTCGGTGGCGGATTCGACGGTCGATGCGGTGATTCGACGTCAAGTGGCGGTGTCCGCGGATGCGGTCGCGGTCATCGACGACACCGGAACCGAGTGGACGTACACCGAATTCGACGCGCGGGTCAACGCGCTCGCGCATGTCCTGCTCGAGCACGGAGTACACATAGGGGACCGGGTCGCGGTCGTCCTACCCCGCAGTGTCGACTTGGTGACCGCGTTGTTCGCGGTCATCCGAGTCGGGGCAGCGTATGTGCCTGTGGATCCGGAATATCCGGATGAGCGAATCGGGCACATCCTCGACGATGCAACCCCCACTGTGGTGATCACCCGCACTTTCCTCGACGACCCCGCGGTATCGGCACGCCTGACACGAGGCGAGGCCACCCCGCCGGTCCTGACACGAACCCTCACCCCCGCCGACACGGCGTATGTCATCTTCACCTCCGGCACCACCGGACGCCCCAAAGGCGTCACCATCTCCCACCGAGCGATCATCAACCGCCTCACCTGGATGGCCACCGATTACCGAATCAGCGCCGGTGATCGGATCCTGCAGAAAACCCCCGCCGTCTTCGACGTCTCCGTCTGGGAATTCTTCCTCCCCGCCGTCGTCGGCGCCACCCTCGTCATAGCCACAGACGGCGGCCACAAAGACCCCTCGTATCTCGCCGACATCATCGACCGCCACCAGATCACCGTCCTGCACTTCGTCCCCGCCATGCTCGGCGCATTCCTCACCTCCGCCCCCGACCCCGACCGGCTGGCATCGCTGCGGCGGGTGTTCTTCTCCGGCGAAGCCCTCCCCGCCCCCAACGCCGCCGCCGCCGACCGACTCTTCGCTGGTGCCGACCTGCACAACCTCTACGGCCCCACCGAAGCCGCCGTCGACGTCACCGCAGAACCCGTCCACGCAGACTCCCTCGCCGATGCGGTGACCGTGCCCATCGGCACACCGGTCGCGAACACGCACGTGCGGGTGTTGGATTCGTGGCTCAGGCCGGTTCCGGTCGGGGTCACCGGTGAGCTCTACCTCGGCGGCACCCAACTCGCCGACGGCTACATCGCCCGACCCGACCTCACCGCCACCCGCTTCATCGCCGACCCCACCGGCTCGGGTCAACGCCTTTATCGCACAGGCGATCTCGTCCGCTGGAACCACGACGGACACCTAGACTACCTCGGGCGCTCCGACGATCAGGTCAAGATCCGAGGCTTCCGCATCGAACTCGACGAGATCCGCACCGTCCTCGAACAGCACCCCGCCGTATCGACCGCCATCGTCATCGCCGCCGAACACCCGGCCGGCACCGGAAAATATCTCGCCGCCTACCACACCGGCACCGACGTCGATCCCGACGAACTACGCGCCTTCCTCACCGACCGACTACCCGACTACATGGTCCCCACCGTGTTCGTCCCCATCGACACCATCCCCACCACACCCAACGGCAAACTCGACCGCCGCAACCTCCCCACACCCGACCTCACCGGGGCACTGGCCGGCGGACAACACCCCACCACGGTCACCGAAACCACCCTCGCCACCGTGTTCACCGACATCCTGCACCTCCCCACCGACACCGAACTATCGATCGACGACGACTTCTTCCGCCTCGGCGGCGACTCCATCTCCTCCATCCAAGTCGTCACCAGAGCCCGCCGCGCCGCCATAACCATCACCGCCGCCGAAATATTCACCCACCGCACCATCAAAGCCCTGGCAAAAATCGCCGACACCCGCACCCACACCGAATCCGGCCCGACCGCCGTCACCACCGCACCACTACTACCGATCGCCGCCCACCACCACAGCCGACCCGGCTTCGACCACTTCACCCAATCCTTCGTCTTCACCACCCCACCCGACCTCACCACCGACACCCTCCAACGAATCCTCACCCGCGTCATCGGACACCACCCGACCCTGCAGGGCCGCCTCGATATCGACGACACCGGCACACCACACTTCACCGACACCGCCACCCCGATCGAAGTCACCGCCCGACTCGACACCGCCGAATTCACCCACGGCTGGTCCGGACCGCGCTGGCCTGCGTACGTCACTGCCCTAACGACGCGGCTCTCCGAGCAGCTCGATCCGACGAACGGGATTTTGTGGCGCGCCACGTGGTGCACCAATCCCGACATCGCCAATCCCGACATCGCCAATCCTGGTGACGCCAATCCTGGTGACGCCGATCCCGGTGACACCACCGGCCGACTCGTCATGGTCGTCCACCACCTCGCCGTCGACGGAGTCTCCTGGCGCATCCTCGAAGACGACCTCGCACACGCCTGGAAACTCGACACCGGCACCACCGACACCGACCTGCTATCGGTCGGCACCTCCATCACCACCTGGACCCACGCACTGACCGAGCAGGATGTCACCGACCAACTCGATCACTGGAGCACGGTGGTGAACGCGGTCGTCCCGCTGTTCGGCGGGACTGGAATCGACCCGGAGCGCGACACCCAGGCCACCGTCACCACCATCGACGTGAAAATCCCGGCCGGGCCCCTGATGAACGACGTCACCACCGCACTCTCCGCGAGCGTCGAAGACATCCTGCTCACCGCACTGACCGCCGCAACCGGCGCCTGGCGCGCACGCCACGGCCTCGAACCACTCCCGATCACCATCGGCATGGAAGGCCACGGCCGCCAAGAAACCCTCGTCCCCGGGGCAGACCTCTCACGCTCGATCGGCTGGTTCACCACCTGGTACCCAGTCCTCGCCGACCTCACCGACCTCGACCCCCACACCACCATCACCGACCCCACCCTCGCCGCCGACGCAGTACTACGCATCAAAGACACACTCGCGCGCATCCCCGACCGCGGCATCGGTTACGGCATACTCACCCACCTCGACCCCGACGCAGCCCTACCCGCCACCACACCCGACCTCGGATTCAACTACCTCGGCAACTTCAGTGCAGGCAACGGCGCCGCCAAACCATGGTCCAATTCGCCTGAGTTCTCCGGAATTCGCGCACACCTGCCGAAAAACATGCCCGCTGCAGCAGTGGTGGATGTCAACATCGCGGTTCTCACCGGTAGCGACGGCGACCCCATGTTCGATGGATCTTTCGCCTATGCCGAGAATATTCTGACGAGCGAGCAGGCTCACGAACTCGTCCAGTTGTGGACCACCGCGTTACAGACGCTCGTCACCTACGCCACCAGCGTGGGTGCCGGCCGCGTCCGTCGTTCCCTCGCGGACTTCACCGCCAGCGATATGACCTACGGTGACCTCGCCGCGTGGGAACACCGCTACGGCGACATCACCGACGTCCAACCGTTGACGCCACTGCAACACGGCATGGTCTTCGAATCCATGCTTGGTGACAGCGCCAGCGTGGACCTGTATCTCACGCACACGCTGGTCCACGTCACCGGAACGCTCGACAACGAACGGCTCGACAGAGCCCTGCGCACGTTGACCGAGATCTATCCCAACCTCAAAGCGGCGATCACACCGGCCTCGAACGGTGACTACGTCGCCGTCATTCCTACGCACGCGACGATCGAACTCACCGCAGTGAATGGCATCGGCGAGGCAGATGCCGTGGACAAAGCCGTGGCACGGAACCGGGCCATCCCGATGGCGCTCGACGAAGCGCCGTTGATGCGTGTCACCGCAGTGACCACCGCAAAAGACCACCACACCCTCATCCTGACCATCCACCACGCCATCACCGACGGCTGGTCCACCCCGCCACTGATCGCCACACTGCTCCGCGCCTACAACAACCCCACCACCCCCGCACACCCCGACCCCACATACCCGACCTTCCTCAACTGGCTCACCCACCACGACCACACCACCTCACTCGACACCTGGACCACCGCCCTCGCCGAGGTCACCGAACCCACCCTCATCGCCACCACCAGCACAACCACCACCGACACAGCGCACCCGATCGAACACATCTACACCATCGACACCACCCTCACCGAACAACTCACCACACTCGCCCGCACCCACAGCGCCACCCTCAACAGCGTCATCCACACCGCCTGGGCACTGACCCTGGGCGCCATCACCGGCCAACCCACCATCACCTTCGGCACCACCGTCTCCGGACGACCTGCCCACATCGACGGCATCGACACCGCCGTCGGCATGTTCCTCAACACCATCCCCACCCCAGCCCACCTCGGCAACAACCCCACCGCCGGCGAACTCCTCGACCAAATCCACCACCACAACACCACCGTCCTCGACCACCACCACACCCCACTACCGGACCTACACCACCTCACCGGCCTCCCTGCCCTCTTCGACACCCTCCTCGTCTACGAGAACTACCCCATCGACGACGACACTGACACACACCACGACCTCACCATCACCGGAGTCGACATCCACGACTCCACCCACTACCCCCTCACCCTCGGCATCCTGCCCACACCCACCCACATCACCATCGAACTGTCCTACCAACCCCACCGCATCACCCACGACACCATCACCACCCTCACCACCCTCCTCGACACCGCCCTCCGCACCCTCGCCACCGCACCACACACCCGAATCGCCGCCATCCCCCTCCTCACCGACCACGACCACACACAACTCGCACGATGGTCGACCGGACCCACACAACCGAACCCGAACACCACCCTCGACACACTCATCCGCACCCAAACCACCCACACACCCCACGCCGTCGCCGTCACCGACGACGACGGCACCACCATCTCCTACGCCGACCTCGATACGCGAGCACAGGCATGGGCCACTCATCTAGCGGGACTCGGCGTGCGTCGGGGCGACCGTGTCGCGGTCATGCTTCCACGCAGTATCGACCTCGTCAGCGCACTCATCGCGGTGATACGCGCGGGCGCAGCCTATGTCCCCATCGACCCCGACTACCCCACCGAACGCATCACCCACATCCTCGAAGACTCTGCCCCGCTCGCAGTCATCACCACCATCGACCTCCACACCCACCACCACAAAGCACTCGACGCTGACACCGTCGTCACCACCACCGCATTACACCAATCCCCAACCCCCGACACCACACTCACCGACTCCACACTCACACCCGCTGATACCGCGTACGTCATCTTCACCTCCGGCACCACCGGACGCCCCAAAGGCGTCATGATCTCCCACCAAGCCATCATCAACCTCATCACCTGGCGCCAAACAGTCTTCCCCCTCACCGAAGGCGACCGCGTCCTCCAGAAAACCAGCATCGGATTCGACGTCTCCGTCCCCGAATTCTTCTGGCCCCTCACCATCGGCGCCACCATCCGCCTCACCCGCCCCGGCGGCGACAAAGACCCCCACTACCTCACCGAGATCCTCCACACCGAACCCATCGGCTTCGTCGAACTCGTCCCCACCATGGCCCAAGCCATGCTCGACGCCGGACTCGACCTGAACAACACACCCCTACGCCACCTCGCCCTCGGCGGCGAAACATTCCCCACCACCCTCGCCACCACCCTCACCGACACCGGAACCGCCGTACACATCTGGAACACCTACGGCCCCACCGAAGCCGCCGTCGAAACCACCGGACACCACCTCAACCCCACACACCCCGACACCGACACCGGCACCGGCACCGGCACGACCACACACACCTACGGCACCAGCGTGCCCATCGGCACCCCCATCACCAACACCACCACACTCGTACTCGACCCCTGGCTACGACCCGTCCCCGCAGGCATCACCGGTGAGCTCTACCTCGGTGGCGTCCAACTCGCCGACGGCTACATCGCCCGACCCGACCTCACCGCCACCCGCTTCATCGCCGACCCCACCACCAATTCAGGCCAACGCCTCTACCGCACAGGCGATCTCGTCCGCTGGAACACCGACGGACACCTCGACTACCTCGGCCGCACCGATGATCAGGTCAAGATCCGCGGCTACCGCATCGAACTCGACGACATCCGCACCGTGTTGGAACAACACCCCGCCGTCACCAGAGCCGTCGTCACCGCCGCCGACCACCCCAGCGGCACCGGAAAATACCTCGCCGCCTACCACACCAGCACCACCAGCGACCACGCCACCGACGTCACCGACGCCGAACTGCGGGCCTTCCTCACCGACCGGCTACCCGACTACATGGTCCCCACCGTGTTCATTCCCATCGACACCATCCCCACCACCCCGAACGGCAAACTCGACCACCGCAACCTCCCCACACCCGACCTCACCACCGCCCTCACCGGCGGACAGGAACTCGACACCGATGCGGAGAAAGCACTCGGGCGACTGTTCCACGAAGTCCTGGGACTCGCGGACGACACCACACTCACCGCAGACGACCACTTCTTCCGCCTCGGTGGGCACTCCCTGACCGCGACCCGCGTCGCGGCCCGTATCAACGCCGAACTCGGCACCTCCCTGACCCTGCGCGAAGTGTTCACCACCCCCACCATCGCCGGCCTCGCCGACCTCATCGACACCACCCTCGACGCCCTCGACGACGTCGCCGCCGCAGGACACCTCCCGCGAGTACGGATCACCGACATCACGGTCCCCGACCCGATCCCCGCCTCCTACGGCCAACAAGCACTCTGGGTCATCGACCAACTCGGCGGACCCGCCGCCCAATACGTCGTACCCACGATCTGGACCCTCACCGGCGACCTCGACACCGCCGCCTTCACCGCCGCCATCGGCGACCTCATCACCCGCCACGAACCCCTCCGCACCCTGCTCGTCGAACACGACGGCACCCTCACCCAACACATCGTCGACCCCGCACACGTCACCGAACGACTTTCGATCCAGATCACCGACATGCGGCACAGCACACCCACCGACGTCGACACCCACATCGATGCCCTCATCGCCACCGGATTCGATCTCGCCGCCGACCTCCCCCTCCGCGTCGCCGTCTTCCGGACCGCACCCGATCACGGGACCGCCGAGGATCACTGGACGATCGCTCTGATCGCGCACCACCATGCCATCGACGAATGGTCCACCCCCGCCCTCATCGCCGACCTCGCCGCCGCCTACACCGCACGACAGGCCGGCACCGCCCCCACCTGGCCGCCACGACCGGTGACCTACGCCCACTACGCAACCTGGCAACGCGCCACCCTCGGTGACGCCGCCGACCCCACCTCCGAACTCGCCGGCCACCTCGAGTACTGGCGCACCACCCTCGCCGACGCCCCCGAAGAACCGATCATCACCCTCGACCACCCCCGCCCCACACAACCCACCCAACACGGCACCGACCTCACCTTCACCATCGACCCCCACACCACCACCACCGCAGCCCGCACCATCGCCGCGAACAGCGGAGTCACGATGTTCACCCTCACCCACACCGTCACCGCCATCACCGCATCACTGCTCGGCGCCGGCACCGACATCGTCATCGGCTCCCCCGTCGGCGGACGCACCGAAGACGGACTGCACAACCTCATCGGCTACTTCGTCAACACCCTCCCCCTACGCCACCACCTCGACCCGAACAACACCTTCACCGACCAACTGACCCAAACCCACCGAACCGTCCTCGACGCATTCGCCCACCAACACGCACCCTTCGAACACATCACCCGCACCACCAACACACCCCGCACCACCAACCGCACACCCCTCTTCCAAATCCTCCTCACCCACAACAGCACCGACGGCGAAACCACACTGGACCTACCCGGTATTAACGTCACCAATATCGGGCCTGCCGCGCTCGGCGCAGTCAAGACCGACCTCGATCTCGACATCACGGACACCCCCACCGGCATGGTCGGCTACCTCACCTACGCCACCGAACTGTTCGACCCCGCCACCATCGACCGATTCATCGCAACCTTCGAACGCGTCCTGAAAACCCTTGTCGCCACACCAGGCACACGACTGGCAGCACTCGATGCCCTGCCCACCGCCGATTCGGAACACATCTCCACACTCTCGACGGGTCCGGTTGTGTCGGTGGCGGATTCGACGGTCGATGCGGTGATTCGACGTCAAGTGGCGGTGTCCGCGGATGCGGTCGCGGTCATCGACGACACCGGAACCGAGTGGACGTACACCGAATTCGACGCGCGGGTCAACGCGCTCGCGCATGTCCTGCTCGAGCACGGAGTACACATAGGGGACCGGGTCGCGGTCGTCCTACCCCGCAGTGTCGACTTGGTGACCGCGTTGTTCGCGGTCATCCGAGTCGGGGCAGCGTATGTGCCTGTGGATCCGGAATATCCGGATGAGCGAATCGGGCACATCCTCGACGATGCAACCCCCACTGTGGTGATCACCCGCACTTTCCTCGACGACCCCGCGGTATCGGCACGCCTGACACGAGGCGAGGCCACCCCGCCGGTCCTGACACGAACCCTCACCCCCGCCGACACGGCGTATGTCATCTTCACCTCCGGCACCACCGGACGCCCCAAAGGCGTCACCATCTCCCACCGAGCGATCATCAACCGCCTCACCTGGATGGCCACCGATTACCGAATCAGCGCCGGTGATCGGATCCTGCAGAAAACCCCCGCCGTCTTCGACGTCTCCGTCTGGGAATTCTTCCTCCCCGCCGTCGTCGGCGCCACCCTCGTCATAGCCACAGACGGCGGCCACAAAGACCCCTCGTATCTCGCCGACATCATCGACCGCCACCAGATCACCGTCCTGCACTTCGTCCCCGCCATGCTCGGCGCATTCCTCACCTCCGCCCCCGACCCCGACCGGCTGGCATCGCTGCGGCGGGTGTTCTTCTCCGGCGAAGCCCTCCCCGCCCCCAACGCCGCCGCCGCCGACCGACTCTTCGCTGGTGCCGACCTGCACAACCTCTACGGCCCCACCGAAGCCGCCGTCGACGTCACCGCAGAACCCGTCCACGCAGACTCCCTCGCCGATGCGGTGACCGTGCCCATCGGCACACCGGTCGCGAACACGCACGTGCGGGTGTTGGATTCGTGGCTCAGGCCGGTTCCGGTCGGGGTCACCGGTGAGCTCTACCTCGGCGGCACCCAACTCGCCGACGGCTACATCGCCCGACCCGACCTCACCGCCACCCGCTTCATCGCCGACCCCACCGGCTCGGGTCAACGCCTTTATCGCACAGGCGATCTCGTCCGCTGGAACCACGACGGACACCTAGACTACCTCGGGCGCTCCGACGATCAGGTCAAGATCCGAGGCTTCCGCATCGAACTCGACGAGATCCGCACCGTCCTCGAACAGCACCCCGCCGTATCGACCGCCATCGTCATCGCCGCCGAACACCCGGCCGGCACCGGAAAATATCTCGCCGCCTACCACACCGGCACCGACGTCGATCCCGACGAACTACGCGCCTTCCTCACCGACCGACTACCCGACTACATGGTCCCCACCGTGTTCGTCCCCATCGACACCATCCCCACCACACCCAACGGCAAACTCGACCGCCGCAACCTCCCCACACCCGACCTCACCGGGGCACTGGCCGGCGGACAACACCCCACCACGGTCACCGAAACCACCCTCGCCACCGTGTTCACCGACATCCTGCACCTCCCCACCGACACCGAACTATCGATCGACGACGACTTCTTCCGCCTCGGCGGCGACTCCATCTCCTCCATCCAAGTCGTCACCAGAGCCCGCCGCGCCGCCATAACCATCACCGCCGCCGAAATATTCACCCACCGCACCATCAAAGCCCTGGCAAAAATCGCCGACACCCGCACCCACACCGAATCCGGCCCGACCGCCGTCACCACCGCACCACTACTACCGATCGCCGCCCACCACCACAGCCGACCCGGCTTCGACCACTTCACCCAATCCTTCGTCTTCACCACCCCACCCGACCTCACCACCGACACCCTCCAACGAATCCTCAGTCGGATCGCCGCAGCCCACCCCACGCTCGGAGCTCGCATTCGCCGCTCCGAGACCTGGGAGTTCACGCTTCCCTCCACAACGGTCGAACCGCCGATCGAATCGCTGACGGTATCGGATGGTTGGTCGAGCCCGCAGTGGCTGAGGACAGTCGACGATCTCGTCACCCGAATGTCCGATCAGGTCGACCCGACGAACGGGATTTTGTGGCGCGCCATGTGGTGCACCCACTCCGACGACACCAACTCGGGTGACACCACCGGCCGGCTCGTCATGGTCGTCCACCACCTCGCCGTCGACGGTGTCTCCTGGCGCATCCTCGAAGACGACCTCGCGCACGCCTGGACACTCGAAACCGGCACCACCACAACCGAATTGCTACCGGCAGGCACCTCGATCACCACCTGGACCCACGCACTGACCGAACGCGCACACGACCGCGATCTCACCGACCAGCTCGAGCACTGGACCACCGTCGCCGACGCCACACACCCCCTCTTCGGCGACCGCAGCATCGACCCCGAGCGCGACAACCACGCCACGACCGGACAGATCCACCTCACCGTTCCCGCCGACCTCACCGCCACCCTTCTGGGCGACGTCACCACCACACTCACCGCGAGCGTCGAAGACATCCTGCTCACCGCACTGACCGCCGCAACCGGCGCGTGGCGCGCACGCCGCGGCCTCGAACCACTCCCGATCACCATCGGCATGGAAGGCCATGGCCGCCAAGAAACACTCGTCCCCGGGGCAGACCTCTCACGCTCGATCGGCTGGTTCACCACCTGGTACCCACTCCTGGCCGACCTCACCGACCTCGACCCGAACACCACAGTCACCGACCCCACCCTCGCCGCAGACGCAGTACTACGCATCAAAGACACACTCGCGCGCATCCCCGACCGCGGCATCGGCCACGGCATACTCACCCACCTCAACCCCGACGTAGCCCTACCGACGACCACCCCCGACATCGGATTCAACTACCTCGGCACCTTCACCACCAGCACAGCCGGCGACCGGTCGTGGGCAAGTGCACCGGAAATCCCCGGCATCCGCGGACACCTCCCCCCAGAACTCCCCGCCGCAGCAGTGATCGACATCAACATCGCCGCAGTGTCGAACACCGACGGCGCCACCATCCTCGACGGATCCTTCGCCTACGCCCAAAACATCCTCACCCGCGAACACGCACACGAACTCGTCCAACTGTGGACCACCGCCCTGCACACACTCGCCGCCTACACCACAGGCGCAGGGGCAGGCCGCACACGCCGATCCCTCACCGACTTCACCGCCACCGACCTCACCTACAACGACCTCGCCACCTGGGAACACCGATACGGCGAGATCACCGACGTCCAACCTTTGACGCCGCTGCAACACGGCATGGTCTTCGAGTCGCTCCTCGGGGCTGTAACCGGTACCGACGTCTATCTCACCCACACTGCGGTGACGGTGACCGGACCGCTCGATCTGGACCGACTACGCACCGCCCTCACGCGACTTACGGACACACACCCCAATCTCAAGGCCGCGATCACGCCAGCCGCGAACGGCGACTACGTCGCCGTCATCCCCACCCACGCCACCATCACCCTGTCCCACATCACTCTCGATACCGACAACACCACCGCGATCGCGGCGATCCTCGACGCAGACCGGGCGATCCCGATGGCGCTCGACGAAGCACCGTTGATGCGCGTCACCGCGGTCACCACCGCAGCGCAGCACCACACCCTGATCCTGACCATCCACCACGCCATCACCGACGGCTGGTCCACCCCGCCACTGATCGCCACACTGCTCCGCGCCTACAACAACCCCACCACCCCCGCACACCCCGACCCCACATACCCCACCTTCCTCAACTGGCTCACCCACCACGACCACACCACCTCACTCGACACCTGGACCACCGCCCTCGCCGAGGTCACCGAACCCACCCTCATCGCCACCACACCAGACACCACCACCAGCACCAGCACCAGCACAGAAACCAGCAGCACAGAACTACCCACCGAACTCACCTACACCATCGACACCACCCTCACCCACCAACTCACCACACTCGCCCGCACCCACAGCGCCACCCTCAACAGCGTCATCCACACCGCCTGGGCACTGACCCTGGGCGCCATCACCGGCCAACCCACCATCACCTTCGGCACCACCGTCTCCGGACGACCTGCCCACATCGACGGCATCGACACCGCCGTCGGCATGTTCCTCAACACCATCCCCACCCCAGCCCACCTCGGCAACAACCCCACCGCCGGCGAACTCCTCGACCAAATCCACCACCACAACACCACCGTCCTCGACCACCACCACACCCCACTACCGGACCTACACCACCTCACCGGCCTACCCGCACTCTTCGACACCCTCCTCGTCTACGAGAACTACCCCATCGACGACGACAACACAGCACACAACAACGACCTCACCCTCACCGACGTCGACATCCACGACTCCACCCACTACCCCCTCACCCTCGGCATCCTGCCCACACCCACCCACATCACCATCGAACTGTCCTACCAACCACACCGCATCACCCACGACACCATCACCACCCTCACCACACTCCTCGACACCACCCTGAACACCCTCGCCACAGCACCACACACCCGCATCGCCGCCCTACCCCTACACACCGACTCCGATCACGAACAACTCGCACACTGGTCCACCGGACCCACACAACCAACCCCCAACACCACCCTCGACACACTCATCCGCACCCAAACCACCCGCACCCCCAACGCCGTCGCCGTCACCGACGACACACAGACGCAATGGTCGTACACAACGATCGACATCCGCGCAAACGCACTGGCCCACATACTCATCGAACGCGGCGTCCAGGTCGGAGACCGCGTCGCAGTCATACTCCCCCGCAGCGTGGACCTGGTGACCGCACTGCTCGCCGTCATCCGAGCAGGCGCCGCGTACGTCCCCATCGACCCCGACTACCCCACCGAACGCATCACCCACATCCTCGAAGACTCCACACCCTCACTCCTGATCACCACCGACAGCGGCACGGGTATCGACAGCGGCACGGGTATCGAGAGTGGCACGGGTATCGACGGAGTGTTCCTCGACGACCCGGCGATCGCTGCACGTGTGACGCGGGGCGCGAGCGCAGCACCAACGCTGACGCGGACGCTCACCCCCGCCGACACCGCCTACGTCATCTTCACCTCCGGCACCACCGGACGCCCCAAAGGCGTCATGATCTCCCACCAAGCCATCATCAACCTCATCACCTGGCGCCAAACAGTCTTCCCCCTCACCGAAGGCGACCGCGTCCTCCAGAAAACCAGCATCGGATTCGACGTCTCCGTCCCCGAATTCTTCTGGCCCCTCACCATCGGCGCCACCATCCGCCTCACCCGCCCCGGCGGCGACAAAGACCCCCACTACCTCACCGAGATCCTCCACACCGAACCCATCGGCTTCGTCGAACTCGTCCCCACCATGGCCCAAGCCATGCTCGACGCCGGACTCGACCTGAACAACACACCCCTACGCCACCTCGCCCTCGGCGGCGAAACATTCCCCACCACCCTCGCCACCACCCTCACCGGAACCGCCGTACAGGTATGGAACACCTACGGCCCCACCGAAGCCGCCGTCGAAACCACCGGACACCACCTCAACCCCGCAGACACCGACACCTACGGCGCGAGCGTCCCCATCGGCACCCCCATCACCAACACCACCACACTCGTACTCGACCCCTGGCTACGACCCGTCCCCGCAGGCATCACCGGTGAGCTCTACCTCGGTGGTATCCAACTCGCCGACGGCTACATCGCCCGACCCGACCTCACCGCCACCCGCTTCATCGCCGACCCCACCACCAATTCAGGCCAACGCCTCTACCGCACAGGCGATCTCGTCCGCTGGAACACCGACGGACACCTCGACTACCTCGGCCGCACCGATGATCAGGTCAAGATCCGCGGCTACCGCATCGAACTCGACGACATCCGCACCGTGTTGGAACAACACCCCGCCGTCACCAGAGCCGTCGTCACCGCCGCCGACCACCCCAGCGGCACCGGAAAATACCTCGCCGCCTACCACACCAGCACCACCAGCGACCACGCCACCGACGTCACCGACGTCACCGACGCCGAACTGCGGGCCTTCCTCACCGACCGGCTACCCGACTACATGGTCCCCACCGTCTTCATCCCCATCACCACCATCCCCACCACACCCAACGGCAAACTCGACCGCCGCGCCCTCCCCACACCCGACCTCACCACCGCCCTCACCGGCGGACAACACCCCACCACCGACACCGAACTCACCCTCGCCGCAATCTTCACCGACATCCTGCGCCTACCCGCAGACACCCCGATCTCCATCGACGACGACTTCTTCCGCTTGGGTGGACACTCACTGACCGCAACCCGCGTCGCCGCCCGAATCAACGCCGAACTCGGCACCTCCCTGACCCTGCGAGAGGTGTTCACCACCCCCACCATCGCCGGGCTCGCCGCGATCACCGACACCACCACAGCACACCTGTCACGAATGCACGTGGCAGACATCGAGGTCACCGACCCCATCCCGGCGTCCTACGGCCAACAAGCACTCTGGGTCATCGACCAACTCGGCGGACCCGCCGCCCAATACGTCGTACCGACGGTCTGGACCCTCACCGGCCACCTCGACACCACCGCCTTCACCGCCGCCATCGGCGACCTCGTCACCCGCCACGAACCCCTCCGCACCCTGCTCGTCGAACACGACGGCACCCTCACCCAACACATCGTCGAAACCGAACACGCCGTCAACACCCTCCCCATCCAGATCACCGACATGCGCGAAAGCGAACCCGCAGACATACAAGCCCACATCGATGCCGTCGTCGGCGCACGATTCGACCTCGCCACCGACCTCCCCCTCCGCATCGCCATACTGCGCAACGCACCCGACCAATGGACGATCGTCCTCGCCGCACACCACCACGCGATCGACGAATGGTCCACCCCCGCCCTCGTCACCGACCTCGGCGCCGCCTACACCGCACGACTCGCCGGAACCACCCCCACGTGGACACCACTACCAGTCACCTACGCCCACTACGCAACCTGGCAACGCACCGTCCTCGCCACCGAACTCGACCACCACCTCGACTACTGGCGCACCACCCTCGCCGACGCCCCCGAAGAACCGATCATCACCCTCGACCACCCCCGCCCCACACAACCCACCCAACACGGCACCGACCTCACCTTCACCATCGACCCCGACACCACCACCGCAGCCCGCACCATCGCCGCGAACAGCGGAGTCACGATGTTCACCCTCACCCACACCGTCACCGCCATCACCGCATCACTGCTCGGCGCCGGCACCGACATCGTCATCGGCTCCCCCGTCGGCGGACGCACCGAAGACGGACTGCACGACCTCATCGGCTACTTCGTCAACACCCTCCCCCTACGCCACCACCTCGACCCGAACAACACCTTCACCGACCAACTGACCCAAACCCACCGAACCGTCCTCGACGCATTCGCCCACCAACACGCTCCCTTCGAACACATCACCCGCACCACCAACACACCCCGCACCACCAACCGCACACCCCTCTTCCAAATCCTCCTCACCCACACCACTTCCGACAGCGACGAAGAACCCACACCGGAACTTCCCGGACTTCGCAGTGCCAACTACGGCCACACCTCACTCGACGCAACGAAGACCGACCTCGAACTCGACATCGTCGACACCCCCAACGGCATGGTCGGCTCCCTCACCTACGCCACCGAACTATTCGACACCGCAACGATCAACCAATTCATCGCAACCTTCGAACTCATCCTGCACACGCTGGTAACCGCCCCGGACACACGTCTGGCAGCACTGAATGCAATCACCGACGACGAACGCGACATCATCGCCGCCTGGTCGACCGGAGCCAGCGAACCCGCAGCCGGCACCACCCTCGACACACTCATCCGCACCCAAACCACCCGCACCCCCAACGCCGTCGCCGTCACCGACGACACACAGACGCAATGGTCGTACACAACGATCGACATCCGCGCAAACGCACTGGCCCACATACTCATCGAACGCGGCGTCCAGGTCGGAGACCGCGTCGCAGTCATACTCCCCCGCAGCGTGGACCTGGTGACCGCACTCCTGGCCGTGATCCGAGCAGGCGCCGCGTACGTACCGATCGACCCCGACTACCCAGGCGAACGCATCACCCACATCCTCGAAGACTCCACCCCCACACTCCAGATCACCACCACCGAACTCGAGACCACCGAACTCGGAACGAACGCGATACACCTCGACAACCCCGACATCGCGGCACGCCTCGACACCGGACACACCACCGCACCGGTGCTGACACGGGCCCTCACCCCCGCCGACACCGCCTACGTCATCTTCACCTCCGGCACCACCGGACGCCCCAAAGGCGTCATGATCTCCCACCAAGCCATCATCAACCTCATCACCTGGCGCCAAACAGTCTTCCCCCTCACCGAAGGCGACCGCGTCCTCCAGAAAACCAGCATCGGATTCGACGTCTCCGTCCCCGAATTCTTCTGGCCCCTCACCATCGGCGCCACCATCCGCCTCACCCGCCCCGGCGGCGACAAAGACCCCCACTACCTCACCGAGATCCTCCACACCGAACCCATCGGCTTCGTCGAACTCGTCCCCACCATGGCCCAAGCCATGCTCGACGCCGGACTCGACCTGAACAACACACCCCTACGCCACCTCGCCCTCGGCGGCGAAACATTCCCCACCACCCTCGCCACCACCCTCACCGGAACCGCCGTACAGGTATGGAACACCTACGGCCCCACCGAAGCCGCCGTCGAAACCACCGGACACCACCTCAACCCCGCAGACACCACCTACGGCACCAGCGTCCCCATCGGCGAACCCATCACCAACACCACCACCCACGTCCTCGACCCCTGGCTACGCCCAGTACCCGCAGGCATCACCGGCGAGCTCTACCTCGGCGGCATCCAACTCGCCGACGGCTACATCGCCCGCCCCGACCTCACCGCCACCCGCTTCATCGCCGACCCCACCACCAATTCAGGCCAACGCCTCTACCGCACAGGCGATCTCGTCCGCTGGAACACCGACGGACAACTCGACTACCTCGGCCGCACCGACGACCAAGTCAAGATCCGCGGCTACCGCATCGAACTCGACGACATCCGCACCGTGTTGGAACAACACCCCGCCATCCGGGCCGCCATCATCATCGCCACCGACCACCCCGCCGGCACCGGCAAATACCTCGCCGCCTACCACACCAGCACCCACACCACCGGCACCCACACCACCGACGGGGAACTGCGGGAGTATCTGACCGACCGGCTACCGGACTACATGATCCCCACCGTCTTCATCCCCATCGACACCGTCCCGGTCACCGCGAACGGCAAACTCGACCACCGAGCCCTCCCCACACCCGACCTCACCACCGCCCTCACCGGCGGACAACACCCCACCACACCCACAGAACACACCCTCGCCACCATCTACACCGAGGTGTTGGCACTACCGAGTGATGCACCCATCTCCATCGACGACGACTTCTTCCGCCTCGGCGGCGACTCCATCTCCTCGATTCTCGTCGTCTCGAAAGCTCGCCGTGAAGGCCTGCAGTTCACCGTGCGAGACGTCTTCGAAAAGCGCACGATCGCGGGTCTGGCCGGGGTACTGGACATTCCAGAGATCGCGGCAGAACCGATTCCGCTCAGTACCTCGTCCACGCTCGAACGGCTCCGCGAGGCCGGCGACGAGCCGAACGATTGGGTCTACACCGAGCTGGTTGCGATCGACCGGACAGCTCTGTCGGGCCTGCAGTCCGCGTTCGCCTCGCTTGTGAACAGGACCGATGCGTTGCGGATGAGGGTTTCGCCGTTGAACCGTCGGCTGTGGACATCTGAGATCGCCCCGGCGGGAACGGTCGATCTATCGAAGCAAGTTGTCGAACTCGATCCGGAGACCAGTGACTCCGCCGCAGCCTCCCGCGTCGCATCGTTGATCAGCATCACGGAGGGTCTACCGGCAGCAATCGCAACGTGGGGCACACCCACCCAGAGTTGGCTACTGGTCGCTGCGCATGCCGCGGCTGCCGACCGAGGCTCGGTTCACGAGATCGCCCGTATTCTTACCGGGCAAGTCGAGGGTTCGGCGACTGTGTCACTCGAGTCCGCGCTGGAAGCGATCGATACCGCGGGACAGAACCTCGACGGCGAACTCGCGCAGCGTTGGGTCGATGCGACTGGTATCAGCCGGCTAGTTGATTCGACCATGTGGTCCGCCGGCAACCATGCACACATGCGAGCTGATCTGGCGGTCGAGACATCGGACTTGCCGGAGCTCATCGCCGAGTCTCTCCGCCGGATTGCACAGAGCAACTCGACGGAGGTGACGGTCGATCTCGAAACGACTACGGCATCCCCAAAACCTGCGATCGGGCCGTTCACAGCAACGTGGCCGTACATCAGCGGTCTGTCCGAAGCCGAACGACGACAGTATTCGTTGCTTCGCTACCACAACCGTGCGGGGCGGCGGAGCTTGCGGAAGTTGAGCGATTCCATTGCGCTCGTGACTAACACCGTCGGAAAACTCGCCGACCCAGGCTTGAGGGAGGGCGTGGAGACCGCCTACCGTTGCGTGATCCGCTATTGCGTCGCCGACGGTGCCGCGGAGCTCGACATCATCGGCCTCTCGGAAGGTGCCGTGGCAGAGCTGGAAATCGAACTGTCCACACAGTTCGATGCCGCCACCGACAAGAAGCGCAGCGAGGCATGACGACGGCCTGGAAACCACCGAAGCACCTTCCCGTTTTCTTCGAGATCCCGGATACTCCACCGGCACAACGGATCACGATTCGGACGGGGATGTCGCCGCTGGGGCTCACGCTATCGGTCATCCGGTCGGCGGGCTGGTATGCCGCTGGGGGTTGCCTGTTGATCGTATTGTTCAATGCCGCGAGTGCTTTGGTACCGCTGGCGCTCGGGGCCGCGATCGACGAGGGAATCGGTCCGGTCACGAGAGGTACCCCTACCGAGGATGCGCTCGGCGGCTTTCTACTGTGGGTCGCCGCGATCGCGGGTCTGTATCTGGTGATCAACGTGACGTATCACTTCGGTGGGTGGATCGGCTGGTATTGCGTCCAGCGCGCACAGTACGAACTGTCCGCCCGGATCGTCGAACGAATACTCGATGCTCGGGGAACGGCGGGACCCGCACAGCTTCCCGGGCGCCTGTTGTCGGTCGCCACCTCGGACAGTGACCGGGTCGGGTTTTCGCTCTACTTCGCGATCTACCCGCTCGGCAACGTGGCGGCCGTGCTCGTCGCGGCGGTGTCTCTTTTCGTCATTCATCCGGTCCTGGGCCTGACGGTCATCGTGGGCGCGCCGCTCTTGCTCGTATTCATGGCGATCGTCGCCCGCCCCCTGCGAAATCGCGCCGAACAGGAACAGGAGGGAATCGCCGATGCCGCAAGCTCCGCGGCCGACCTCATCACCGGCTATCGGGTCATCAGCGGCATCCACGCACAGCAGGCGGCTGCGAACCACTATCGGCGGGTGAGCCGGACGGCGCTGCGTGGCACGCTCGCCGCGAACACGGCCGAGGGTGCGGTGCGGGGAACGAATGCCGCGCTCATGGGCCTCTTCGCCGGAGTGGTCACTGCCGTCGCCGCCGCGCTTACCTTCGATGGTTCGATCTCGGTCGGCGAACTCATCGCGGCTGCCGCGATGGCTCAGGTGCTGCTCGAGCCGTTACGTGAGTTGATTGAGGTGGCCGCAACGATCGGGGCCCAGGCATTGGCTTCGGCGCGGCGGGTACTCGACCAGCTACACGTCGAACCGAATCCGGAAGCACGCGGTGACACTCCGGTGCCGGATCCCCCGTTGCTGCAGATCACGACACAAGACATCGAGTCACTCGACGTCGAACCGGGCGAGTTCGTAGCGATCGAGCTCGCCGCAGTCGACGCCGACGCATTGGTCGCGGCCTTGACACTCGCCGGGAGCGTCGGAGCGCAGGTGAAAATGAACGGCCAACCACTACCGAGCTACGATCCTTCCGCGATCCGACGGCTGATACTGGTCGCACCCCATCAGGCGGATCTTCTCGAAGACACAGTGTTGGCGAGCGTCATGTCCGGGAGCACCGATCGCGATCGGGCCGTCGCAGCGCTGCGCACGGCACGCTGCGAAAGCCTCGAACACGAGTTGCCGCTCGGCTACGAGACACCGATTTCCGACCTCGGTCGGACGCTCTCCGGCGGACAGCGACAACGCGTCGCTCTGGCCCGGGCTATCTGTCGCGAGCCCCGAATTCTCGTCCTGCACGACCCTACGAACTCGGTCGATTCGGCAACCGAGTCCGACATCGCCGAGCGGGTCCACACGGCCCGCGCCGGAATGACGACACTCGTGATCACGTCGTCTGCGGCATTTCATGCAGTGGCCGACCGCAGCGTGCGTCGACCCCCTGGCCAACTCGTCGCGAGCGTCCCACCGAAGAGCCTCGACTCATGAATTTCGCGGTCGACGCCAACGATCCGCCCCGCCTGCCGGTTGCCGATCGGCGACAGATGGTCAGCGAGGTGCGCACACTGGCCGCGGGCAGCTGGTGGCGAGTGGGCGGGATCATGGTGCTGCTGCTGGTCGCCGCCGCGTCCACGCTCGTCCTACCGCTGACGGTCGGCTGGATCGTCGATACCGCCTCGCGCAGCGGTCAGTCCGGAATTCCGACCGTGTTCTGGTGGCAACTGGCAGGCCTGGGTGCGGCCGCGATCGTCGGTGGCGCCGTCGAGTTCTTCGGTGTCGTGGCTCTCGGACGTTTGATCGACACGATGGTCGCCGAATTGCGGGAGCGGTATCTCACCGCGGCACTCGCATTGCCGGAAGCCGAGATCGAACGGGTGGGTGCGGGCGACATCGTTACCCGCGCGGCAACGGATACCCGCAACGTGTCAGAAGAGTTCCCGACGATCTTGCCCGCTGTGGCCGCAGCTGCATTCACGATCACGTTGACGCTCGTCGGGACCGCTGTTATCGATTGGCGTTTCAGCGTTGCGTTTGCGCTGGCGGTGCCGTTGTACGTCGCGGCTCTGCGCTGGTACCTCCCTGCCGTCCCGCCGGTCTACGCCGTGCTGCGCTCGGCTGACAGCACCCGCGGCGAACGCGTACTCACCACCTTGTCGGCGCTGCCCACCGTCAAGGCCTTCCACGCCGGTCCCGGTCGTGTTGCACGGATTCGCACGGCCGCTTGGGAGGTCGCCAGGTGGGAGGTACGCGCAAAAATCATGCAGAACCGCTTGTTCAGCCGCATCAATCTCGCGGAGGTCGTCGGACTCCTCGTCGTCGTGGCGTGCGGTTTCTTCGTGGCGGCCCCTCGGGGCACCAGCCTCGGCGAGATCACTGCCGCATCGTTGCTGTTCTTGCAGGTCGCGGCGCCGATCTCGGGACTGTTGTACGTCATGGACGACCTGCAGTCCGCGACGGCGTCACTCGCCAGGGTCGTCGGTGTGACGCACGACCTGCCCCGGCACTCGGAACCGACCGAGCCCGCCGAGACGTCGTCGCCGGCCACGGAGTCACTGGTACACGTCCACGACGTCAGCTTCGCCTACCGCGCCGATCATCCGGTACTCGACGGCGTCAGCCTGCACGTATCCGCCGGTGAACACGTCGCGATCGTCGGCACGAGCGGATCGGGAAAGACCACACTCGCTCGGCTCGTCGCGGGGGTGCGAGAACCGGACAGCGGACGAATCGACCTCGCGGTCACCCGCGCACAGATCGCCTATCTCAGCCAGGAAGGGCATGTGTTCTCCGGAACCCTGCGGGAGAATCTACTGCTCGCCGCACCGGGTTCAACGGACGACATGCTTCGATCCGCGCTGCAGATCACGCGAGCCGACACCCTGTTGAAGTCCCTGCCGGACGGTCTGGATACCGTCCTCGGCGAGGAGGGGCATCGAATCACCGCCGCTGACGTGCAACTTCTGTCGCTGGCACGAATGGTCCTGAGTGACCCTGCCGTTGCAATCCTCGACGAAGCGACCGCGGACGCCGATTCGAGCAATGCGGCGTTGCTCGACGACGCGGCTGCGCAGGCTCTGCGCGGGCGCTCGGCAATCGTCATCGCCCACCGACTCTCCCAGGCACGAGTGTGCGATCGAATCGTGGTCCTGGAAGGCGGCGCCTTGATCGAGGAGGGCACCCACGACGAGCTACTTGAAGCGGGTGGCCGATACGCACATCTGTGGCTCATCTACAGCGCACAGCTATAGCCCGGCTTCCTCGAGCATTTCCTCCCAGCGATTGTCGGCGTCTGCCTCTGCGGCTCCGGCGTCGATCAACTGCTGGTACTCGCTGTGTAGCCGGTCTTCGACCGCTTCGTACTTCTGGAGCCACTCTTCGGCGCGAACGCGCCAGTATCCGATGGTTTCGAACTGCGCATTGCCGAAGCCACGCTCTTTGCGCAGGTACTTGCGCACGTCTCGGCTCGTGGCCGCCTCTCCGGCGAACCACACGTAGCCTTGGCCATCCGGAAGGGTCTCGGCGCGTACGGCGTCAGCCAGGCGCGACGGCCCATGACCGTTTCCGCCGATCAGCCACTCGATGCTCAGGTCCGCATTGGTCTCGATCGGAATTTTGTCGCCGTTGTCGAGAACTTCCACGATCGCTCGAACCGGGAACCCGTCCGGTAGCTCTTCGACGGCTCTAGACAAGGCTGGAAGCCCTGTCAGGTCGGCAACGAGCAGTTGCCATGCGGTGTCGCTCGGCGGGTCGTACCAACCTCGAGGTCCCCACAGTCCGAGGACGTCGCCGGGTGCCGCGGCCAGGGCCCATGACGCCGCGATGCCGCCCTTGTGCGCGACGAAGTCGATCGACATTTCCTTGGCGGTCGCGTCCCAGCTCCGAACCGAGTAGTTGCGATATTCGGGCTCGTCGATGTCGTGGTACGCCCAGTCGCCGTCTTTCTCGGTCATCGCCGGCGGCTTGTCCTCGCCCTCGCCGGCGAAGTACAGCGAGACACACTCGTCAGCGGCGCCGTTCGACGTGTAGTCAGCCAATCCGTCACCGCCGAATACCACCCGCACGAGCGAGGGCGAGATGCGTTCCGTGCTCACCACCTCGGCGTAGAAGAAGCGTTGCACTCCCTTGATCCCCACGTGACACCCTTTCTTCTTCGGTTTGAAAGTTAGGCTATGCTAATCACCTAAATGGTGTCTAGCCGCGCCAGCATGAAGGGCGGCTGATACCCGTCATCACGGGCCGCTGGTGAGGTACCCGCCGCCACTCGGGAAGTACTTGAGCGCAGCGTAGTCCGTGCCGTCGCTGGTACGGAGGCGGTCGACGACGAGTGCATGGTTACGGCCGCGATGGGCGTTGGGGCCGGCGACGATGGCCATTCCGTCGTTTTCGCGGATGAATACCCTGCCGGGCGTCCCGCCATAAATTCCTTGTGAGACGTGAGCCTCTGTGATCGAAATGCGCTCGCCGCGATAGTAGGTGAAGGCGTTCGGGTACGGGTCGGACATCGCTCGAATCAACCGGTCGAGGTCGGATGCCTCCCACGACCAGTCGATCAGGCTGTCGGTTTCGTGCCGCTTGTGAAAGAACGTGCGTTCCCTGAGGTCTTGGGGACGCCACCGGGCGGTTCCGTACTCGATACTGTCGAGTGCTTCGAGGAGCACTGTGGGAATCAGATCGATTGTGTCCCTGACCAATTGTGTCGCGGTATCTCGGGGGCCGATCGGAATCGAAGCCTGCGTGAGGATGTCTCCGGTGTCGAGTTCGCCGTCCATTCGGTGTGCGGTCAACCCAACTTCTTCGGCACCGCTGATCAGAGCCCATGCGATCGGCGAGAAACCAGTAAACTTCGGCAGCAGCGAGTCGTGCAGATTGAGCGTTCCGTGTGGTGGGTGGGCGAAGATCTCCGGCGGCAACCAGGTGCGCCAATTATTGGCGATGATGATGTCAGGATTCCAGGCATGAATTTGTTTACGCAGGATTGCGTCCGGGCGTCGAGCAAGATGGACTTCAAGTTCGTGCTCGCGGGCAAGATCCTCGACCGAATCGGCCCAAATGCTCTCGTAGACCTGGTCGCTGGCCGGATGAGTGACGACGCCGACCACCTCGTGGCGGGAGTCGATCAAGGTCTGCAGAGTCTTCTGCCCCCAGGTCTGGTAACCGAACATCACCACTCGCATGACGAACCTTTCATCGAAACGACATCTTCGAACATTGCGCGTGAGGCGCCGCGGCCTACGTGAGCACCGCGTCCAGCATGGCTCGTGACGCCAAGGAATCGACCAGCTCGCCGGATCGCACAGCGATGTTGGACAGTAGGGACGAGGTCAGACCGTGTGAGTGCTCGGTCCCGCCTTGCAAGTAGATTCCTCCGGTGATCTCGGTGGACGTACGAAGCCGGTAGTCGCGCTCTACCTCCGGGCTTCCGTCGGCGGCGAACACGCATTCGTCGGCGACCGAACCGAGAATGCCGCGCAGGTCCAGCGGCCTGAAACCTGTTGCGTAGACGACAGCGTCGCACATGAGTCGCTCTTCCCGTCCGGTCGGGCGATGCAGAACCGACACCTCGACGCCGGTATCGGTCTCGCGAGGGACCGACACCTCCGATGCGCCACGCACGAACAATCGACGCTTGCCCGTCACCCGCTCCGTGTATTCACGGTTGTAGAGATCCTCGATGAGCGGAAGGTCGACAGCCGAGTAGTTGGTGCTGCGGTGGTAGGCAATGAGCTGCTCGCGAAGCTGCGGCGACGACACATAGAAGTCGTCGACGGCTTCAGGATCGAAAACCCGGTTGGCATAGGGACTGTCGTCCGCAGGGCTGTATCCGTACTTGCCGAAGACGCCGTGCACTTCGGAATCGGGGTAGCGCTCGTGGAGGTGAGCCACCACCTCGGCCGCGCTCTGCCCTGCACCGACGACTACGAATCTGCCATGCTTCGGTTCCGGGAGAGCCTCCAGATGATCGAGCACGCGGTGATTGTGAAAGACCCGAGCGCCGGCCGACACGCCGCCGGGAAGGATTGCCGTGAGACCACCGGCCAGTACGACGTTGCGCGCACGCAGGAGCTGCGACCCGAAGGCACCCTGTACCCGGACTTCGAAAAGTTCGCCGTTCCAAGAGACTTCGGTCGCCGTGGTGCCGTACAGCACATCCGCGTCGACCTTGTCCGCAGCCCATCGCAGGTAGTCGTGGAACTCGATGCGTGAGGGAAAGAACGTCTGAAGGTTGATGAAGTGGGTCAACCGGTCTCGCTGCGCGAGATACTCGAGAAACGTGTACTCACTTCTGGTGTTGCGCTGGGTCGCCAAGTCCTTGAGGAACGAAATCTGCATCGTCGCGCCCGGCAGCAGCATTCCGGGGTGCCATCTGAACTCCGGCTGCTTCTCGACGAACACCGACGTGATTCGTTCTTCGGCAGGCACTTCGGCATTGCGTTCCTGCAATGCGATGGCCAACCCCAGGTTGGACGGGCCGTATCCGACTCCGAGAATGTCCACTACATCGGTAGCGCTGTTCACCTTGAGCACGGGCCGTCCTTAGTCTGTCGGGAGTTCAACCAACTAAGCTTAACCTATCCAAAGTCGAAAAGTTGAGGCTATCTAGAGCGTGTCTCCCAAATTTGAGAGGTGCTGTCAGCGATGATATTTCGATGACGCGCGTGGGAGTGATCAGTGACGAGTTCTGGGAGATCGTCGAGCCAGTGATACCCACCGACGTGGGAAAACGTGGGCGGCGGTTCGCCGAGCACCGGCGAATTCTGGAGGGCATCGCATACCGATTCCGTACCGGGTGTCCGTGGCGAGATCTGCCGGAGGACTTCGGTCCGTGGCAGACGGTGTGGAAACGCCACCACCGATGGTCCTTCGATGGCACCTACGACGAGATGCTTGCCGCGGTGGCCGAGGTGTTCGGTCTCGACCCGGAAGAACTCGACGGCGATATCGGGGCGGTGCTCTCGATCGACTCGACCAGCGTCCGGGCGCATCAGCATGCGGCCGGTGCGCGAGCCGACACTCTCACAGGGGGCCTTGTCGAATTACAAGAAATCCGTCGACGAACCCGCTGACCACGCGTTGGGTCGATCTCGCGGAGGATTCACCACGAAGATCCATGCACTGACCGACCTGACGTGCTCGCCGGTGACGATGCTGCTGACCGGTGGGCAAGCCGGGGACAATCCACAGTTGGTGCCGTTGCTCGATGCCCACCGAGCTGCCGGTGGGGACCAGGACTACCGATTGCTCGCCGACAAGGCGTACACCCATCCCAGTACCCGCACCGAACTGCGTCGCCGCAAGATCAAACACACCATTCCCGAGCGCAGCGACCAGAAGCAGCGACGGGCCGACAAGGGGTCCGCCGGTGGTCGTCCACCGGGTTTCGATCCGACGATGTACAAGCACCGCAACACCGTCGAGCGTGGCTTCGGGCGGCTCAAACAGTGGCGTGGTGTGGCCACTCGATATGACAAGTACGCCATGACATTCCTCGGGGGCGTTGTCCTGTGCGCGGCAGTTCTGCACTCCCGCAACCACAACCACCGCCCGGCGATGAAAACGAAAACGGACCCAATTTAAGAGACACGCTCTAGGCGCGCCGACGAGCCAGCGGTATGACCAGCGGAGTGTGCGACTCCGGGTCCTCGATGATCCGGCACGGCATGCCGAACACCGATTCGACCAGCTCAGCAGTGATGACATCCGCAGGTTCACCGGACGTGACCACCTCACCGTCCTTCATCGCGATGATGTGATCGGCGTAGCGGCAGGCGTGGTTCAGATCGTGCAATACGGCAACCATGGTGTTGCCCTGTTCACGGTTGAGCTGCGAGCACAGTTCCAGCAGGTCGATCTGGTGGGCGATGTCGAGGAACGTCGTCGGCTCGTCGAGGAGCATCAACGGAGTCTGCTGCGCCAGAACCATTGCCACCCATACCCGTTGCCGCTGACCACCGGAAAGCTCGTCGACCAGGCGTCCGGACAGTTCGGTGACACCGGTCGCGTTCATCGCGAACACGACCGCGGCCTCGTCCTCCCTCGACCACTGCTTGATCAGCTTCTGATGCGGATAGCGTCCTCGCGCAACGAGATCGGCGACGGAAATGCCGTCGGGCGCGATGGACGTCTGCGGCAGGAGGCCGAGGCGTCGGGCAACTTCTTTCGCCGGGTACGACGAGATGGCCTTGCCGTCGAGCAGGACGGTTCCCGCCTCTGGCTTCAGCAGCCGTGACAACGCCCTGAGCAGGGTCGATTTACCACACGCGTTGGGACCGACGATGACGGTGAATTTGCCGTCGGGTATCTCGACGGACAGGTTCTCACTGATGATCCGCTTGTCGTAGCCGATCGTCACGTTGTCCGCGTGCAGTCGCGGTTGCTTCTTCTCGGTCATAACCTGAGTCACTGCTTTCTACCTTCCCGAGCCAACAACCACACGAAGTATGCGCCGCCGATCGACACCGTCACGACCCCGACCGGCAGCTGCGTAGGAGCGAAGATCCGCTGCGCCACCCAATCGCTCACGACGAGCAGGAATGCACCCATCGCCGCCGACGGGATCAACGACACGCCTGCAGTCTTGGTCAACCGCCGCACCAGCTGCGGCGCGGCAAGCGAAATGAACGAGATCGGGCCTGCAGCCGCAGTGACCAACGCCGTCAGAGCGACTCCGAGAACCATCAGCAGCAGCCTTGTCGGCTCGGCGCGAATACCGAGCGCCTTGGCTGCGTCGTCACCCATCTCCAGCATCGGCAGTCGCTTCGCGATGACCGCCAGAAGCGGAGTGATGACGATCAGGACGGCGAGGACCGGTCCGACCTGCGCCCAGCTCAGACCGTTGAGGCTGCCCGCACCCCACACCGCCGCTGCCATGGCGTCGGCCAGGTCGGCCTTGATGATGAGCCAGGTGTTGATCGACGCCAGAATCGCGCTCATTGCGATACCGACGATGATCAACCGGAAGCCCTGCACGCCCTTCTTGAACGCGAGGAGGTACACCACTGCGGCAGTGCAGATTCCGCCGATCAACGCGCCGGCACCGGTCTGGTAGTAACCGCCGCCGAGGGTCAGGATGACGATGAGGGCGCCGGTGTAGGCACCGGTATCGAAGCCGATGATGTCAGGACTACCCAACGGATTTCGCGTCAGCGACTGAAAGATCGCCCCGGATACACCGAGGGCACCACCGAGCAGCAGTGCGAGCGCGACGCGAGGGAAACGCCACTCCATGACGACAAGTTCGGTGAACCTCGGTGCGTCGGAGAACAACGCCTGCAGTACTGCGCCCGGCGCGATCTGGTAGTCACCGGTCCCGAGTGCGATGACCGACACCACCAGTGAGAGCACCACGAGGATCGAACAAACCAGAACGGTTCGGACGTCGATCCGTCCGTTGATCCTGTCATCGGCAATCCTGAGAATACGAACCTTGCGACCGAAGTCGACGTCGGAATCTGCAGATTTGGGCTCGATCACTGTCACAGACCACTCACCTTCTTGCGACGAACCAGAAGGATGAGGACAGGGGCGCCGACGAACGCAGTCACGATGCCCACCTGAAGCTCACCGGGCCTGATCACGATGCGCCCGACGACGTCGGACAGGAGCAACAGGCATGGCGCCGCAGCGACGGTGTACAGAAGAATCCATCGCTGATCCGGACCGACGAACCAGCGAACCATGTGCGGGATCATCAGACCCACGAACCCGATCGGCCCGGCCGCAGCGGTCGCGGCACCGGCGAGCAACGTCACCGCGATGACGCCGATGACGCGCGTGTTCTTCACCTTCGCGCCGAGCGACTGCGCGAGGTCGTCACCGAGAGCGATGGCGTTGAGCGGGCGGGCGATGACGATCGCAAGAATCAAGCCGAGAATCACGAAGGGCCCGATAGCAAAGGAAATATCGAGCCCTCGACCTGACAACGAACCCGCACCCCAGAATCGCATCTTGTCGAATGCCTCGGGATCGATCAGTGTCAGTCCCGTCGTGATTCCGCCGAGCATTGCTCCGAGAGCAATCCCGGCCAGCGTCAACCGAATCGGCGTAGCCCCGGCCCTGCCCATCGATCCGAGCGCATAGACAGCGACGGTGGCCAGAATCGCCCCGAGGAACGCGAACCAGATGTACGACCAGATTCCGGTGAATCCCAGCAACCCGACGGCGAGGGTCACGAAGAACGCGGCACCGGCGTTGACACCGAGAATCCCTGGATCCGCCAACGGGTTTCGAGTCATCGCCTGGATCAGAGCGCCACTGACACCGAGCGCGATTCCGACGATCAACCCGAGGACCGTTCGCGGCACCCGTAGTTCACGAATGATGACGGCGTTGTTGGATTCGTCGTACGCGAACAGGCCGTTCCACACCTCGTTCAACGGGATGTATTTGATGCCGACTGCGATGGAAAGCAAACAGATCACGGCGAGAAGGCCGATGACGACGAAGAGTCCGAGGGTGCGGCGTGCGTTGGTCTTGGCGAGCCCCCCTGGAGTGGACGGACTCTCCAGTTGCCCGGCCGCCGGTGCTTCCATATGACCGGCGTCACCGGCTTTGCTCGCTACCGTCGTCATGCAAGCGCTCCCGAGACTCAAATTGAATTAGGGATACCTTACACAGGCCTGAGTAGCCTCTACGACTGCGTCAGAGCCCCCGCGAGTTCCGCGGCCTTCGCGTCGAGCTCCTCCCGCTGCGGCGACGTCGGCCTGGCGCGCAACCCGAAACCGTCGCCGGTCGTCCTGGGAATCACGTGAAGATGGACGTGGAAGATTTCCTGGCCCGCTACTTCCCCATCGGCGAGGAAGAAGTTGACTCCAGCGCACCGCGGGTCGGTCGCGCGGAGCGCCGCGGCGATCTTCTGCCCGACGACGAACAGGTGGCCACCGGTCTCAGGATCGAGTTCGGACAGGCTGCGGGCCTGCTGTCGTGGCACGACCAGAACGTGTCCCCGCGTGAACGGTCTGATGTCCATGAACGCGACGGCCACCTCGTCCTCGTACACCAGGCTGGATTCGGCGTTCCCCGCGATGATCTCGGCAAATATCGTGTACGGATTCATATGCAGACCCTAATTCTGGTCATTCCGCAGGCTGCACTCCCGCCCGAGTCCAAGGCTGCACTGCGTCACCGGTGGCCCACGACTAGGGTCTGCCCATGGGCATACTGGGAGGCGTTCTCTTCGACATCGACGGCGTACTGGTCACGTCGTGGAAGCCTGTGCCCGGGGCCGCAGAGACGCTCGAGTTCCTCGACAGCAAAGACATCGCGCGGGCATTCCTGACCAACACCACCTCCAAGACCCGCTCCCAGATTGCCGACGCACTGACCCGCGTAGGCATGCCCGTGCACGCCGACGAAATCGTCACCGCTGCCTCGCTGACTGCCGACTATCTGCGCGAAACCTATCCGGGGGCGAAGACGGTCCTGATCAACAACGGAGATATCGCGGGCGACATGCCGGGGATCGAGTTCGTCGAGGAGTCGGGTGACGACCCGGACGTCGTCGTCGTCGGCGGCGCGGGGCCTGAGTTCACCCATGAGCGACTCAGCCGCGTCTATGACTGGCTGTGCCGCGGCATCCCCGTCGTCGCCATGCACCGGAGCCTGATGTGGACGACAGGAGCCGGACTGCGGATCGACACCGGCATGTATCTCGCCGGAATGGAGAAGGCGTCCGGGCACAAGGCAAAGGCGATCGGAAAGCCTGCACCACTCGGGTTCCAGACAGCAGCCGAGCGAATGGGTGTCGACCCGGTGGACGTGGTGATGGTCGGCGACGACCTGGACAACGACGTTCTCGCCGCCCAGGTCGTCGGAATGACCGGGGTCCTCGTGCGGACCGGAAAGTTCCAGCAGGATGTGCTGGACCGCCGCGCCAAACAAGAATTCGGACTACAGCCGAGTCATGTCATCGACTCGGTGGCGACGTTGCCGGAGGTCCTTCGCACCCGTGTGTGAGGCCCCATTCTCCTAGATCAGAGAATCGGCGACGGCGTGTACTTGGCCCCCGACGGGAACTGGCTGACGAGCGACTCGACCTCCGACACGACGGCCGCGACCTGCGTCTCGGCTGAACCGATGAACGCTGACTTGTCGGCCAGTGCCGCGTCGAGGGCGGCGCGGTCGAGCGGGATGCGCACGTCGGCTGCGAGCCGGTCGAGCAGATCCGGCTCCTGGCCCTGCTCCCGCATCGCCAGCGCAACAGCGACGGCATGCTCCTTGATGGCCTCGTGCGCGGTCTCGCGGCCGACTCCCGCGCGCACCGATGCCATCAACACCTTGGTCGTCGCGAGGAAAGGCAGGTAGCGCTGCAGTTCCTTCGCGATGACGGCCGGGTACGCGCCGAACTCGTCGAGGACGGTCAGGAACGTCTCGATCATGCCGTCGATCGCGAAGAACGCATCGGGAAGTGCGACGCGTCGGACGACCGAGCAGAACACGTCGCCCTCGTTCCACTGCGCGCCCGCGAGCTCCGCTGCCATCGATCCGTATCCGCGGAGGATCACCTGAAGTCCGTTGACCCGCTCGCACGAGCGGGTGTTCATCTTGTGCGGCATCGCCGAGGATCCGACCTGACCGGCCTGGAAACCTTCGGTCACCAACTCGTGTCCGGCCATCAGGCGAACGGTATGTGCAAACGACGACGGCCCGGCACCGAGCTGGACCAGCGCGGAGACGACCTCGTGGTCGAGTGAGCGCGGGTACACCTGGCCGACACTGGTGAGCACGTGGCGGAAACCGAGGTGATCAGCGACGATCCGTTCGAGTGCGGTGAGCTTGGCAGAGTCACCGTCGAACAGGTCGAGCATGTCCTGTGCGGTGCCCATGGGGCCCTTGATTCCGCGGAGCGGGTAACGCGCGATGAGTTCCTGCAGCCGCGCCAACGCGAGCAACATTTCGTCGGCGGCAGAGGCGAACCGCTTGCCGAGCGTCGTCGCCTGCGCGGCGACGTTGTGGCTGCGGCCGGCCATGACCAGTGAAGAGTATTCGGCGGCGCGTTCGGCCAACCGAGCGGCAACGGCGACACCGTGTGCGTGCACGTGTTCGAGCGACCGCACGATCTGCAGTTGCTCGACGTTCTCGGTCAGGTCACGGCTCGTCAGTCCTTTGTGGATGTGCTCGTGGCCGGCGAGCGCATTGAACTCCTCGATCCGCGCTTTGACGTCGTGCCGGGTCACCCGCTCGCGCTCGGCGATCGATGCGAGGTCGACCTGATCGATGACTCGTTCGTAGTCGGCCACAGCACCGGACGGCACATCGACGCCGAGGCTGGACTGCGCTTTCAGAACGGCGATCCACAGCTGACGCTCGAGGACGATCTTGTGTTCCGGAGACCACAGGTCCACCAGCTCGAGGCTTGCATAACGGGTGGCAAGGACATTCGGAATGGTCACAGGTATCCAGTTTACGTGCCGTACGACTGGGCCGGCGCGACGACGTCCAACACTTCGAGCAGCATGCTCTTCGCCATGGCCCGCGGTGCCGGATCGACCTCGCCGAGCGCACCCACGACTGCACCGTCGACGACCGCGACGAGCCTGCGCAGTTGCTGCTCGTGCACGATCCGACCGGACCGACGCAACACGTCGGTCAAGAGGTCGTCGATCTGCGCGCGCAGTCGCAGCTGGACCTCGCGCAGTTGCGGATGCCGGGCGGACGCGATGAACCGCTCGTACCGCGCGACGAGCTTTTCCCGTCCTTCGCCCTGGCCGTCCTCGGGGCCGATCAACAGGTCGACGATCAACATGGCCGTCGACTCCACATCGTGTGCCAGGTCCTGCAGTTCGTCGATGCGCCCTCGCATGACCACCAGCTCACGGTTGCCGAGGACCTCGACAGCACAGGCGATGAGGTCGTCGAGTGATTCGAAATAGTAGGTCGTGGAGGCCAAGGGCAATCCGGCCCTCGTCGCGACAGCTCGATGCCTGACGGCGTCGAAACCGCCCTCGACCAGCAGGTCCGCGGCCGCGCATGCCAATGCATGCCGTCGACGCTCTCCCTTCGGAGTCGCGCCCGACACCTTGGTCGGCGAGCCGGCCGATCCTGTTGACATTCGAACTATGGTGCCAGCCCGCGCCGATCCGTCTGAGGTAAACGGGTCTTTCACCCGTGTGGAATCGTTAACAATATGAACACCCGAACAATCGATCTGCGCTCGGACACCGTCACCCGCCCCGATGCCGCGATGCGGAAGGCGATGGCGGACGCCGAGGTCGGTGACGACGTTCTCGACCGAGACCCGACGATGGCGGCGCTGGAGGAACGGGTGGCGGCCACCCTTGGTTACGACGCAGCCCTGTGGGTTCCGAGTGGCTCGATGGGCAACCTCATTGCGTTGATGATCCACTTGCGGCGCGGTGACGCCTTCCTCGCTCCGGAGCACGCACACGTCCTCGGTTCCGAACTCGGGACCGCCGCATGGCTCGCGCAGGGCATGCCGCAGGTGCTCCCCCACGACGCCGGACCTGGCCGTCCGACTCCGAACTCCGTCGCAGCAGCGACTGGCGCCGGCCCGTACTACGCACTGGCCACCACGCTGCTGTGCCTGGAGAACACCCACAACTTCGCCGGCGGTGCAGTATTCGACGTGGACGAGTGGAACGGTTTGCTCGGCGCGGCCCGGCAGGCGAACCTGCTGGTTCACCTCGACGGGGCGCGCGTGTGGAACGCTGCGGTCGCGTTGGACGTCCAGGTGTCGGATCTGACCCGAGGCGCGGACACCGTCCAGGTGTGCCTGAGCAAGGGCCTCGGTGCACCCGTCGGATCGATGCTGGCAAGCGACAGCAGCCGCATCACCGAGGCCAGGCGGATCCGCAAGATGCTCGGCGGCGGCGTCAGGCAAGGCGGGATCCTTGCAGCCGCTGGGCTGCTCGCCTTGGACAACATCGATTCACTTGCCTGCGATCATGCCAATGCCAGGCGGCTCGCGGACGGCTTGCGCGAGCGCGGCTGGAGCGTTGAACAGCCGCAGACGAACATCGTGCTCGCCGACGGCCCGATGAGCGTCGGGGAATTGGCGACGCTCGGGATCGCTGCCGTCACGGTCACCGGCAGGACTCGTTTCGTCACGCACCGAGACGTGTCGGAAGCCGATATCGACGAAGCGCTGGCGCGACTCGGAGATGCGTAGCTACCTGTTTTCGCGCACTGCGGGGCTCAGAATCGGACCCAGCCTCACCAGTGCTTCGTCGATGTCGGCCGTCGACCCGGCGAACGAGAATCGCACGGTGTGGTGCCCGTGCACGGTGTCGAAATCGACGCCCGGAGCAAGCGCGACGCCTGTAGCGGCCAGAACCTGTTCGCACCAGGCACGCGAGTCCTGCGTCAGATGCCCGATGTCGGCATACGCGTAGAACGCCCCGTCTGCAGGTGCGAGATCGGTGACACCGGCGGCGGTCAGGCCGTCGAGCAGGATCTGGCGGTTGACGGCGTAGCGGCGAACGTGGCCGTCGAGTTCCGCCCGAGATTCCTCGGTGAATGCCGCGATTGCCGCAACCTGGGAGATCGCGGGCGGGCACACCGTCATGTTCGACGCGAGGCGTTCCACGGCACGGTGCAGGTGCTGTGGGAGCAGCATCCAGCCGAGCCGCCAACCCGTCATCGAGAAGTACTTCGACACAGAGCCGATCACCACCGAGCGCTTCGACGTCTCCCATGCACTCGACGTCCGCGCGCCACTGTTCTGCGCACCGTTGTAGGAGATTCCGTGGTAGATCTCGTCGGAGACCAGCAGGGTGCCGTTGACCTCGCACCAGCGCGCGATCGCGGCGAGTTCGTCGGCGTCGATGATGGTGCCGGTCGGATTCGCCGGGCTGGCGATGATCAGGCCCTTCGGCGGTTCCGGCAAAGCGTCGAGCATCGCTGCGGTCGGCTGGTACCGCGAATCGGTGCCGCAGTCGAGTTCGATCACTCGACAACCCAACGCGGCCAACGTATTCCGATATGCGGGGTAACCGGGCCTGGCCATGACGACGGTATCGCCCACGTCGAACGCAGCGAGAAAGAGCAGCGTGAACGCGCCGGAGGACCCGGTAGTGACCACAACGTCGTCAGCGGTGACGTCGACCCCTGATTCCTCCGAATGGTAGCGAGCGATCGCCTGTCGAAGCGGCAGGATGCCCAGTGTTTCGGTGTAGCCGAGAAGGTGCGTGTCGAGGGCATCTCTTGTGGCCTGTAGAACCGGTGCCGGAGCCGAGGTCGACGGTTGGCCCGCGGCGAGCGACAACACATCCCCGTGGGTGCGGTTGCGTACCGCAGCAGCTTTGAACACGTCCATGACATGGAACGGTTCGATCCGGGATCTGTTGGACCCTGCGCTGCCTGACCCTGCTCTGTCTGATTCGCTGACCACTCTGTCGAGGCTATCGGAGCGTGGAACACTGGAACGATGCCCGACGCCACCCTGCCCACCACGTATCCGACCGCGAACGACGTCGCCGACGCACTCGACGCACTGCGGTCGTCGACGCCGCTGGTGCAGTCACTGACGAATTTGGTGTCCGCGAACTTCGTGACCAACGTTCTGCTCGCAGCGGGAGCAAGCAACGCCCACATCGACAACGTCCACGAGGCTGCCGGATTCGCAGCCATAGCGTCCGGAGTCCTGGTCAACCTCGGCACTCCGGACGACGGCACTGCGGCGGCGTTCACACTCGCTGCCGAATCCGCGACGGCTTCAGGCACACCGTGGGTTCTCGATCCGGTGGGTGTCGGCGGACTGCCGTGGCGAACGGAGCTCGCAGCAGGTCTTTTGACGCAGCGCCCGACGGCCATCAGGGGAAATGCGTCGGAGATCATCGCGCTCGCCGGACTCGGAAATTTCGGACGGGGCGTCGACAGTTCCTCGGAGTCGGAGGGCGCGCTACCTGCCGCGGTGGCGCTCCTCCAGTTCGCGCAGGTGGTCTCGGCCTCGGGCGCAATCGACTACATCGTCGGGCGCGGCGAATCAGGCACTGTGGGAGTACGCGTACTGGGCGGCAGTCCTCTGTTGACCAAGGTGACTGCGACGGGATGCGCACTCGGCGGGCTTGCGGCGGCCTATCTCGCCGTGACGCCGTCCTCGTTACTCGGCCTCACCGCAGCACACACGCATGTCGCTGTCGCATCCGAACTGGCACAACGCAATTCGTCGGGTCCCGGATCGTTCGCGGTGGCCTTCCTCGATGCGCTCGCCTCGATCACCCCCGAGGACATCCGCGCCCAGGCTCGCATCGAACGCCTGGATCTCTGAGGACTGTTGTCCACAGGCGCTGAGTTATTACAGCGAGATGCGACCGTCCACGGCCGCCAACCCGATATCGGTACGGAAATGGCTGCCAGGCAAGCGGATCGGCTCGATCTTTCGATATGCATCCGCCCGCGCCGCAGCGAGATCCGACCCGACTCCTACGACGCTCAGCACCCGGCCACCCGCCGAGACAACGGCGCCGTCCTTCACTGCCGTTCCGGCGTGCAGAACGCCGTCGGCGTCGGCACCGGTGATCGCGTCACCGGTCCGCGGACGACCTGGGTAGTTCTCTGCAGCGAGTACGACGGTCACGGCTGCACCGTCTTTCCACTGCAGCGGCGGCAGCGAACTCAACGTTCCGGTAGCGGTGGCATTCAGTGCTTCTCCGAGAGGAGTCTCGAGCAGCGCTAACACTGCCTGCGTCTCCGGATCGCCGAATCGGCAGTTGAATTCGACCACTGCGGGGCCCTGCGCACCGATCGCGAGCCCTGCGTACAGCAGGCCGGAGAACGGGCATGAACGCTTGACCATCTCGGCAGCGACGGGCTCGACTACCTCGCTGACGATCTGTGCGACAACCTCGGCAGGCAGCCACGGCAACGGGGTGTACGCACCCATACCGCCGGTGTTCGGTCCGGTATCTCCGTCGCCGACACGCTTGTGGTCCTGCGCGGGGAGGAGCGGAACAACAGTCTCGCCGTCGACGAGGCAGAACAGCGATACCTCGGGTCCGTCGAGAAAGGACTCGAGCAGGACAGGGTGACCGGTTTCGAGAAGCTCGGCGGCGTGGTCACGAGCAGCCAGACGATCGGTGGTGACCACGACGCCCTTGCCTGCGGCGAGACCGTCGTCCTTGACGACCCAGTTCGGCCCGAATCGGTCGAGGGCCTCGTCGAGCTTGGCCGGGGTGTCGACGATCTCGCTGTGTGCTGTGCGGACGCCTGCCGCAGCCATGACGTCCTTGGCGAATGCTTTCGAGCCCTCGATGCGGGCCGCGGCGGCCGACGGACCGAACGTGGCGATGCCGGCCTGGCGGAGCGAATCGGCAACACCGAGCACGAGAGGAACCTCGGGCCCGATGATCACCAGGTCAGCTTCGAGCTTGCGCGCCAACTCGGTGACGGCATCGCTGGACGCGACGTCGACGGGATGCTGCTCGGCGAGCTTCGCCGTGCCTGCATTCCCGGGGGCCACCAGCAGCGTGCTGACCGACGGGTCCTTGCTCAACGCAAGGAGGAGGGCGTGCTCACGAGCACCGGAACCTATGACGAGTACGCGCACAGTGCATCAGACTATCGGCAAAGGCCCGTGCCGATGAAACACCGGGTCAGCTCAGGTCGTACATCGCGACTCCGTCGACCGTGACCGGCGAGTAGTTCGCGGTGACCCACTCCGAGATCTCGGCGGACGTGCCCGAACTGCTACCGCCCATGCCGCCACCGGCGATGAAGTAGTGGATCTGGCCTAGTTCGACGTATTCCTGGAACTCCGCCAACGTCGGTGACGGGTCGGTGCCGTTGAAGCCGCCGATCGGCATGACCGGCTCCTCGGTCGCGAGCTGGTAGCCGGAAGCAGTGTTGGAGCCGATCGCGGCGGCGACCCAGGTGTACTTCTCGGCGTCGGCCTCGAGCAACGAGGTGATCGCTTCGGTGGGATCACTGCCGCGGAGAAGTCCACCCGCACCGTCGCTCGGCATACCTGCAGGCATCCGACCAGGCCCACCGTCGCGCATGCCACCCATTCCGCCCATACCCGTGGACGGCCCGGCGGTGACGATGGAACCGGTGTGCGGAGTGTTGATCGTGTCGACGGCATAGGCAGTCGGACCGGCCAAACCTGCAAATATCACCACCAGAGTCGTTGCGGCGGCCAACTTCCCGCGGGTCATCGCAGGAATCAGCAGCAGAACTGCGCCGATCAACCCGGTCACAAACACCGCCCAGCGCAACCACGGAACGAAATCGGCGCTGCGGCCCAGGAGAACCCACGCCATCGCAACTGCGGCCATCGTCGCCGCGGCAAGGCCGATGCGCACCCAGTACCGATCACGATGACGCCACGCCAGCACGCTGCCAGCACCGATGAGTGCCGCCACGGCAGGTGCGAGAGCAACTGTGTAGTACGAGTGGAAGATGCCGGCCATGAAGCTGAACACCAACCCGGTGACGAGCAGCCACAGACCCCACACAGCCAATGCAGCGCGTTGCGGATCGGTACGGGCGACCCGTCCACGCAACACCAGACCGAGCACCAACAGAATCAGCGCCGACGGAATCAACCAGGCAATCTGGCCGCCCTGGGAGGCGTCGAACATGCGGCCGACGCCGGTTTCACCCCACATGCTGCCGCCCCCTCCGCCCATACCCGTACCGCCTGCACGCATCCCGTCGGCCATACCTTCTGCCACGCTGCGGCCTCCACCCGGCGTGACGCTGCCGGTCTCGTCACCGTTGAGGCGCCCGAGGCCGTTGTAACCGAGTGTGAGTTCGAGGATCGAATTGTTCTGCGATCCACCGATCCACGGCCGCGAGGATGCGGGCCACAACGAGGTGGCCACGAGCCACCAACCGGCTGCCACGATCGCAGCTCCCAGCGAGGCGAACAGTTGCGCGACGCGCGTCAGCAGCTTCGGTGGACCTGCGAAGAGGTACATCATCGCGATCGGCGGGATGACGAGCATGACCTGCAGTTGCTTCGTCAGGAACCCGAATCCGACGAGCACCCCGGCGAGCACGAGCCACCGGGTTCGCCCGTCTTCGACCGCTCGCATCGATGCCCAGACCGCAGCGATCATGAGGAGCACGAGCAAGGCGTCGGGGTTGTTGAATCGGAACATCAGAGCGGCTACGGGAGTCACGGCGAGCGTAAGACCCGCGAGGAGTCCTGCTGCAGCACCGAACTGACGCTTGATCGTCGCCCACAGCAACGCGACGGACCCGACGCCCAACAACGCCTGTGGAATCAGCATCGCCCATGAACTCAGTCCGAATATCCGAACCGACAGCGACATCAGCCAGAGCGACATCGGTGGCTTGTCGACGGTAATCGAGTTGGCCGCGTCGGACGATCCGAAGAAGAACGCCTTCCACGACACCGAACCAGCCTGTACTGCAGCGGAGTAGAACGAGTTTGCCCAACCAGAGGAGCCGACACCCCAGATGTAGGCGACGGCCGTGCCGACGAGTAGCGCTGCGAGTGCGATCCACTCCCAAGCCCTGTTGCTGCGAGGTGCGGGTGCTGCGGCTTCGGACTGCCGCTCCATCAACGTAGTCACAGCGGAAGCGCCTCTTTGTTGCGGAACACCAAGCGGAGAGCCACGAATCGGCACACTGTGGCAACAAGATTGGTGACGACGAGTACACCGAGTTCGACATGATGTGATGCGTCCGGCACCGCTGAGTGGAGGACAAGAAGCGAACCGCTGGTGATGAGCAGGGCGAATCCGAACACGATCAAGCCCTGCACGTGGTGCTTACCCGCGTCGTGCGGACCCCGGACTCCGAAGGTGAACGCTCGATTTGCTGCAGTGTTCAGCACTGCAGTGATGAGCAGCCCCGAGAAGTTCGCGGCCTGCGCACCGATAGTCGGTTGCAGAATCAGATAGAGCAGGGCGTAGGCGATCGTGCTTGCGATTCCGACGATGCCGAATCGGACCAGCTGCCCGATCATCCCGTGCGGTACTCCGGCCACGAGCGGCTCCCGTCCCAGACTGTTCCGTAGCTCGGCTACCGGCAGTTCACCCGTGGCAAGTGCGCGCCCGACGCGCCAGCACCCTTGAAGATCCTTGACCGCGGTGTCGACGATGTTGACGCTGCTGCCCGGGTCGTCGACCCAGTCGACCGGCACTTCGTGAATACGCAAGCCCGCCTTCTCCGCGATGACGAGGAGTTCGGTGTCGAAGAACCAGCCGGTGTCCTGCACGAGTGGCAGAAGTGCGCGGGCGACGTCGGTACGCATCGCCTTGAAGCCGCACTGGGCATCGGAGAACCGCGCCTGAAGTGAGGCACGCAGAATCAAGTTGTAGCTGCGCGAGATGAACTCGCGCTTCGCGCCGCGGACGACGCGCGACGAGCGAGCGAGCCGCGAACCGATCGCGAGGTCGGAGTGTCCCGACATCAACGGAGCGATCAGCGGCATCAGCGCGTTGAGGTCGGTGGAGAGATCGACGTCCATGTACGCGACGACGTCGGCATCGGAAGCGAGCCAGACGGCCTTCAGCGCCCGCCCCCGCCCCTTCTCTCCGAGGTGATGTACCCGAACGCCGTCGATCTCCGCGGCCAGTCGCTGCGCGACCGCGAGGGTGCCATCGGTACTTGCGTTGTCGGCGATGGTGATCTGCGACCGAAGAGGAATGTTGTCGTCGAGGTGGGCACGGAGTCGACGTATGCACTGCTCGAGGTCGACTTCCTCGTTGTAGACCGGAATGACCACCTCGAGCGTGGCCGTGTGACCGGAGCGCGAGCCGGTCCGGCGACCGTCCGGCTTCAGTAGCGAGTTCGATGTCATGGGACAAGATTGGCGTCCTTGGCTGCGACGGCCCTGCGTCCATGCTGGCAGTTTCCTGGGTGCGGCCCGGGGCATACCCTTTCCTCATGGCTTCCGTCTTCAGCAAGATAATCAGTGGCGAGATTCCGGGACGATTCGTGTGGGAGGACGAGGACGTCGTCGGGTTTCTGACGATCGCTCCAGTGACCCAAGGCCACACCTTGATCGTCCCGCGCGAGGAGATCGACCAGTGGCAGGACGTCGACGGCGCAGTCTTCGGCAAGCTGACCTCAGTGGCCCAGAAGATCGGACAAGCCGTCGTCAAGGGCTTCGATGCCCCGCGAGCGGGCTTCCTGATTGCGGGCTTGGAGGTTCCACACCTGCACCTGCACGTCTTCCCTGCATACGACATGGGCAACTTCGACATCTCCGGTGCGGATCCGAGCCCATCGGCGGAATCTCAGGACGAGGCGGCGTCGAAGATCAGGGCGGCGCTCACCGAGCTGGGCTACGGCGACAACGTTCCTGCCTGATCGGTTTCGACACATGCACCGGTCGTCGCTGACGATTGCCGCCCTCGGCACCCTGCTCACCCTCGTCGCATTCACCGCTCCCCTCGCGACCATCAATTCGACGGCGTCCACACTCGGCAGCGACGCAGCCGGCAAGACGTGGATCCTGAGCTCGATGAGCATCGGGCTCGGCGCCGCGCTCCTGACGGCAGGGACGCTGGCCGACGACTTCGGCCGTCGACGATCGTTCGTCGTCGGTGCGATCGTCCTCGCTGCCGGCTCCATCGTCTGCGCGCTCGCGCCCAACACACTGATCTTCGTCATCGCCCGAATCCTGCAAGGCGTCGGCGGCGCCGCCCTTGTCGCGTCCAGCCTCGGGATCATCGCGCACACCCATCCCGTCGGCCCCGTCCGCGCCCGCGCCAGCGGCGTATGGGGTGCGGCCGTCGGGGCAGGTATCGCCCTGGGCCCCCTTGTCTCGGCAGGGCTGGACCGGATTGCGACGTGGCGCGATGCCTACTGGGTGCTGGCGGTGGCAAGCATCGCCCTTGCTTACGCTGCGCACCGCCGCGTCGGCGAATCGAAGATCGACACCCCGCGCGGGCTCGATCCGGTCGGTGCTCTCCTGCTCGGTGCCGGAGTCAGTGCTCTGTTGGCAGCGTTGGTCGAGGGCAGGCAAGGGTGGTCGCAGCCGTTGCCGATCGGACTGTTCGTCGCCTCCGCGCTACTACTGGGGATGTTCGTGATCGTCGAATACCGCGGTGAATCAGCGATGTTGGACTTGACGCTGTTCACCCAACCCGCCTTCGTAGCCGCGACGTTCGCGGCACTGATGACCGGCGCGGGCATCATCGCATTGATGTCGTTCATGTCCGGGTTCCTCGGGAACGCATACGGAATCGATGCTCTGAGCGCGGCATTCCTGCTATTCGTGTGGTCGGGGACGTCCGTCGTCACCGCGCTTCTCGCCCGTCGCATCCCTCCGCGCGTCTCCGGCGGCACACAACTGGCAGTCGGACTGCTCGGAGTCGCTGTGGGACAAGTTTTTCTACTCGGCCTGTCCGAGGACTCCACCTGGACGCGGTTGGTTCCCGGCCTGTTGATCGCGGGCGTTTCGAGCGGTGTCGTCAACGCAGCGTTGGGACGCGAGGCAGTCGCAAGCGTTCCGCCCGGGCGCGCAGGCATGGGGAGCGGCGCGAACAACACGGCCCGGTACGTCGGCTCGGCCGTCGGGGTGACCGTGGTGGCGGTACTGGCTGTACCGGTCGGTACGCCGACAGCTGCAGGGCTGGTCGAGGGGTGGAACAGCGCCGTGCTGTTCACGACCGCGGCATCGATCCTGGGTGCGTTCGTCGTGCTTGCCTGCCGAAGCAAAGCTGCCGCGAGCTAGACCGATCGTGGGAGTTCCACGCGGAACGTTGCGCCTTCGCCGGGAGTGCTGTCGACCGTCACGGTTCCGTCGTGCGCTGCGACGAGAGCGGCGACGATCGACAAACCCAGTCCGCTGCCACCGCTTTCGCGGGTGCGTGAGGAGTCCGCTCGGTAGAACCTCTCGAATACGTGCTCCGCTTCCTCGGGGGCCAAGCCCGGCCCGGTATCTCGAACCTCCAGCACCACAGACGAATCGGTGGTCGACACACACACGGTGATCGAGGCATCGGCCGGAGTGTGCCTGATGGCATTTCCGACGAGGTTGGCCAGCACCTGACGAAGCCGCGCGTCGTCGCCCAGCACTTCGGGAATGCCGGGTCCGGGGGACACTCTCAGCGCGATGTCGCGTTCGATGGCAACGGCTTTGGCATCGTGGACTGCGTCGGCGGCGATCGCCAATACATCCACCGGTTGTCTCTCGAGCGGGCGTTGCGCATCCAACCGCGCCAACATCAACAAGTCCTCCACGAGCAGACCCATGCGCGCGGATTCGCCTTCGATGCGGTTCATCAGCAACGTCATGTCGGTCATCGCGCCCTGCCGATACAGTTCGGCGAATCCGCGGATCGTGGTCAGCGGTGTCCGTAGTTCGTGGCTGGCATCCGCGACGAATCGCCGCATCCTGTTCTCCGACGCACGCGCCGCGTCCTCCGATGCCTCGCTTGCGGCGAAGGCACGCTGAATCTGAGACAGCATGCCGTTCAACGCGATCGAGAGTTTGCCGACTTCGGTTCTGGAGCTTCGTTCGGGTATTCGCTCGTGCAGGTCGCCCGCCGCGATCGCAGCAGCGGTTTCCTCCACCTCGGCCAGTGGTCGCAGACTGCGACGCACGACGAAGTACGCGAGAATCGCGAGTACTGCTAGGACGATCGCGCCGATGACCAGCTGGAGGCCGACCAGTCGGTCGACGGTGATCCGAGCCGGAGTCAAGCTCTGTGCCACCACAGTGGTGCCCTCGGAATTGGTGACGGTCAACACCCGCCACTCGGTGCTACCGCCGTCGGTCGATCCGACGGAGGTCGGCCTCGATGTGTCGATGCCTTCCACATCGGGTCGGTCGGAGTTGGCATTTTCCTCGAATTCCACCTCACCGGAAGAGTTGGTCGTCTTCACGTAGAAGTCACTTGGCGGGCGCCGCGACTCGCTAGGCGGAGGCGGCGGCAACGTCCGTGGCTCTGCCCACCCGCGCGAAGCGTCGTACAAGCTTTTGTCGACGCGTTGGATCAGCGAGCTGTGCAGTGCCGAAGTCACCGCCACGCCGGAGGCCAGCAGGCCGGTGGCGACGAGAAGGAGCAACGCCGCAACCAGCGTGAACCGTAGCGGCATGCTCCTGTCGTTGGCCAACGCCTTCATCGCGGCTGCCGCATGACGTAGCCGACGCCTCGGAGGGTGTGGATCAACCTGGTCTCCCCAGTGTCGACCTTCCGCCGCAGATAGGAGACGTAGGACTCGACGACGCCGACCTCGCCGCCGAAGTCGTAGTGCCACACGTGGTCGAGGATGCGCGGCTTGCTCAATACCGTGCCGGCGTTGACCATGAAGTACCGCAACAACGTGAACTCGGTAGGCGACAACGACACCGGCTCGCCGGCCTTCCACACCTCGTGCGTGTCGTCGTCGAGGTCGATGTCCGCGAACGAGATTCGCGACGGTGCGGTTTCTTCCATCTTGCCCGAGCGTCGCAGGATTACTCGAAGCCGCGCGACGACCTCCTCGAGGCTGAACGGCTTGGTGACGTAATCGTCGGCGCCGAGCGTCAGTCCGGTGACCTTGTCCTCCACCGAGTCACGTGCAGTGAGGAACAGTGCGGGCGCGTCGATGCCGTCGGCGCGCAGGCGCCGGAGCAGGCCGAACCCGTCCATGCCAGGCATCATGACGTCAAGGATCACGGCCTCTGGGCGGAAAGTCTTCGCCTTGTCGAGCCCGTCGGGACCGGACGACGCCGTCTGGACGTCGAATCCTTGGAAACGAAGACTGACCGACAGCAGTTCGAGAATGGTCGGTTCGTCGTCGACGATCAAGACGCGCGCCTCGGGAGTTTCGCTCACACGCCCATCATGACCCCGGCACCTGCGGAGTCCCTGCACTCCCGCTGTGAGGTTCCTGTGAGGATTTGCGGCTCCGCCGCACTGGCACGGTTGAGTGCCCCAGGGTGCACTCAACCGTGCCACTAGGAAGTGGTACTTTGGTACCAGTCTCGATGACTGACGGACGAGCGCACCGTACCCGGCCGACGACAAGACGGTGCATGGGAGTGTTTTCTCATGGCTTGGATCGTTCTCGTAATTTCCGGCGTCCTCGAAGCAGTCTGGGCGACGGCCCTCGGCAAGTCCGACGGCTTCTCACGTCCCGTTCCGACGATCGTCTTCGCGGTCGCCCTCGTCGCCAGCATGGGCGGACTAGCCGTCGCGATGCGGACACTTCCAGTCGGCACCGCGTACGCGGTGTGGGTCGGCATCGGCGCAACGCTCACCGTCGCGTACGCGATGATCACCGGCGACGAGACCGCGTCGTGGATCAAGGTCGCGCTGCTCATGGGCATCGTCGGCTGCGTTGTCGGGCTGAAGCTACTGCACTGAGTGGTCGAGCGGTTACAGTTACTTTCATGAATTGGGTGTCCGCGATCACATTGCCCGCTCGCGCCGGGATCGCCATCGCCGAAACGGCCATCGAAGTGTCTGGCGCGATACTCTCGACCACCAGGTTCGCCCTCGAAAGCGGTGCTGCCGCACCCGCCAACATCGCAACGCTCACCAACCCCAAGGGCGGGACGATGCAGCTGCTCGCCCAGCTCGGGCAGCTCACATCGGACGATCGCGCGCTCGGCAATGCCCTCCGCGAAGGCGGGCCTCTCGACCGACTGCTTGCGCCCGGTGGCGTCGTCGATCGATTGACCTCCGAGGAAGGCACCCTCGAGCGGCTGCTTTCGGCCGGTGGACCGGTCGACCGCATCACCGCCCCCAATGGCCCACTCGAACGACTGCTCGCCGAGGACGGCCCACTCGAACGACTATTGGCCGAGGGTGGCTTGCTCGACCGCATCACCGCCGTCGACGGGCCGCTCGAACGGCTCACTGCAAAGGACGGTCCGCTCGAGCTTCTGACGCGAGAGGACGGAATCATCGAGCGCGCGATCCAGGAGGGTGGGCTGCTCGAACAGCTGTTGTCCGAAGGTGGAGCGATCGAGCGGTTGACGGCCAAGGACGGTCCGCTGGATCAATTGGTCACCCTGTCGCAGACTCTTGCTCAGCTGGCTCCCAATCTCGAGCGCATGGGCGCGAGCATCGACATCCTGCAGGACACGGCCGAGATCCTCGCGCAGGCCGTCAATCCTTTGGGCGAGCTCGTCGGGCGACTCCCGAACCGCTGGCTCAAAGGTGGGAAGCAGACCGTCCACGAGCTTCAATGACGCAAGTGTTCACCGAAGAACTCGAATACTCGCCCGAACGCGTCCTCGGCCTGCTCGCCGCGCCATCCCATGCCGGTGATGCGCGCGAAAGCACCTGCAGGCCCTGACGGCAGTGCGTTGGCGAAACTGTGACTCGCACCGGGGTAGGTCTTCACATCGTGTGCAATGCCTTTCGCGGACAGCACTTTTTCGATCTTCTTGCCCGCACCGATCAGCGACGGATCGTTCTTTCCGTACGACGCGACGATGGGGCACGCTCCCTCGAGTGCTTCCTCGACATGCCGCGGAGTGATGCCGTAGAACGGCGCGCTGGCACCGAAACCCTTGGGCGAGAGTAGTAGAGCGAATCCCCCGCCCATACAGAATCCGACGATTCCCACCTTGCCGGTGACGTCAGGGTGCTCAGCGAGGAAGTCACGAGCAGCCAACAGGTCGTCTACGGCGACGCCACCCTGACCCAGTAGCGCTCGGAACACACCCGTCACACATTTGCGGATGCCCCCGCGGGTATATAGATCCGGGGCAAGCGCGACGTAGCCCTTGTCGGCGAATCTCCGGGAGATGTTGCGTGTGTCGGCGGTGAGCCCGAACGCATCGTGCACGATCACCACACCCGGGCCAGGGGCGTCGGGCAGTTCGAGCACTGCATCGATCGGTCCGGCGGGTGTCTCTACGGAGATGTCGGTCACGTACGCAGGCTACGCGCAATCACGAGTCGTTGGATCTGGTTGGTGCCCTCGAAGATCTGCGTGATCTTCGCGTCGCGCATGTACCGCTCGACGCGGAATTGGCGGGTGTAGCCGTAGCCGCCGAAGACCTGCACCGCGTCGGTGGTCACCTTCATGGCGGCGTCGGTTGCGACGAGCTTCGCGACGGACGCGCCGCGCGAATAGTCGAGTCCGGCATCGCGTCGACGAGCGGCGTCGATGTAGGTGGCTCGTGCCGAGTCGACGGCGGCCGCCATGTCCGCGAGCAGGAAACCGAGCCCCTGATGGTCGACGATCTTCTTGCCGAAGGTCGTGCGCTCGTTCGCATACGCGACGGCGTCGTCGAGTGCTGCCTGAGCGATTCCGACTGCCACAGCTGCGATGCCGAGCCGCCCGGAATCGAGTGCGCTGAACGCGATCTGCAGACCCTGCCCCTCAGCTCCGAGTCGACGCTCGCCGGAGACGAACGCATCGTCGTAGCTCGCCGAGGTAGTGGGCACCGCATGCAGGCCCATCTTCTCCTCCGGCTTACCGAACGACAGGCCCTGCTGATCCTTGGGAACCAGGAAGCAGGACACACCCTTCGAGCCCTCGCCGGTTCGGGCGAACAGATTGTAGAAGTCGGCGATGCCACCGTGAGTGATCCAAGCCTTGGCACCGTTGACGACGTAGCCGTCGTCCTTCGGAGTTGCTTTGCAGGTCAGCGCCGCGGCATCGGATCCGGCTTGCGGCTCGGACAGACTGTAGGCGCCGATGAGGCTTCCGCCGAGCATGTCCGGCAGCCACCGCTTCTTCTGCTCCTCGGTGCCGAACGCGAGCAACGGCGAACACGCGAGGCTGTGCACACTCACAGCGACCGCGACGGCCGCCCACCTCGCTGCGAGCTCTTCGAGAACCTGCAGGTAGACCTCGTACGGCTGACCGCCACCGCCCCACTCCTCCGGGAACGGCAGGCTGAGCAGACCGGCGTCGCCGAGCGTGCCGAACACCCCGTCGGGGTAGGTCTCGTTCTTCTCGTGCTCGTCGACGATGGGGTCGAGCACCTTGTCCGCGACATCGCGGGTGAGCTGGATGAGGTCACGGGCTTCCTCGGTGGGAAGCAGACGATCGACAGACACCTTTAAGACTCCTCACAGTACTGACGTTTCCCCCACAGTACTGTATCCAGTATTGTCTGGCGCATGACCACAGCGCATGCGACGGCCCGCCGCGCCGAACTCTTCGATCAACTGGTCGAGCTGTTGCTGTCGCAGGGCTTTGCACACCTCACCCTCGATGACATTGCCGCACGCCTGCATTGCAGCAAGTCGACGCTCTACACACTCGCCGGAAGCAAGGAACAGCTGGTTCGAGCGGCGACTGTTCACTTCTTTCGCGGTGCCACCGACCGGGTGGAGGCGTCCATCAAGGGGATCGAAGGATTCGCCGACCGGCTCACGGCTTACCTGTCCGCGGTAGGGGTCGCGCTGGAGCCTGCGTCTCGGCAGTTCATGGACGACCTGGCCGCGTTCGCGCCTGCCCGCGAGGTGTACGAGCAGAACACGGCATTCGCCGCGAAACGCGTCCAAGAATTCATCGACGACGGTGCCACCTCCGGAGAGGTGCGCAGTGTGCATGCTGCATTCGTCGCCGATGTCGCAGCGTCGACGATGGCGCGGATCCAGTCGAGGGAAGTGTCCGAACGGACAGGTCTCGACGATTCCCAGGCGTACGCCGAGCTGGCCGCACTGTTGACGACCGGCATCACCGGCTGAACACCCGCAGCTGAAGCTCGAGCAGCACACGATCGTCCGGGTCCTTCAGATCCGTGCCGAGTATGTCTTCGACGCGCTTTATCCGGTACCGCAATGTATTCGGGTGCACCTGCAGCTCGCGTGCAGCACCTCGCACGTCACCGAAATGCGCAAGGTACACCCTCAAGCTCTTGGTCATGGTCGATGCGTTGTCGGCGTCGTACCGACGAAGATTCTCGATTCGGGGATCATGAAGGTGCTCGTGATTGCCGACGAGTTCGATGATTTCACCGAGCAGCACAGACGTCCTCGACTCGGCCAGCGTGGTGACCCTGTTGGTACCGACCGTCCGATCCAGCACCCGGTCCACTTCGAATCGCGCTGCGGCGACGTCATCGAGCGCTGCGACCGGCGACACGAGCGCGGCTCGCAGCGCGGTGCCCGTGCGCTTCTCGATCCGGCCGATGGCATCGCGGGTCCAGAACTCGAGCGATCGTGCCGACACATCCCCTGGAAACAGCACGTAGATCCGCTCGCCCATTGCAGTGGCCAAGGAGCTTCGATGGAATGCGCTGGCGTGCAGCCTGATAGAAGCGGCATGGTCGGCGATCGCGTCGCCGCCGATCCCCGCGAATCCGATCACTGCGGCCGGACCGGACGACGAGATCGACAGTGCCGCAGCCAGTGACGGGACATCGACCCCGCCGCCGCGTCCGCCGAGAAGCCGTTGGATTTGCACTGTCTCGTTGGTGGGGGCGTCGAGAACTCTCTTGATCAGCCTGGCAGCAACGGCCGCCGCGCCCCGCAGGACCGCGTCGGCATCGGCGTCGATCGGCCGCTGTCCTTCCTGAACCCAGATCGCTCCCAGAGTGGTCGCTGTCCCCGCGGCGTCGGGGATGGATCGAATTCCGACGACGAGGCGACGACGGATCCCCAGCGTGTCGTCGGCAGGTACCTCCACGACGTCGTCACTACGCCTGATTCGATCGAAGACTCCCCATTCGTTGAGACGTCGAAGATAGTCGACCGGACCTTCGCGACCGAGAATCGACAGCGTCCGCAACTCGTCCGCTGCGTCGTCGGTCGCCGAGTACGCAAGAACATGAGAGCGCGCGTCCTCGATGCTCACCATCCCTTTGGTGAGCGATGCAATTGTGCGGGCAAGCCCGTAGAGGTCGGTGTCGTCGAGGGCGGTGTCGTCGATCTCCGCACGTTGAACCGTGTGGTCGAGGACGCTCCGAATCATCGACAGCAGCCGCTCCCAACGGGTTTGAGGATGCACCGACACGAGGGCGATTTGGCTGACGCGAGCTGCATGATGCATCTCGATCGAGGCTTGCTTGACCATGACCACCCGCGGGCGTTCCTCGAGGCGCCGCAGCGCTAGCTCGTCGATCCAGGCAACGGCGTCGTTGTCGGGAACTCCGACCACTAGACACAGATCTGCCCATGTCGTCGCGCCGGCGAGATCATCCGCGTCCATGAGCGACACCGACCCGACCGAGACGTCACGACCCTCAGGCGTCGACACCACCTCGACGAAGGCCCCGTGCAATGCGCGGAGCAGCGTCTGCAGCGGAACACCTTTGTTCATCTCACCAACATAGACCTATTCTCTTTGGCCGATCGGAAGAATACAAGCGGCACGGATCCGACTTCAATAGCCACTAACACCATCGAAGAAGGAGGACTGCCATGGACGCCGTCACCTCGGTACCAGCCCCGATCAACGAAACAGTCAACTCGTACGCGCCCGGTAGCCCCGAGCGAACCCGGCTCCGGACCCAGCTCGACTCGCTGCAGTCCAACCCGACCGAGATTCACCAGGTCATCGGCGGTGTCCATCGCACTGCTGGTGGGCCTCGTGAAAACGTCGTACAACCACATCGGCACTCGTCCGTCATCGGCAGCTTTTCCAATGCAACGCACGACGACGTGCGCGACGCCATCGAGTCGGCGACGGCCGCGGCTCCCGCATGGCGAGAGCTCCCGTTCGACGACCGTGCCGCTGTGTTCCTTCGCGCCGCAGATCTGTTGGCGGGTCCGTGGCGCGAGAAGATCGCAGCCGCCACCATGCTCGGACAGTCCAAGTCCGCGTATCAGGCCGAGATCGACGCACCGTGTGAGCTCATCGACTTCTGGCGGTTCAATGTCGCGTTCGCCCGGCAGATTCTTGCGGACCAGCCGGTGTCCTCGCCCGGCGTCTGGAATCGCGTCGAGTACCGGCCGCTCGAAGGGTTCGTCTACGCGATCACGCCGTTCAACTTCACCGCAATTGCAGGCAATCTGCCGACCGCGCCGGCGCTGATGGGCAACACGGTGTTGTGGAAGCCGTCGCCGACCCAGGCCGTCGCCGCGTACCTGACAATGCAGTTGCTCGAAGCAGCCGGCCTCCCGCCCGGAGTCATCAACCTCGTGCTCGGTGACGGCCCGCTCGTCTCCGAAGTTGCGCTCGCAGATTCGCGTTTGGCGGGGATTCATTTCACGGGTTCCACTCCCACCTTCCAACGCCTGTGGCGCGAGGTCGGCAACAACATCTCGAACTACGACGCCTACCCGAGGCTCGTCGGCGAAACCGGTGGCAAGGACTTCGTCGTCGCACACGGTTCCGCGGATCCTGAGGTGTTGACGACTGCGCTCATTCGCGGCGCGTTCGATTACCAGGGACAGAAATGCTCCGCGGCGTCGCGGGCGTTCGTACCGAAGTCCGTGTGGGCGAAGATGGGTGATCCGTTCATCGAGCAGGTCTCACAGCTGAAGTACGGCGACGTGACCGACCTGTCCAACTACGGCGGCGCCGTCATCGACAAGCGTGCATTCGATCGCAACGCAGCTGCGCTCGATCGCGCGAAGTCGACGTCAAGTCTCACCGTCGCGACAGGTGGAACGTGCGACGACTCCGAGGGCTATTTCGTTTCCCCCACAGTGCTTCTCGGAGACGACCCTAGCGACGAAGCATTCAACACCGAGTACTTCGGCCCCATTCTCGCGGTTCATGTCTACGACGATTCGGTACCGGGGTCCTACGCCGAGGTCTTGAAGAAGGTCGACGCCGGATCGAAATATGCACTCACCGGTGCGGTCATCGCGAACGATCGTGGTGCGGTCGACGCCGCACACAAGGCATTGCGTTTCGCGGCAGGCAACTTCTACATCAACGACAAGCCCACCGGAGCCGTCGTCGGCCAACAGCCCTTCGGTGGCGCCCGAGCATCGGGAACCAATGACAAAGCGGGTTCGCCGCAGAACCTGCTTCGCTGGTCGTCGGCTCGCACCGTCAAGGAGACCTTCGTGGCGGCGACCGATCACCGCTACCCGCACCAGGACGGCGAGGGATCGAAATGACGACTGTGCTCAACAACCCGCTGCGACCTGCACTACTGGCCGCCGCTCGGTCACCTCGGCTCGAGGGTGCGATGAGCAGGATGCGCATCACCAGGAAGCTCGTCGACCGTTTCGTCGCAGGGGAATCCGAGCCCGACGCCGTAGCCGCGGTGCTGGCGTTGGTGAATTCCGGACGATTCGTCTCCGTCGACTACCTCGGCGAGGACACTGTGGATTCAGCCCAGGCGCAGGCGACCGTCGACGCCTATCTATCTCTGTTGCAGTCGTACTCGACGATGGATGCAGCGCCTCGTTCGCTGGAGATATCGCTGAAGTTGTCGGCGTTGGGCCAGGGAATCGACAGGTCGCTGGCCTTGGCGAATGCACGGACAATCTGTGCGAAGGCCGAGCAGGTGGGCGTGTGGGTGACGGTTGACGCCGAGGATCACACGAGCACGGATTCGACGCTGTCGATCGTTCGGGAGCTCCGGGTCGACTTCCCCGATCTAGGTACGGTCCTGCAGGCGTACCTGAAACGCACCGAGCAGGATTGCCACGAGTTCTCCGGTCCGCGGTCGCGAATTCGTCTGTGCAAGGGCGCATACAACGAGCCGGCCTCCGTCGCGTTTCAGAAACCCGTCGACGTCAGCGACTCGTACGTTCGGTGCCTGCAAATCCTCATGGAGGGTGACGGCTACCCGATGGTTGCCTCGCATGATCCCGAGATGATCGACGCCGCAGACCGATTCGCTCGGGCAGCTGGCCGTGACGTGTCGAGCTACGAGTACCAGATGCTGTACGGGATCCGCGACGCGGAGCAAGCGCGCCTCGTCGCGGACGGCAAGCAGCTGCGCGTCTACGTTCCGTACGGCAATCAGTGGTACGGATACTTCATGCGGCGTCTCGCTGAGCGCCCGGCGAACCTGATGTTCTTCGTGCGGTCACTGGTGTCGAGGAATTGAGCTGGTTACGGTTGCGATCTGCACGCCAGCATTGAGCTCAGGCAGCGTCGACGATCAGGGCAGTAGCGTAACTGCGCCCGGCTTGACCTTTCAGTCGTCCCGCCACGACCTCGTGTGAGACGAACCCGACGTGCGTCAGTGAATTCGACGTGCGTCAGTGAATTCGACGTGCGTCAGTGGATTCGACGTGCATAGAGTACGACGGGGATCAGCACCAGTGACAGGACGCCGCCCGCCAGGGACAGTGTCGCGTAGCTGGTGCCCGCGACGACGACTCCGGACAGCGCGCCGCCTCCTGCTCCGGCCAGGGCGATCAGTACGTCGACCGATCCTTGAACTTTCGCGCGTGATTCGGGTTCTGTGGCGTCGACGACGAGCGCTGTGCCGGCGATCAGTCCGAAGTTCCACCCCAGCCCGAGGAGGGCAAGAGCGAGGATCAACAGTCCGAGAGAATCGGCGGGGGCGAGGGCGGCGGTTACTCCTGCCCCGAGCAGTGTCACTCCTGATGCGATGGCCATCGGTACGCGGCCAACTGTATCGACGAGTCGGCCAGTGATCAGAGACGGCAGATACATTGCCCCGACGTGTATTCCGATGACCAGGCCCACCTCGCCGAGGCCGTGGCCGTGCGCGCGCATGTGCACCGGTGTCATGGTCATGATTGCGATCATCGCGATTTGAGTCAGCACCATGACGGTGGCGCCGACGGCGACTCCGGTGTCGCGTGGCGGGATCGGCTTTCGACCCGCCTCGTCGCTGACCCCGGACGTGTTGCTGCGCGTGACGGGGTCATCGGGTGTTGGGCGGGGTAGGTGGCGAGCAATGAGCAGCGGATCGGGTCGCAAGAACGCGAACAGGACGGCACCTGCGGCGAGGTAGACCACTGCTGCCAGGAGGAAAGGCCCGGCCAACGCGGGGACGCCGACGGTTGTGGCGAGAACGCCAAGTGGTTCGACGAGGTTCGGACCGGCTACTGCTCCCAGGGTGGTCGAGACCATGGCGATGCTGATTGCCGTGCCGCGTTGAGTGGGCAGGGCTAGGTCGGTACCGGCGTAGCGTGCTTGCAGGTTCGTGGCCGTTCCGGCTCCATAGACGAACAGGGCGATGAACAGCAGCAGCACGTTGTCGAGGACGGCGGAGGCGACGACGCCTACCGCGCCGACTCCACCGAACGCAAATCCAGCGGCCAGCCCGATCCTACGTCCGTGTGCTTGCGAGACTCGTCCGACCAGGAACGCTGCAAGGGCCGAGCCGAGGGTGAACAGTCCGGCTGGCAGACCCGCGAGGCTGTCGGTGCCGAGCATGTCCTGCGCCAGCAGTGCACCGACGGTGATACCGGCGGCAAGTCCTGCACCGCCAAGGATTTGGCTGAACACGACGACGGTCAATACTCGCCGTTGCACGGTGCGGCGCGCGGCGTCGTCACCGGCTATGCGGGCCGCTTCGCTGGTTGCGTCAGGCGCTGACATCGAGGTTCACTACCTTGCTCGATCGCCATTCGATGACGCCCTCGTCCATGGCCTTGGCGTCGAATCCGTTGTCCCGTAGCCATTGGGCGGCCTCACGGGCCAGTCGACAGAATTCACCGCGACAGTAGACGACGACGTGAGCGCCGGTAGGGATCTCGCGATACCGCTCGGGCAGTTCGGACAACGGAATCGACACCGCGTTCGGGAAGTGGGCGGTGTCATATTCATCCACCGGTCGTACGTCGATGACCGTCATGTCCGTGGTGACCGCCGTCGCGTCGATCGTCGGTCCACCGTCGACCGCATCGTGGCCCGACAGATACTTGTCGAGGACGTCCCGCAGGACCGGTGAGCGAAGCAGGCCTACTCGCTTGAACGCGATGTACAACTGCGCTACGTCGTCACCGGCGAGCGAGTAGTGGACCGTTGTGCGCTCACGACGGGTCTTGACCAGACCAGCATGCTTGAGCGTCTGCAGATGCGCCGAGATGGTGGTCAGAGCGGTATCCGACAACCTGGCCAACGCATCCACCGAATGCTCGCCCTGCGCGAGAAGTTCGATCAACTCCAACCGCTTGCCGTGCCCGAGCGCCTTGACCACGGTAGCCAAGGAGTCGTACACGTCCACCTTGCCTGGGCTATTCCCGTCTCGCATGGAATAGGAGACTATCAGCAGCGACGCAAATGTCGCAGACCTCTGAGACCGATCTCTTGGAGCCGACGTATCGCAGCGCCGTCCGCCAACCGGGATACCCGTCAGCCCGGTCTGTGGACTCGGTCCGTTCAGCAGCGCATCATGACTCCGTGGACTATCGGGCAGTACTCGAACGGATCGTGACGTGGGCAGCGAAGGATCCAAATGTGAGGACCGTCGTTCTGACGGGATCGGCTGCCTCGGGCGCCCTTCACGAGTTGTCGGATCGCGACATCGAGTTGCACGTACTTCGCACCGCACCTTTGGAACAAGACGATTCCTGGTGGAACTCGCTCGGGGAGGTGCTCGCAGTCGAGCGTCTCACGAACGGTGACGACCAACCGACCAGGCTCGTCTACTACGTCGGAGGAAAGATCGACTTCACGCTCGTCGGTTTCCTAGAGCGTGTCTCCCAAATTTGAGAGGTGCTGTCAGCGATGATATTTCGATGACGCGCGTGGGAGTGATCAGTGACGAGTTCTGGGAGATCGTCGAGCCAGTGATACCCACCGACGTGGGAAAACGTGGGCGGCGGTTCGCCGAGCACCGGCGAATTCTGGAGGGCATCGCATACCGATTCCGTACCGGGTGTCCGTGGCGAGATCTGCCGGAGGACTTCGGTCCGTGGCAGACGGTGTGGAAACGCCACCACCGATGGTCCTTCGATGGCACCTACGACGAGATGCTTGCCGCGGTGGCCGAGGTGTTCGGTCTCGACCCGGAAGAACTCGACGGCGATATCGGGGCGGTGCTCTCGATCGACTCGACCAGCGTCCGGGCGCATCAGCATGCGGCCGGTGCGCGAGCCGACACTCTCACAGGGGGCCTTGTCGAATTACAAGAAATCCGTCGACGAACCCGCTGACCACGCGTTGGGTCGATCTCGCGGAGGATTCACCACGAAGATCCATGCACTGACCGACCTGACGTGCTCGCCGGTGACGATGCTGCTGACCGGTGGGCAAGCCGGGGACAATCCACAGTTGGTGCCGTTGCTCGATGCCCACCGAGCTGCCGGTGGGGACCAGGACTACCGATTGCTCGCCGACAAGGCGTACACCCATCCCAGTACCCGCACCGAACTGCGTCGCCGCAAGATCAAACACACCATTCCCGAGCGCAGCGACCAGAAGCAGCGACGGGCCGACAAGGGGTCCGCCGGTGGTCGTCCACCGGGTTTCGATCCGACGATGTACAAGCACCGCAACACCGTCGAGCGTGGCTTCGGGCGGCTCAAACAGTGGCGTGGTGTGGCCACTCGATATGACAAGTACGCCATGACATTCCTCGGGGGCGTTGTCCTGTGCGCGGCAGTTCTGCACTCCCGCAACCACAACCACCGCCCGGCGATGAAAACGAAAACGGACCCAATTTAAGAGACACGCTCTAGACGAACGTGGCACCTACGATCGTCCCTTCACCATCTTGCTCGACAAGGACGACGAAGCCGCCGGTTTGCAGCTCGTTCGGCGACCGCCGGAGACACCCGATCAAGCGATGTTCGACGAATGTGTGAACTGGGCCTATGCGGCTGCCCTCATGGTCGCCAAAGCGATTGTCCGACAAGAACCGTGGTCGGTCAAAGTACGCGACAACGACTTGAAGGCAGAGCTGCTGCGGATGATCGAGTGTGACCACTCTCTCCGGCACGGCGACGCGCACGACGTTCGATACCTCGGCACCAGGATGCGCCAGTGGATGGACACCGACATTCAGCAACGCCTCGAAAAGTGCTGGGCCGCATTCGGTCTAGCCGAGAGCCGGATCGCGCTGGAGTACACGCTCGACTTGTTCCAGGAAGTCGCCTCTCGCGTTGCGGTCACCGCAGCACTGCGCGATTTCCAGCATGCCGCGGTACGTGCCGAAATTGACAGGATTCAATGCTCGACCCCTGACGTCGAGCACTGAAATCTGCTGTCTCCCTCTCTCTGCTAGAAGGGTGGGGGTTCGTTGGCTTTTTCGTGTTGTGTGCGGAGTTTGTGGATGTGTTTGTGTTGTCGGAAGTGTCGGCGGAGTATGCGGATTCGGGTGCGGGCGGTGTCGGTGTGGGCGGTGTTGAGGTCGGTGCGGGTGGGTGGGGTGGTGTGTGGGGGCATGTTGGTTTCCCACCAGGTGGCGGTGGTGAGGTCGGGGGTGGTTGTGTCGGGTGTGGTGTTTTTTCGGGCTCGTTTTCGGGTGCGGGGTGGTGTGGGGCAGCCGAGGTTGGGGAGGGTGATCGTGCGGAGGCCGGCGGGGCTGGTCCAGAGGATCGCGCCGCCGGTGAGCATGGCGGCGGTGAAGGTTTTGGTGGTTTTGAGTTGGTGGTGGCCGGTGCAGACGGGGTGGAGGTTTTCTTCGATGCTCCAGCCGCCGTGTCGGGGGTCGGTGTGGTTGTAGGGGACGATGTGGTCGAGTTGGCAGCGGGTGGAGGGGATGTCGCAGCCGGGGTGGGTGCAGGTGCTGTAGGTCATGCGGATGCGGGCGGCGAGTTCGGAGCTGGGTCGGTAGGTCAGTGCTCCTGGGGGTGGGCTGGTGTGGCCGCCGTGTCCGTCGGGGTGGGATCCGGCGGCGAGGGCGGGGTTGTCGGTGATCGCGGTCAGGAGTGCGGTGATCAGTTGTGCGCGTGCGTAGTGGCCTCCGGGGGTCCTGCCGGTGCCGGCGGCTCTGCCGGTGCGGTGGCCGCGGTGGTGTTGTTTGGTGGTGGTGGGTCGGTGCGCCGGGACGGTGGCGGCGGGTCTGATGCGGCCGCGGAAGAGTAGTCGCCATACTCGGGCGCCGCGGCTGGTCGGCCCGGCTGCAGCTTCCGGGTCGGGCCCGCTCGCCGTATCGGGTTTGGGTTTCTCGGGCGGTGTGGTGGTGTCGTTCGCGGAGTTCGTCTTTCGGGCCGGACCGGTGCCCGACCCGCTCCCCGTGTGGGGGCCACCGTCGTCAGGATCACCGTCGTCCGGGGCGCCGTCATCGTCCGGGCTGCCACCGTCATCGTCCGGGCCACCGCCACCCTGCGGGCCATCGTCGTCCGGGCCGCCACCGTCATCGTCTGGACCACCGCCACCCTGCGGGCCATCGTCGTCCGGGCCGCCACCGTCATCGTCTGGACCACCGCCACCCCGCGGGCCGCCACTGTCGTCGTCCGGATCTTCGTCGTCCGGTTCACCGTTGTCCGGTTCATCGTTGTCGTCTGGCTCGTCGCTGTCGGTGTCGGTGCCCGGTGTTGTATTCGCATCCCCGGGCGACTGTGTTCGGCGGGCGTTGTGGAAGGCCTCGGATTGGGTCAGTTCCACCAGTAGGGCTTGCCATTTTCCGTCTTCGGCGAGCATCCGCGCCAACTCCGGATCCAGTGGTGTTCCGTCGGCGAGGACTGCGGGAGTCTGGCTCAACCCGAGCAACGTTTCGACTTCGATCAGGATCTGGATCAGATGCCCCCGGCGGCCGTCGGGGAGATCAGCGACCCCGTACTGCGGACACTGCTCACCGCGATCGCAGCGGCACTGCAGAGCGTGCTCGCCGTGCAGCAACGCCAGCAGTGCATCGACGCGTAATTCCCGTGCCGACCGCGGGTCCTGAGCGCAGACCGATCCGACCAGTTCTTCGATCAACGCTTCCGCTTCGGCGCCTTCGACGTCGGTCATGGTGACCTTGAGCTGTGAAGATCCGTCTCCTTCCTGGGTGACCGACAGTCCGCGTTGCCCCTTCACCGATGCCGAGCGCACCCTGGAGGCTTCTTGTGGGTCGTAGTCCATCCACATCTGCCACAGCATCAGCCGCAGGATCCGCGGACCGACCGTCTCGGCGAGCGCGAGGGCCTCGAATTCGAGGGCGTCGATGGTGTCATTGCAGGCTTTGCCGAGTACCGATGCGATCGCGGTCACTCGTGCCCAGTCGAGGACTCCGCAGACCATCCGTAGCGCTGTCAGTGGCAGCCTGTTCAGGGTCAATCCGACATCGACGAGTGGACGCGCGACGCGTTGGGAGACCCCGAGTGCTGCCGCTACTTCGCAGACCACGGACCGCATCACCGTCAACGCATCGCCGTCGCGGTCCTCGGCGTCGGCGAACCGGATTTCGGCGATCTCGCACACTGTTTCCACCATCTGTGCGCGGGAACGGTTCTCCCTCGATCGGCAGCGGGCAGCGAACACCGACAATCCGGCTACACAGGCATCACTGACCGCCGCATCCACCGACGGATTTATCGCGGTGTTGTGGCTGGTGGAGGTACCCGCCGCATTCCCTGTATCGAACATACGTTCGAGGATATCGGACCCCACCGACACAAACCGGACCACGAATAAAGAGTCCGGAGCTTGACAGCGTCGGCACAATAAAACGGACAAATGGCTCGTCCCGAGATACCCAAATCACCAAGAAAGCCCCGATAAAGATGGCAGAGAAGAAGCCCACCAAAGACCCGGCAGCAGCGGTGGTCGAGAAGATCGCCTCCTACCCCGAGCCATACAACGCAGTCGGCAAGCGGCTCCACGAGGTGATTCTGGAGGCTGCTCCGGAACTGCAGCCGAGGCTCTTCTATGGAATGCCTGGCTACGCGAAGGGCAAAGGTCCGATCCTGTGCCACTTCATCGCCGAGAAATACATCGCTTTCGGGCTTTCCGAGAAGGCCAATGTCGCTGTAGGAGAAGATGCATCCGACAAGCTCATGCCGTCGGGCTGGTTCCTCACCGAACTCGACGAAGCAACAGAAAAGCGGATCGCCGCGATCGTGCGGCGCGCGGTCCAGTAGATCACCGTCGCCGGTAGAGCCTCTCTGGCCGTCCGACGCTCCCGTAGTCCAGCGACACGTCCACCCTGCTGATGCTTGCAAGATATTCCAGGTATCGGCGCGCGCTGGATCGTGAGATCCCCGACCGCTCCGACATTTCGGTGGCAGACACAGGACCCTCGAGCTCGCGTAGCTTCGCCTCGACGAGATCGAGCGTCACGCGACTGAGTCCTTTGGGAAGATCTGCCGCCGCCCCGGCGACGCCGAAAGCCTTGTCGACCGCTGCTTGCTCGGCCTCGTCGATGACACTCAGCGACAACCGTGTCGTCCGATACTGTTCCAGCCTCGCGTTCAGGACAGCGAATTTGAACGGTTTGATCAGGTAGTGCACGACACCGCTCCGCAGCGCCTTCTGCACAGACGCCACTTCTCGTTCACTGGTGATGACGAGAATGTCGACGTCGGGTACTTCGTCACGGAACTTTCCGATGAGGTCGAGCCCGCTCATGCCCGGAAGGTGGACGTCGAGCAGGACCAGATCCGGTCGCATCGTCGTCACTGCCTCGATCGCAGCCTGGGGAGTGTGCGCGACCCCGCACACCTCGAAACCTTCTGCCTTGCCTACGAACCCGGAATGCACCTTTGCAACCATGAAGTCGTCGTCGACGACGAGAACGCGTATCACTGCTGCTCCTTCATCACCGCTCGAAACACCGTCCAGTCGGCGCCCGAGAGTAGTTCCGACCCGACCGATACGTCGCCGCCGCGGCGTCGACACGCCAACCGTACGAGTGCAAGCCCGAATCCATGACCGGTGCTCGCGGACCCTCGTGTGCTCCAGCCCTGTTCGAAGATCCGTTCCACATCCGACGCCGCGACACCGGGACCGTCGTCGAATACCGCGACGGTTATCTCACCGTCGTTCTCCTGCAACGAGATACGTACTCGACCGTCGCAGGCGGTGACAGCGTTGTCGACGAGATTGCCCAGGACGGTGCACAGATCACGCGACAACGCCCCCCCATGATGGCCGAGCGCCGAACCGTCGACGATCTCGATCGACACCGAACGATGCGCAGCAGCACCGATCTTCGCAATGAGCAGCGCCGCGACACCGACATCGCCGACGGAGTCGGTCACGGCCGACGTGGCATCCTCACGCCTCGCCGTCAATCCCTCTACGTAACGAACAACTTCGTCGTACTCGTGGAGTTGGACGAGCCCGGAGATGGTGTGCAACTGATTGTCGAATTCGTGGATATGTTCACGGAGCGCTGTCGAGCTCGTCTTCGTCACCCCCAGCTCCTCCTCTATGTCGGTGAGCTCGGTACGATCTCGGAACGTGGTGACCGTTCCGACTGCCTTTCCCTTCGACACGATCGGAACCGTGTTCAACACCAGCACTCGATCCCCGACCAGCACGATCTCGTCGGCGGTGGCCACGGTACCGAGCAGCACATCGCGTAACCGGTCGGTCAGCCCGAGCTCGTCGACAGTCATTCCTTTGCTGCCGTAGTCGATATGCAACAAGTCGTGCGCACTCTCACTCATCAGCAGCACCCGGCCGTGCGGATCGAGTGCAATGACGCCTTCCTTGAGACCGCGCAGCATGGCCTCGCGTTGCCCGACCAGATCGAGGATCTCACTGGCCTCCATGCCCAGAGTCTGTCGCTTCACTCGACGCGCGAGCAGCACCGACCCCACTCCGCCGAGCACCGACGCAACCGCGAGATAGACGATCAGATTGGGCGCCGCCTGAAGGAAGCGATCCAACGCCGACGGATAGCGATCTCCGACGATGGCAGTTCCAACCAGCGTGCCCGAATCGTCCAGAACCGGCACGTGCGCCTCGACTGCCCTGCCGAGCGGCGTTTCGGTCAGCCCAACCCACGACGCGCCTGCCGGCGACCCCACAGCGGATCCGACTTGTTCGGGAACAGTGGACAGCACGACGACGCCATCGACACCCGCCAACTGTGCGTAGTCCAGCCCGGAGACCGCTCGGACGGATTCGACGGCGCTCTGCAGCCCGGTCCTGATGCGGGGCTGCGCCGACGGCAGCAACTGGCGGACGACGGGATTGGCGGCCAGTGTCTCGGCGGCAGATTGCGCTCGTCGACCTGCGTCACGCTCGAACGTCGAGGACGATTGTGCGAGCGACAGGCCACCGATGGCGACGAGCACTACGACGACGATGAGCAGCTGCAACCTCAGCAGCTGGGCAGCCAGCGTCGTTCTACGCACGGAACGACCCTACGTCCCCCCGCCCACGACCGACCAAGAATCCGTGTGAGCACAATGGACACAAATGAAACTGTGGCCGCAAGGGTGACCGCAATCACAAAGTGTTGTTGACTATCGACGTGCCCACAATGAGTGTTCGAACTGCAGCCAGCGCCCTGTGCGTGTCGGTCGCTGTTCTGGTGGGCGCCTGCGGGTCGGAACCTGCAGTGTTCGCGGGTTCTGCAGGCAACGAGCGCGTCCGGTTCGTGGTCCCGTCCGACGCGGGTGGCGGTTACGACCTCACTGCCCGCAACCTCACGCAGGCACTGGCTTCGGACGACACCGATTTCGACGTCGTGGTTCTCCCCGGCTCCGGCGGCGTCGTCGGGCTCGGCCGGTTGGCCCTCGAGAGCGGCGATCCCGATCTCGCGATGGTCATGGGTCTGGGTCTGATCGGTGCGCTCGAGACTACGGAATCGGATCGTACGATTGCCGACGTCACCCCAGTAGCAAAGCTTCTGGAAGAACCGGAAGTCGTTCTTGTTCCAGATAATTCGCCGATTCGAACTATGGACGACCTGGTTTCCGCCTGGCGGGCGAATCCGGCCGAACTGAGTTTTGCTGGAGGTTCGGCCGAGGGCGGCGCCGACGGACTCTTCCGAATCCTGCTCGCCCGGGCCATCGGCGTCGACGCCTCCGCGTCGAGGTACCGCCAGTTTGAAGGCGGCGGCCAACTCCTGCCCGCTTTGCTGACAGGGGAGGTCGACGTCGCCACCACCGGTGTCAGCGAATATCTGGACCAGATTTCTGCGGGAACCGTTCGTGCACTTGCGATCAGCTCTGCAGAACGCATCGAAGTCATCGACGCTCCGACCGCCCGCGAAGCGGGGGTGGACGTCGTCTTCGCCAACTGGCGAGGACTCCTCGTACCGCCCGGTTTGACGCAGGAAGAAACAGACGTGTGGATCGACCGCATCCGAGATCTGGATGCGTCCGCCGCCTGGCAGGACATTCTCACCAGAAACGGTTGGCGTAGCTCCGTCCTGACCGACTCCGAGTTCGCCGAATTCCTCACCGAACAAGCAGCATTCGTGCACGAGACATTGCCCGTCACGAACAACAGCTGATTCCCCCCGGCTTCACCCTGCTCGAATAGAAGGAGTACACCCATGCTCGTGATACTGGGCTTCCTCATGGTTGCCGTCTTCATGTATCTGATCCTGACCAAACGCGCGACGCCAGTCGTGGCGTTGACATTGGTCCCGGTTGCGTTCGGCCTGTTGGCCGGCGCGGGCCTGGGCATCGGTGACATGATCACCGACGGCATCAAGTCGCTCGCTCCAACTGCGGCCCTACTGTTCTTCGCCATCATCTTCTTCGGCATCATGATCGACGTCGGGTTGTTCGACCCGCTGGTGAAGGGGATCCTCAAACTCGTCAAGAACGATCCGATGAAGCTGGTCGTCGGCACCGCAGTGCTCGCGATGGTCGTTTCGCTCGATGGTGACGGATCGACGACGTTCATCATCGTGACCTCGGCTATGTTGCCGCTGTACCTGAAACTCGGTGTGAGCCCGGTCATCCTGACAGTCGTTGCGGGATTGGCCAACGGCACGATGAACATCATTCCGTGGGGCGGCCCCACAGTGCGTGCAGCATCCGCACTCGGCATTTCGCCCTCCGAGGTGTTCATCCCGATGGTGCCGTCCCTCATCGTCGGCTTGATCATCGTGCTGGCATTCTCCGTCCACCTCGGCATCATGGAGCGACGACGCATCGGTTCACTCGTCTACGATCGCCAGCTGGTGAAGCAGGGCGCGTCGACAGACACCACCACCGGTCGCGATGGCGGCACGGGCACCGGCGGCGGTGACGGCAGCGCAGGCCAGTTCATCGACGGCCTCGACCCCAACCGGAACACGCTGCGGCCGAAGCTGCTGTGGTTCAACGCAACTCTGACCGTTGTCTTGCTCGTCGTTCTCGTCATGGACATCCTCCCCATCCCGGTACTGTTCATGATCGCCGCATCCATCGCACTCGCGGTGAACTTCCCGAAGGTCAAGGAGCAGGGCGAAGCTATCGCACGGCATTCCTCGTCGATCGTTTCCGTGGTCGCTATGGTTCTCGCTGCTGCAATTCTCACCGGTGTCTTCCAGGGAACCGGCATGGTCGAAGCGATGGCCGAGTGGCTTCTCAATGTCATCCCGTCGGGAATGGGTCCGTACCTCGCCGTCATCACCGGCGTACTGTCCCTCCCCTTCACGTTCTTCATGACGAACGATGCGTTCTACTTCGGAATTCTTCCGGTGCTCAGCGAAACTGCGGCGCAGTACGGCATCGAACCCGTCGAAATGGCGCGTGCATCGATCACCGGCCAGGCGTTCCATCTGCAGAGCCCACTGGTTCCGGCAATCCTGTTGCTGGTCACTCTCGCGGGTGTCTCACTCGCCGACCATCACAAGAAAGTCCTGTGGCGCGCTGCAGTCATCTCGCTCACCATGCTGGTCGTCGGAGTCGCCCTCGGGCAGATCCCGTTCGGCTGACCCCTACCTCCACTTCGAAAGGCACATCATGTCCGTCGTAGTAATCCACAACCAGTCCGACGAGGGCCGTAGCGCACTCGAAGCCGGCATCCGCGAAGCGGAAAGTCGCGGCGCCGAACTCGTTGTCGTCCATGCACTGTCGGGCTCACCCGACACTCGCGCCCAGGCACAGGAGCTCGCCGCCGTCGAAACCGCGGTTCACGTTCTGGCACCGGATGCCCGTGTGGAAGCTGCTCTCCCCGATCCCGACGCAACCAGCACCCTCCTCACGCTCGTCGACAAGGTCGACGCCGAGCTGGTCGTCATCGGATCACGCCACCGCAGCGCCGTCGGCAAGTTCCTGATGGGTCAGACGGTCCAGCGTCTGCTGCTCGAGATTCCGGTCGAGATACTTCTCGTGAAATCGCGGTGAGCTGACCCCCAGGTTTCGTCACCCCGCCACTCGGGCACACACCGGGAACATGAACAATGTCTTTCGGTAGCACGAGACCGCAACCGTTTCCGGGGAGGGCGCCTTCATGAGTACGACCACCGTCGACGCCGTTGTGATCGGAGCCGGGCACAACGGCCTCGTCGCCGCTGCAGCCTTGGCCGATGCGGGGTGGGACGTTGTCGTATTGGAGGCAGCGCCTGAGCCCGGAGGCGCGGTGAGAAGCGCGGAACTCGTCCCCGGTTATACGAGTGACCTGTTCAGCGCTTTCTATCCGCTCGGTGCCGCATCGCCGGCGATGAAGTCACTCGAGCTCGAACGTCACGGACTGCGATGGTGCCGCGCGCCCGCAGCGTACGGTCACCCCAGATTCTCCGCGGACGAGGACGCACCGGTAGTGCACGCCGACGTCGCAGCCACCGCCGCAGCTCTTTCGGCATACGACAAGGCTGACGGTGACGCCTGGATCGCACTGTTCGAACAGTGGACTCGGATCAAGAAACCGCTGCTCGACGCGTTTCTGGGCCCGTTTCCACCGGTTCGCGCCGGTGCGTCGCTCGCCCGGACGCTGGGGACGGCCGAGACCCTTCGATTCGCCCGATTCATGGCCCTACCTGCGCGGGTCATGGCGCACGAGACCTTCCGCAGCTCCGCCGCACGATGCCTACTGCTTGGAAACGCAATGCACGGCGACGCCCCGCTCGAAGCTGCAGTGAGCGGAGCGATGGGGTATCTACTGACGATGATGGCTCAGGACGTCGGTTTTCCGGTTCCCGAAGGCGGGTCGAGCGAGCTCACTGCAGCCCTCGTCCGCCGTGTAGGCACAGCCGAAGTCAGATGCGACAGCGAAGTCACACGAATCGATGTCGTGGATGGGCGAGCACGATCGGTACACACCGCATCGGGTGACACCGTCCGAGTACGGCGGGCGATCATCGCCGACGTGTCCGCACCGATCCTGTACGACACCCTGTTGCCCACCGATGCCGTTCCCCCGCGAATGCGCAGGGATCTCGCGAACTTCGAGTGGGACACTCCCGTCGTCAAAGTGAATTACGCTCTCGATCAGCCGATTCCGTGGTGTTCGAAGAGTCTGTCCCAGGTGGGCACCGTCCACCTCGGGGCCGACGACGACGGATTGTTGCGGTGGACCACCGACCTGGCTACCGGAGTCCTGCCGAAGCGTCCGTTCATGTTGTTCGGTCAGATGACCACGGCAGACCCGACACGATCACCCAACGGAACCGAAAGCGCTTGGGCGTACACACATTTGCCGCGCGGGATCGTCGATGACGCATCGGCGGACACCATCGCCGAACGGGTGGGCGACGTACTCGAGGAGCATGCGCCGGGATTCGCCACGTCGATCGTCGGCCAAGTCGTTCAGCGTCCATCGGACTTGTCGGCGGCCAACTCCAGCTTGTACGGCGGCGCCGTCAACGGCGGAACAGCTCAGCTGCACCAGCAGCTGATCTTCCGGCCTACCCCCGGTCTCGGACGGCCCGAGACGCCCGTCGAAGGCCTGTTTCTGGGAAGCTCGTCAGCACACCCGGGAGGCGGGGTGCACGGAGCCGGCGGCATGAATGCGGCCCGAGCTGCGTTGCGTCAACAGGGAGTTCTCGGCGCGGTACGAAAAAGGGTGACCAGTTCCTTGTTGGAACTGGTCACCCGGTAGTTCTGGTGAAACTGAACCTTACAGAGCGCTGTCCACCGTCTTGAAGCGTCGAACGCTGGGCACGACCGAAGCAGCTTCCAGCAGGCGGTGGACTGCATGCCCCTCTACCAGGCACCAAGTGGTACCGGCCGATTCGGCAGTTTCATCGAGTGCGGTGAACACAGTCAACCCGGCGATGCCGAAGAAATCTACATTCGTGAGGTCCAGAATCAGCCGAACCCCTACGGAGACGCGGCCGCAGACGTAGTCACGCAGGATCGGCGCGCTGCGCATGTCGATGTCCCCGTGCACTCTGACCAGAACGGCGTCGGTGCCTGTACTGATCGAGGTGAAGATCGCCCCGGTAGCAGCAACCGCTACCGAACTCTCGGTCCTGGCCTTCGACCTCGTGGTGCCTTCGTCATCGAGATTGTGCGGAGAAACAGTCATAGCCATCCCATCGTTGATCGATTAGGAGGAATCCCGAGTCCGGGTGAGTGAAACAGAGACTGCCGAGGCGAAAGCAACGGCCTCTAGCTGTCGAGCTACACCTGCGGAAAATCCTCCGACAACGGCTGCTAGCTCAACCATGACCAACCTTACGCCATTAG